>NTJV01000022.1 GCA_002457235.1 Puniceicoccaceae bacterium MED-G32
ATTGAGGGTCATAAAGCCCTTGTTTTTTTGGTCTACTGTATCTATTTGGCATCGATTGTAATCTAAATGTGCGTGTGAGTTACTATTAGTTCTTTATATAATCAAATTTATTGAAGAATCAAAAGAGTTTGAAATTTAATTTAAAGAAAATGAATGTCTATGAGAAAATGAGTGATAAATTAAAAAATAAGTTAAAAAAACCGAGTAAAGACTCGGTTTAAAGGGATCAATATGAGTCAAAGTTAAAAAAATCGGATAGTTTTGGTTCGCATCGCTTCATGTTCTTCGTCAGTACACGGAGCATCAATCGGTGCATCCGGGATTTCGTTATTGGTGTTGACTAGCGCATTGCTGAGAAGATAGTTCTCAACTTCCTCACCACTGACATCAGCAAGCATTACACCATCTATCTCAACACAAGGTGAAAGTGCTTGTCCTGATTTTTCTACCATTTCTGCATATTGATCTGGTTGGTTGATAATATCCCTATCTTCGTAGCTTAAATTATATTTTTTCATTATAGCACGAACGCCCATGCTCCATCCGCAAGTTGGTTTTAAATATGCAATAACTTTCATAACCGTTAGTGTGCAAAATATTTATATTTTGTCAACTGGGTGAACCGTTCTAATTTTAATTTTTATTTTTTGGAATGGCAGTGATGATTTTCCATTCTTTTTTAGGATTTCGCCCAATGCTGAATTTAGACCTAAGCTGGCCTTCATCTGCGTATTCAACAAGCATTCGTAATTTCGGAGCCAAGCTTGCCTTATATTCAATCCCTTCATGTTCGTAGGCAATAGATTCTTCTGGGGCACCTGAAAGTTCTTGAAAACTTATAGATTGTATAGGGAGGCCAATCTCAAAGCTCAATGCAGTTTCTAGAATAGCTAAATCTGTTTCTTCTAGGCCTCCTGTGGCATACAAGCTAAGCATCGCATCCATATCTTCATCGGAATTAGCTTTTGCGAAACGTTCTGAAAATTGACTTAGGCTCTTTTGGTAAATAAAAGTATCAGAGCAAGCTGACAGCAATATACATAAAATGACTAATAGCCCAACGTGTCGTTTCATTTTCTTCGCTATCTATTTAGTCGGGATTCAATCAAAGCTTTCGGAGCTAGGCTGAATATTTTTAGAATCTTTAATTCCAGTAGCAATAATGTCTATGTAGCCAATATTTTCAATGCCTAAACTTTCATGAAGTGCTTCTCTGATATCACTTTGCAGAGATTCCTCAATGCTTTTCAAATGGCTACCACTCTCAATTCGTAAACGAATCTGTATATTGAGTTTTTTTCGTTTAGAAACAATTTTGGTTCTTAACTGGGAAATATGCCTCTCTTTTTTGCAAATAGACTGCACTAAATCAGAAATAGCACCGCTGTTAACTTGTACGATTCCTTTTTCTGTTTTATAAGCTATGAGCCGTGGGCTTTTGAACAAAGAAGTGAACCAATTCAAAACAATGAGCAGTATAATAAATGCGCAGACCCCTAAGATTAAATAGGCTACTAACGCATTTGTAATGCCTATTTCTTTTAATAAATTTAAAAGTGTATCGATCAAGGTCATAGCATTAAATGCACTTGAATAGAAGTTGTTGAGTTAACATCAAACCTCTAAACTACATGGATTAGTCGGTATGAGTTTCCTCATCCCAGTCATCATTTTGAGTTTGTTCTGTGGTTTTTACACCATCAACAATGACATTGACTCGAGAAACTGAGCGACTGGTCATTTTCTCCACTTGCTCAATTATTCTATGTTGTGCTTGTTCTGCAACATGGGCGAGTTCAACCCCAAACTTAAGTATGACTTTTATATCTATAATATAGTCGCCTACTTCGTCAGCTTTGACGCGTACTCCACGATCAAATTTTTTCTGAGGAAACATATCTGCAATACCGTCTACTAATCCGCCACCAACTGTAGCAACCCCTGGTACTTCAAGGGCAGCAATTCGAACGATATTAGCGACCACATTGAAATTAATTTGGATATCGCCTAAGGTATTTGTTTCTTCGGAAACGAGAGGGACATTTGTTTCTGAATTTTCGTTGTTCATGTTAGTTAATATAAAGCGTTAAATCCTAGCTGTAAAGATTCTTAGGTGCTCGTTTTAAAAATTCTTCAATATATTTAGTGGTTGCTTTACCTGAACGGAATGTAGGGTCTTTAATTATTGCACGTGAAAATGATATATTAGAAGCGATTCCTCGGATAATATATTCTTTGAGTGCTCGATCCATGCGATCTAATGCTAGCTCTCGGTTGCGTCCATAGGTGATCACTTTTGAAATCATACTATCATAGTGTGGAGGAATTGTATAACCACCGTAAACGTGAGAGTCGATTCTTACGCCATGACCTCCGGGAGAATAATAAACACTAATTTCACCAGGGCAGGGTGCAAAGTTTCTCGAAGGATCTTCGGCGCAGACACGACACTCAATTGCATGGCGAGTGAATTTAATATCTTTTTGTTCGTAGTTTAATTTTTCACCACTAGCAATAAGCAGTTGCTCTTTCACTAAATCAACGCCAGTGACCTCTTCAGTGACTCCGTGTTCAACTTGAATACGAGTGTTCATTTCAATGAAGTAATAGTTTTGCTCATCATCGACCAAAAATTCTACAGTACCAGCTCCTTCATATTTTACGGACTTAGCTAATTTAACAGCATCACGCCCCATTTTTTTTCGTGTGTCATCCGATATAAAAGGGGAAGGGGCTTCTTCAATTAATTTTTGGTGACGGCGCTGGACTGAGCAGTCACGTTCCCCTAAGTGTATAACATTTCCGTATTGGTCGCCTAAGACTTGGATTTCAATATGCCTTGGTGCTTCAAGAAATTTTTCGATATAGACATCTCCATTTCCAAAGGCTTTTTCGGCTTCGTTACGCGCACTATTATATTCTTTAGCAAAGGCTACGGCATTGTGAGCAGCACGCATTCCTTTACCTCCACCACCAGCTACGGCTTTAATAATGACCGGAAAGCCAATTTTTTTAGCTACGCTCAGTGCTTTTTTTTCATTATCGACAATCCCTTCACTACCAGGAATTACCGGTACTTTAGCCTTAGATGCCATTTCTCTTGCTTTAGCCTTATCCCCAAAGTTGACGATGGCATCAGAGGAAGGCCCAATAAATTTAATTTTACAGTCTGAACATTGTTCAGCGAAATCAGCATTTTCTGCTAAAAATCCGTAACCAGGGTGAATCGCATCTACATTTGCTATCTCTGCTGCTGCAATAATGCGATCGGCCTTTAGGTAACTTTGGCTACTTACGGCAGGACCAATGCATATTGCTTCATCCGCTAATTGAACGTGCAAGGACTGTTCATCGGCTTCTGAATAAACGGCTAGGGTTTTGATCCCTAATTCATTACAGGCTCGAACAATACGGAGAGCAATCTCTCCTCGATTTGCGATAAGAACTTTTTTTATCATCGAATGCGATTACGCTTTTTTGTATTTAAATAATGGCTGACCAAACTCTATGGCATCTCCATCTTCAACTAAGATTTCTGTAATAGTCCCTTTAACTTCAGCCTGAATCTCATTCATCACTTTCATTGCTTCTATAATACAGACGATCGAGTCGACATCGACTTTTTTACCTACATCAGTAAAGTTTGCACTATCTGGAGAAGGGGCACGATAAAAAGTACCGACCATAGGGGATTTAATGGTTTCAACATTAGGGTCTTCAGCTTTTTCTTTTTCAGCAGAGGATGCTGGAGCAGGAGTAGCTGGAGTGGCTGCCACTGGGTTGACTGGTGCAACGCTTTGAATGATAGGTGCTACAGAGTTATTTGATTCTCTGCTAAGGCGTAGCTTAAACCCGTCCTCCTCGAATTCGAACTCTGAGAGCTCGGAGCGTTTCATTAAATCGATTACTTGTTTGATTGTTTTAAGATCCAAAATAGTCCTTTCGTTGATTAAAAATGTAGTATCTTTAAAGTTTTTTGTTTGGGTGCAATGACTTTGTTTGTTTTTTGATAATTTAAATTAAAGTATGTTTTTTTGATTAAAACAATATTTACTTTAATACGATTAGTGTCAACTTAGAGCTATGCCTGCAAATCAATTCGTGGATGTCAGTTTGACTGGTTCAGTTACAGTAGTACCACCGAAAATCCGTTCCATTGAAGAAGATGTGGATTTATATGGAGGAAATATTCGACAAATCGAGCGTTTAAAAAAGACGCTTGGAATCAATGAGAGACGATTCGCATCAAATGAGCTAACTAACTTAGATTTGTGCACACAAGCAGCGCAAATCCTTTTAGATCAATTAAATATAGATCCTAGTGACTTGGATGGAATTTTATATGTGACACAAACGCCTGATCATTCGCAACCGAGTAATGCGACTCTATTGCATGGTCGATTAAAGTGTGGCACAGATTGTGCCGCTTTAGACGTAGGGTTGGGGTGTTCGGGATTTGTTTACGCGCTTTGGTTAGCTTATTCAATTATTTCAAATGGTTCATCGCAGAGAGTTTTAGTCTTAGCAGGGGATACTCTCAGTCGATTAGTGCATCCTAAAGATCGTGCGACCGCATCCTTGTTTGGTGATGCGGGAAGTGCAACAATGGTCGAAAAACGAATGGGTGCAGGCGTGTCTTGGTTTCGTTTAGGGACAGATGGTCGAGGTTCAGATTCTTTAATCGTTCCTGCTGGAGGGGCCCGCTTGCCATTTTCAAATGAGACAGCTGAAGAATATTCAGATGATGACGGAAATATTCGTACAAAAGAAAATTTATTTATGGATGGCTCTGAAGTTTTTAATTTTTCAATAGAAGTGGTTCCTCGAGAGATAGAAGCTTTGCTCGATTACGCAGATGTTTCAAAGGATTCAGTGGATTACTTTGTCTTACATCAAGCGAATCGTTATATGGTGCATAACATTGGCAAGCGTTTGAAGGTAGATCTTGGACGTTTCCCAGTGGAATCATTTGGAGCTTTTGGCAATGTCAGTTCGGCTTCTATCCCTGGTGCTCTTTCTTATGAATTGGCAGGCCCATTGACTGGTGAGAGTGGAGGCAAGTCTTCGCATCAAGTTGTTCTTTCTGGTTTTGGCGTCGGCTTGTCTTGGGGGAACTGTTTATTGACCGTTTCTAATTTGGACTGTCTTGAATGGAGGGTCTATAAATCGTGAGTATGCAAAATATTCTCAGCTTGTGTATCAGAGAAATCCTTTTATTTAAAGTATATGGAATTTAATAGATTTATTCAGCAGTTTGAAGAGTCTTTGGATGGCTTGGAGACAGGTTCATTGACTGGAACGACTGCATTCAAGGGATTAAAAGAGTGGGATTCTTTAGCCATATTAACTTTAACGGATACGATTGATTTAGAATATGGCGTATTATTAAAAAAAACTGAGATAGAATCTTGTGATACAGTTCAGTCGCTTTTTGATCTAATTCAATCAAAAGTATAGCTTATGAAACAGATTTACATTGTTGGTGCAGGAGGCTTTGGTCGTGAAGTTTTTGATTGGATGATCGAAACTTACGACTTCATTGAAGAGTATTCGTTTGCTGGGTTTCTTGATGACAATTTACAAGCACTTGATGGATTTTCGATTGAAGCTAAAGTAGTTAATAAAATATCTGATTATAAAGCAGACAAAAATGATTGCTTGATTTGCGGGATTGGAAACCCCTCAATCAAAAAAGAAATTTGCCAGTCACTTATAGACAAAGGAGGTAAATTTATTAGCTTAATCCACCCTTCGGCTAAATTGGGCAGAAGTTCAAAGGTTGGTAGAGGGTCGGTTATTTGCCCGAATGTTGTCATCACTTGCGATGTTGAAGTGGGTAATTTTGTTATGATTAATTTATCAACAACTCTCGGACATGATTCTAAAGTGGGAGACTGGTCTACGCTCAGTGCCCAATGTGATATTACTGGTTTTGTTGAAGTAGGGGAGTCAGTATTTTTAGGTAGCGGCGCTAGAATTATCCCGTCTAAAACAATTGGCTCATCAAGCATTATTGGTGCGGGATCTGTGGTCATCCGAGATGTCGCTCCTAAAACTTCAGTTTTTGGAAATCCTGCAAGACCTATTTTCTAGGGCAGCGGATTCAATATACTTAATTTAATAGAGTAATCTCTTTTGAAGATAAAGGTAATTGGCTTAATCCTCCAATAATTTCATCAAATCCTTCTAGTTTTTGTAGGGATTCCAGATTTTCGTTACTGGAAAGTCTTATAAAGAATTGTTCTTGCCTCAGATTAAGTCCGTATTTTTGGATATCAATTAATGCCCCAAAGATATTAGGGATTTCTTTTTGTGCATATCCGAATGGTTCTCCACCGACTAAGTGCCAAAAGTAAACGTTTTCTATAGTTCGGTCTTTTTTGTAAATGCCAAATTCTGCATTTTTAAGTTTAAATTCGTTAACTTGAAAAGGAATAGAGTATTTTCGATCTAGGCGAGTCCAACCGTTAACGACCCAGCAAGTATCTGGCGTGTGCGCTCCGGCCCAACGATAGGATACTTTTCCCGGAGTCCAGTAAGCAATATAAACCCCTACACGAACATTCCCTTTTACGTAAACACGGTATAAGGAGTCGTCAAAATTGAGAAAGGAAGCAATGCGATCACTGGATTCTTCAGAATTAGCTAGATCAAAATCAGTATAGGACCAGCCATTTATTTCTTTGGGGATAATATTAGAAAGGGATTGATCTAAAGAAATGGGGGGTGCTGGCGAAAATGCAAAAAAGAGTTTTAATCCTAGCACAGAGAAAAAAGTCAGAAATCCAGTAGTTAAAATAAAAACTTTCATAAGAAAAGAAAATGTATTTTGGGAGTTTATTTATCTTGTAGTTTATCTAACTTAAATTTGTAAATTTATCAGGCAATCCTATTTTATTAAAAGATGTTATCTAACCCTAAGCAGATATTTATATTTCTATCTAAGAAAGTACGGTCACTCACAGGCTTTGTTGAGAAGGTTATTCTTTTTATTTTGTCATTAACCTTGTCGCTACTTTTATTAATTAACGGAGGGGTTGATCCAGGAAACCATGCTTTTATCGTTCCTCTTTTTGGTATCTTAATTTTGCTACATGGCTTTTATGTTTATTTGAGGGATAAAAGTAAAAGGAGGGAAGAGGATTATAGGCTAAGCGCAATACCTTTTAAATTTTTGCCATTTTTGATTTGGGCATTGGTCAGTGTGAATTTTATTTCGCCAGTACCTTGGATCGGACAAATATATTTAATTTATTTTTTTGAAGCCTTTATTGTCTTATGGATTCTTGCAAACCATGTTAAAAATTTAAAGCAGCTGGGGATTATTTTTGTTGGGCTATCTATTTCTTTAATGGCTCATATTTATCTTGGGCTCGATCAATTTTTTCATGGGAAAAGCTTAAGTGAATTAGGGATAAAAAAAATAGTTTCAGGTATATTTTTTGAATCTAACTCATATACTTTTTTGAATAGCATTGTTATTGCAGGTATTGTTCCGGCGATATTTTTTCGCTATTGGGAAAAAGTAAAACGCTTTGTCTTGCTGTCACTTGTTTTGCTTTTGTTCGTAGGCTTGGTAATGGCAAATAATTTGCAAGGGTTTTTAATGTACTCCCTTGCATGTATTTGTTGTAGCTATTTTGCTTTTTATAAAAAAGCTACACGAATTAAGTTTTTGCTTACAGTTTTAGTTGTTACCTGCATGACTTATTTAGCTTTTTATTATTCCTTTACTTCATTTAGTGATTATTTTTCTTCGGCATTTAGTTTAGGAGAAATTTCTTTTTTCTTTAAGGCTTGGATCGCTAGTTTCTTCTTATTTTTTAAAAATTTTCTGCTAGGAGTAGGGTTAGGTGGATTTGAGGCAAAATTACCATCAGTTAAATCATTCAGTTTCCCTTTAGTTATCTCTAACCCAAGTAATTTTTATTTATTACTTCTATCGGAGCTTGGTGTTCTTGGCATACTATTACTGGCGAAACCTATATTGCCTATATTAAAAGAAAAATATCAATATTTGAAATCAATACCTAGAATGAAAATAATAGACAGTAGGCCTCGTGTTCCTTTAGAGCGATTTCTATTTTCCATAATTATATCAACTTTAGTAACATTTTCATTAATCAGTCTTTTTCATTCTGTTATAATTGTACCTTTTTTTGTTTGTTTTTTTATGGTGTTAATCGCTATTTTAAATTTACAAATTGATCCGTATGCCCTCAAAATTACTACAAGTGAATATTCAGTGTCTAAAAATTTTGTTATTCGAAAAAATAGCAAAAGTGCACGTTATTATTTTGGATTTGCTTGCTTGTTGGGTGTTCTTTTTTCTTACGATGGCTACAAGGTATTAAAGTCCCATGACATTTACAAAAATGCTTTTTTTGATTTTCAAACTATTTTGGAAACATCCGATAATTTTCAGGATGAGGATTTATTGAATGTTCTTTATTTAGTAGAAGATTCGATTAAAGAAAATAGAGACAACTTAGATGCTTGGTTGTTGAAAAATGAAGTTTTGAATGCCCTTTATAATAAAAACTCAATCCGCTTTAAACATTATCCTGAACAAATGCATGAGGCTTCAAAATTTGTTTTAGATCGTAAAAAAAATTATTGGCAAGCGTGGATGCGTCATGGCATCAGTTTAACGCTTTATGGTGATTTAGAAGATGCGGAAAAGTCATTCAATCGTTCAATTCGATTAGCTCCTAATAACTTTGAGACAAATTTTTACATGGGATCTTTTTTAATGCATTTTCAAGATCGTTTAGCGGAGGCTAAGGAATACATTGAAAAAGCCTTAGTTATTGCTCCCACAAATCAGGAAGCACTGGCATTATATCAAAAATTGCAGCTTTAGAGAGATTGTTTATGTTACGGAATTATTTATTATTACTTGTTTTTATTTGCCTTTCTAGCCTTGCTTATTCGTTCAAATGGCAGCGCGGGCTGTATCAAATTGACCAAATGGATTCAGGTATTCAATTTGCTAAATATGGAGAATTAGCCACAGAGATACCCAAAGAAAAGCTCCCTTTAGAATTTTCCCAATTAGCAAAATTTTCTGCTCTTGATACAGCAAATCTTTTTTTTAAGTCGAGTACTGGAATCCTTGGGAAATGGGAAGGTCCTGGCAAATTGGCTATCGAAGCATTCGATCACAGTTGGCTAGAGTCTGAACTCAAGGACGAATCACTTTATGAATTAACTCGCACAATACTGTATTTTGATAAAGGGCTGCTTTTTATAAATGCAGAAGGTTTGAAAAATGATTCTTACATCCTTGTTGAAACTCCTTTAGGAAAAGTTATTTCTTATGGGGGCATTTTTTCTCTAAAGCTAGAGGATGCAAAGGTTAGCACTCAAAGGAATGCTATGATTAGTTGTTATTTGGGCTCGCTTATATTTACTGACCAAAGAGGTGTTTCCCATTCTTTAAGTGATGGAAACAAGATGCCGATTATTTTAAAAGATGATTTGGTTAAGGTGAATATAGTGAAATTGGATGAATTAGAGCAAAGAGCCGTTGGCAATTTCAATAAGGAGAGGGTCAATTTCATTGAGGCAGATATTTTTCCAAAAGTTGAAATGTCGATGCAAGTTGATTCAGTAGAAGGTGATGAATTTGATAATGAAAGTGAAGAAGTCAAAAAATACTATTATTTTCCAATAGTTGAACAAATAAAGTCTTTTAATCCGTACGAGAAATCGTACAGCGATGATTGATTTTAATAGGTGGGTATAGTTGGGTCAATTTTTGTGGACCATTCGTGAATACCTCCGGCAAGATTAACCACATTATCAAATCTTTTTGCTTTTAAATATTCAACTGCCTTGAGGCTACGCATCCCGTGATGACAATAAACAATCAAGGTTTCTTCTTTGGGTATTTTTTCCAAATTATATGGGATCATGTTTAGTGGTATGTGTAGAGTTTCTCTAATATGGCCAATTTCAACTTCTTCGGGTTCCCGAACATCGAGAAATTGAATCAATGGATTTTTTTCTCGAAGTTCTTTAGCTTGCATGACAGTTATTTCTATATCCATAATTTTTATTAAATATGACTGAATGACAATGAGTCAATTACCTACAATTATTGTTCCTGCCCGATTGGAGTCTTCTCGCTTAGAGAGGAAGCTGCTTTATGAAATAAATGGTAAACCCTTAATCATATGGACGGCCGAGCGGATAAAAAGTGAAGCGCCTAATTTTCCGCTATTTTTTGCAGTTGATTCTTTAGAGTTATCAGAATGTTTGAAGTCATATGGCTTCGATTCGATACCAACAAGAGACGACCATCTAAGTGGGACAGATCGTATAGCTGAGGCAAATCAAACAATTGGTGCTGAATGGGTGATTAACGTTCAAGGAGACGAGCCATTAATCCTTGGGTCTCAGATTCTAACACTTGCAGATAGTTTTAAGAAGGGACACCAGATGGCTACTTTAGCCACTCCTTTTACCGAAACGGAAGCGTTTTATAACCCAAATGATGTGAAAGTGGTATGCAGTTTAGATGGAAATGCCTTATATTTTTCTCGTTCACCAATCCCTTATACTAGAGCCTCAAAGGGGAAAGTTTCAACAGATTGGCTTTTACAAAATCGTTGCTACAAGCACATAGGTCTTTATGGCTATAGTGCTGAGTTTTTAAGATCGATTTCAAGAATGCGTAGAGGCCAATTAGAAGCAATAGAAAGCCTTGAGCAATTAAGGGTTTTGGAAAATGGGCATTCGATATATGTGGGGATATCGAATGAAGAAACTATTGGTATTGATACTATTGAAGATGTTGAAAACTTTAAAGCCTATCTCGCTAGTTGACAAATCAATGAATTCCACGCCTTTTATTAAAGTGAAAATAACAAATATTTAATGAATCAAGAGGAGACAGATTTTGAACCAACTGATATGCCGAATGCGAGTGGTCACTTTGGGCAATTTGGGGGTATGTATGTGCCTGAGACTTTGATGACTCCTTTGTATGAATTGACAAAGGCATACAAGGCAGCAAAGCAGGATCCTGAGTATAATCGAGTATTAGATGAATACTTAAGAGAGTTTGCTGGCCGACCCACTAATTTGTATTTTGCAGAACGACTTAGTGAACACTGCAAAGGAGCCAAAATTTATTTTAAGCGTGAAGATTTGCTACACACTGGTGCCCATAAAATAAACAACGCTATAGGACAGGCTCTATTAGCAAAGCGAATGGGTAAAAAGCGCATCATTGCAGAAACAGGGGCAGGACAGCATGGCATTGCTACTGCAGCAATTTGTGCAAAGTTAGGGCTAGAATGCGTTATCTACATGGGCGAAGAGGATATGCGAAGACAATCTTTGAATGTATTTCGTATGCGTCTTTGTGGTGCAGAAGTCCGTGGAGTTTCTGCTGGACAAAAAACACTTAAAGAGGCTGTGAATGAAGCGATGCGTGATTGGGTAACAAATGTTAGGCATACCCATTATATCATTGGTTCTGCATTGGGTTCACACCCTTTTCCAATGATTGTACGAGATTTTCATAGAGTCATTGGAGAAGAAACTCGCAGGCAGATTTTAGAAAAAGAGGGACGTTTACCAGATGAGATCTGTGCTTGTGTAGGCGGTGGCTCAAATGCGATTGGGCTCTTCTTCTCATTTTTAAAGGACCAAGAGGTAACTTTAACTGGAGTTGAAGCTGGGGGACGTTCATTAGAGAGCGGAGATCATGCTGCCCGTTTTTCTGGGGGTCGTTTAGGGATTCTCCAAGGGGCAAAGACCTGGATTTTGCAAACGGAAGATGGGCAAATTGATTCAACTCATTCGGTTTCTGCAGGCTTGGATTATGCAGCAGTCGGTCCCGAGCATGCTTACTATAAAGAAATGGATCGAATCCATTTTGGATATGCGACTGACGAAGAAGCCTTAGATGCTTTTCAATTATTATGTAAGATTGAAGGCATAGTTCCAGCTTTAGAAACTTCGCATGGTATTGCTTACGCTATTAAACGGGCGAGTGAACTTCCTGAGGATGCATTGTTAGTTTGTAATTTAAGTGGTCGTGGTGATAAGGATGTTCAGGAAGTGGCCAAGGTTTTAGGAGGCGATTAATTGTTTCGATATGCTTTTAGTCATAGATAATTACGATTCTTTTACATACAATCTAGTTCAGTATTTTGGCGAATTGGGTGTGGAGCAATCCGTATTCAGAAATGATAAGATTTCTATTGAAGAAGCCCTTGCTTTAAAGCCAGATCGTTTAATGATTTCTCCAGGCCCGTGTTCTCCTAATGAAGCAGGTGTGAGTTTAGAAATGATCGAGGCATTTGCAGGGAAAATCCCTATTTTAGGAGTTTGTCTAGGACATCAATCAATAGGGCAGTATTTTGGTGGCGATGTTGTGCGTGCAGATCGTCTGATGCACGGTAAAACTTCTCCTGTTTTTCACCAAAATACAGATCTTTTTGAGGGCTTGCCGAATCCTTTAGAATGTACCCGATATCATTCATTAATTGTTGATAGAGCAACTTTACCCACTTGTTTAAAGGTTACTGCAGAAACGAAAGAAGGTGAAATAATGGGATTTGCTCATGAAGCATTGCCGATTTGGGGCGTTCAGTTTCATCCTGAATCAATTGCTACAGAAAAAGGGATTTCTTTATTAAAAAATTTTCTTAAGTTGTAATTTTTATAAACAACCTTAGTATTTTTTTGAAAATATGTTATGCCCAAAATGCAGATCGTTGAATAACAAGGTCATTGATTCTCGCTTGAGTAAAAATGAGGTATCAATTCGCCGCCGCCGTCAATGTTTAGACTGTGATTTCCGTTTCAGCACCATCGAAGAAATTATGCGTTCTGAGTTACAAGTTGTGAAGCGTGACGGACGAAGAGAAGACTTTGATCGTAATAAATTAATCAATGGATTAAAAAAAGCAGTTGAAAAACGTCCGATTGAGCGATTGCAAATTGAGATTTTGATTTCTGAGGTGACGGCTGAGCTGAATAAGGACTACGACCAAGAAATACCGGCTAAAGTGATAGGGGATTTAATAATGGAGCGTTTGAAATCGTTA
>NTJV01000023.1 GCA_002457235.1 Puniceicoccaceae bacterium MED-G32
TACACTGTAAAAAAATTGGTAGCACTTTCCCTGATGCTTCGCATGCTGAATTCAATTTACGAATGAGTTTTAAAGAATCCACTGATTGAATTCGGTCAAACAACTCTACGGCATCGTTTACTTTGTTCGATTGAAGGTGTCCAATTAATTCCCAATAACAGTTTTCTGAACAGAGTGGTTTTTTTTCTTTAACTTCTTGAACTCTGTTTTCTCCAACGCTAGCCAATCCTACATAAAGTGCATGTTCAACCGCATCTATTGGATGTGTCTTTGTTACCGGCAATAATTGGACCTCTGAAACATTTCGCCCACTTTCCTGACAGGCTCTTTCTATTCGAAGCTTGATATTAGTAAAATTTACAATAAATCTATGTAAGGCTATCATTCTGAAAATTAGTTATAAATTTTTCATTTGAGCGATACTTATTATTTACAACCTAATTGAAAGCAAATTAAACAAATTTTCCGTTGGCATATATTTAGGATGTCAAAAATTTAATATAGTGTAGTAATTATCAGTGTACCATTAATCTATTTTACGACTAAGCGTATACGCAAGACAAACTCTTCTAAAATGTACCGAATTTTTTATATATTAACGCTTCTTTACGGATTTTATTTTATGACTTTTGCGGACAAACTAAACAATAATACAAGCTTACAATTCATTCAAAAATACGAAGCAATCGAAGAATACGAATTAGAGAACAATGGCTTAAAAGTTTTACTCCATCATAATCCAAGTATGCCAGTCGCCACAGTAATGCTTACTTACAACGTGGGCTCTCGGAACGAAAAAGATGGAGTGACTGGAGCAACTCATATTCTAGAGCACATGATGTTTAAGGGTACAAAAAACTTCCCACTTGATTCGGATTTAGATTATTCAAATCAAATGGAGCATATTGGCGCACGCTCTAATGCAACCACATCGTTTGATCGCACAAATTATTATGCGACTTTAGGAAAAAAGCACGTACCACTAGCAATTCAATTGGAAGCCGATCGTATGCGCAACTTACAATTGGACGAAAAATCCTTGGCTTCAGAGATGGTTGTTGTGCGAAATGAATATGAACGAAGAGAAAATAATCCATATGCTACTCTACAAAAAAAGATTTTTTCCTCTGCTTACGAAAAGCATCCCTACCATCACCCAATCATTGGGTGGAAAAGAGATATCGAATCCATTACCGTTGAAAAGCTGCAAGCCTTTTACGACACCTACTACTGGCCAAACAACGCGGTCTTAACAGTCATAGGTGGCTTTGACAAAGCAAGTACGCTTGAAGCGATAAAGCATTATTTTGGAGCCATTCCTAGATCACCACATTCAATTCCATCCGTTGAAATTGTGGAGCCCGAACAAAAAGAATCTCGTTTTGTTGAAGCGCATCGCAGCGGACAAGTTGGGGCAGTCATGATTGCCAATAAAGCACCTGAAGGAACAAATGACGACTGGCCAGCTCTACTTTTACTATGTGAAATCTTAGGAGCCGATAAAATTGGACGACTTTACAAAGCCCTTGATGATAAAGGTTTGGCCAGTGCGTCTTACGTATTCCCTAGACGCTTAAAAGATCCGGGCTTAATTTTCTTTGGGGCAACATTAACCGCAGAAACGACCCACGAGCAGATACAGAAAATTCTATCTGATGAAATTGAAAAAATCGCAGAAAACGGTGTGAGCGATGAAGAGCTCGCACAGGCAAAATCAGTTTATTTAACGAATCTTATTTATTCCAAAGACGGATCATTTCAAATAGCTGACTTAATTAATGATGGAATAGCTATAGGTGATTGGAAAGACTATATAAATTTTTCAAAATCAATAGATCAAACGACTTCAGAAGATTTAAATCGAGTTGCCCTCACTTACTTAAAAAAAGAGCAACAAACTATTGGTTGGTTTATCCCTACCTCTACACACCTAGGACAGAACTCAAGGCCGGAAAACTTGACCGCTCCCTATTATTTCAAAGAACCCTATGAAAAACTTGATGTTTGGGAAAATGAATATAAGTCAGAAATTGATTTCACTCCCAATATAAAAGAAGTTTATATTTCTAAAATCCATTTAGTCACCGTTGACATTCCGATAGATCAAGTCGTATCCTTTTCAGGAAGTATTTCAGCAGGTGACCAAAAATCCTTAGAAGGCAACCCTATCATTGCCGATCTAACAGCGAGTATGCTAGATAAGGGGACACTAAGCTTGGATCGCTTCGAAATAACAAAGTTGCTTAATTCGCTCGGCATAAAGATCCAATTCGATTCAAAAAGTAATGCACTGACATTTAGCGGTAAATTCTTAAAAAAGGACACGGAAGCCTTTATGAAGATTTTAGCGGATCTCTTAAAAAACCCCAGATTCGACAAAGAAGTATTTAATAACTTAAAGACACAATACCATGCTTATTTTTTAGACTTAGAAACAAGTACCGAATTTAAGGCAGATACTCTTCTATCTCAAAGTTTATACCCTAAAGATCATCCTAATTATCAACATAGTTTAGCGGAACTTCAAGAAAGCTTAGAAGCAGTCACTGTTGAAGATTTAAAAGCATTTCACAAGAAGCATTACGGTAACAAACAAATGAAGATTGTTTTTGCTGGGGATATTAATTCATCTCTAATACAGCGAAGTGTAAGAAATTATTTTAGTATTTGGAATTCTAAGGAAGATGATGCTCTAAAACACTCTGAATCAACTGTAGCGGGTCCGGAAAGAATTGATTATTTCATTCCTGATAAAACAAGCATTTCAGTCTATATGGGTGCTCGAACTTTTCTTAAAAGAGACAACCCTGATTATGTTTCTTTCAGTGTTGCTAATTATATTTTAGGCGGAAGTTTTAATTCTCGTTTAATGAAATCTATTCGCCAAGAACAAGGACTTACCTACAGCATTCATTCATTTCATGAAGGAGATATTTTTGATACAGGTAATTGGGCCTTAGAAGCTAGCTTCTCTCCTGAACTCTTAGAGCAAGGAATTGAAGCAACTAAAAAAGTAATATACAATTGGAATCAACTGGGAGTTACTGAAGAAGAAGTCGTTCAAGCTGTAGAAACGATCAAGGGGAAATACCTTGTTGGCTTATCCCAAACAAGTACAGTTGCTAGGCAAATCCATAGTTTTATGCTTAGAGGGTTTTCTCCTTTTTACATAGATATCTATCCAAAATTATTAAATATGGTTTCCAAAAACCAAGTGAATAATATCATCGAAAAATATTTTAATCCTGATTCTATTGTAACCGTTACTTCAGGAACGTTCTATGAAGATAATCGAATACTAACGGACATAGGCATAGAGTTAGAAGTGCCCAATCCAGCTTGGACCATTCAAATTTCTGATCTTTATGAAGATGAGGAAACAATATTGGTTATTGCTAAGGTTAATTCAAAAACCTCAATAACGAGTCAAGTCATCACAAAAATTTCAGATACAGTAGCGGCAAAAGTTCAGAATCCAAATAAGCCTATTAAGTATTATGTTATTGGTGAAAAATGGAGTTGGCATTCCAAAACCAATAACATAGCTTTCATTAATAGTAAGGACGATATTAGTTCAACAATAGACAAAGCTAAACCCATCAAATTTAATAAAAAATTTCTCTAATGGCTAAAATAGACGTTGAAAAACTGAAACACATTTTACATCGAAACGAAAGCGATATTCAAAAAATTAACGATATCTTGAACGATATAGCTACGGAGCTTCAGATCGAACAAGCTGAAAAAGAAGCACGCCCACCCCTAGTCAAAAAACAATTCATTACTTTGATTGCAGATAATGATGGCGTGTTAGTCGATAAAGATTTTGCTAGTTGGGTTCTGCAAATCCCAGAAGAGGCAAATCCACAAGCCGTAATTGATAAAATCCATCAATCTGCCTACACCTATAATGCCTCCCCTAAAGGGAGCCGTTTTCCAGTCAAATCAATGGGCGAAACACTTGAATCGGTCAGTGCTAAAATCTTCAAAGAGAATGAAGTATGGGTAAAAACAAAAATACCGGTCTTAGCTGTCAGTTGTAACAATCAAATACCACAAAGCTAAAACTGGATTCGTTGATTAGAATTTAAGGTATCATGTTAATAGAATTAGCGAAAACATCTTGGAATATATTAGCTGAATTTGCACCTTATTTACTGATTGGTTTTTCAATTGCTGGGTTGTTGCATTACTGTATCCCTCCTAAGCTCATTATCAATCAATTAGGAAAGTCCAGCATTTCGTCTGTTTTTAAAGCCGCTATTTTAGGAATCCCACTACCACTGTGCTCCTGCTCAGTGATTCCAGTTGCTTCTTCGATAAGAAAAATTGGTGCCAGTCGTGGTGCTACCATATCATTTCTAAGCTCTACTCCTCAGACAGGAGTTGATAGTATTTTGGCAACTTATGGCTTATTTGGCGGTGCATTTACTGTGATTAAGCTGTTTGTCGCTTTGCTTTGCGGGCTCGTCTCTGGCATATTAGTCGATATTTTTTGTAAAAACAACGAAGCTTCAGTACCGGATTTAGAAAATCATGAATCGCATCATGCACCGACAAGTAACAAATCAATCTCTGCTTCGCTTCGCTACTTTTTTGTAGAGTTACCACTTGATTTATATAAGCCACTTCTCATTGGAATATTCATTGCGGGACTTATAAACAACTTTTTACCAGGTGATTTCTTCACCGGAACTTTTAGTTCAGGCTTAGTCGCCTTTATTGGAATTACTTTGATCAGCCTACCACTCTATGTATGTGCAGTTGAGTCTCTGCCTTTAGCTTTTGCCTTCCTAAGCGCGGGTATTTCACCAGGCGCAGTTCTTGTATTTCTCATCGTTGGCCCTGCTACTAATTCAGCCACCATTTTAGCGACCTTAAAAATCATAGGAAAACAAGCTACCATCATTTACATTGTAACACTTGTAGTAATCGCTTGGAGTGCAGGCTTTTTGACAAATTTATTATTAGATATTAAAATGAGCGACTTCAAAGAACACCATGCACATTTAAGTATTTGGAATCATATTTCTGCGAGTCTTTTATTAGCCTATTTCCTCAATGCGGTCTTGTGTAAATCCGTTTTCTTTCGCAAAAAAAATGCAATGGATGAGGACTGTCATTTAGATTAAGTCACAACAAAAGCGGAATGCTCTTCTGGCCTTTTAATAAATCGCCATCTTTTATTGTATAGCCTCTCAAAAAATCAGGGACTGCTAACATTTTTCCACCCGCTTTTTGTAGCTCTAATATTCTAATTAATCCATTTGAAGTAACTACCTTGAGACTGTCTTTTTCAAGAATGACCGAACCACTAGGAAGACTCAATTCATGTCCTGCCAAAGAATGTTCGCAGATTTCTAATTGTCCCACTTTTATTCGGGTTTCCCCATGAAAACAAAAGCTGTTTGGCCAAGTCTTAAATGCACGCCACCGATTGTGAATTCCCTGTGCACTCAATCCAAAATCGATCAAACCATCTTCTTTGGTCAACTTACGACAGTGACTCTTAAGTGTTTCATCCTGCGGTTTGAATTCCAGTTCACTTTTTAATAAGCTAGTCATAGAACGCTCCAATATTGGAATGGTTGCTTGACCAATTTTTTTTCGGACACTTGAAGCACAATCCTCTTTTTCAATTGCGATTCGTTCGATATCGGCAACTGCACCTGCATCCATTTCTCGATCAATTTGCATTAACGAAACTCCTGTTTCTTTTTCACCAGATGCAATAGCTGTTTCTACAGGAGAAGCACCTCTATATTTAGGTAAAATAGACCCATGAAAATTAACCATCCCTAGTCTAGATGCCTTACGAATTCCTCGCCCCAAAAAATGCCCATAAGCCATAACAAAAGAGATATCTACCTTATGATCTTCAAAAAATTGTACCAAACCCTCACCTGGTTTATCGGGTTGAAGTAATTGAATTCCTTTATCTTTAGCATACTCAGCAACTGGATTTGATTTAAGCTTTTGTCCTCTTCCTTGCTTTCGATCGGGTTGGGAAACTACCGCTAATAATTCCCATTGTTCCTCACCTTTTAAGAATAACCATTCAAGAGATGGTAAACAAATCGAGTCTGAACCAAAAAATACTATCTTCTGTCTCTTATTTTTCAAAATATAGCTGACTCTATTAAAATAATTCTTGCTGCCTTCTTTGATTAAATACTGAAGCCGAACTCGCGCTTAATGTAAATAACTGATATAAAGAAAGATCGTTTAATTCCTCAAGTGAGAAGAGTCTCTGTAAAAGTAATGCACTTGCAAGGGCATCGTATAATGCACAATGGTAGCGAATGCGTTCCTTAGGGCAATGTAAGCGAGCTAACTGAGTCAATTTATCCTCTAAGCCAAACAAACGAATCAAAGTATTTAATTGGTAGCTATCTAAATCTGGATATAAGCGACGATAAATTGGCAGTGTATCCAACCATGGACCCCAACTTGCGCGTAATTGATTCTTCTTAGGACTCGCAAAATCAGGTGATTGACGAGTGTAGGACCATGTATTTTTGAGGAAACGATCCTCTACTGAGGCATTATGAGCACAAAGGGGTCCTGATTTTCGTAACTTAGCAAATAGATCAAAATCTTGCTCAAAATTCGGACATTCAACAACAAGCTCTGAAGTGATCCCATGTTGCTGCCTTTCAACCGCATCAATTGTACTTTCTGTTCCGCACAAACGTGTCTTTGCCTCTAATAGAGTGTTCCCTTGTATTGAAACGATACCCCATTCCAAAACCCCTGTCTTAGCACTTCCTTCAAAGTCAATTATATGAATAATTTGATCCATTAGTGTATATAAAAAATCTTAAGATAATTTCCGACTAAACGATTGCAACTTGGATAATGTTCATCAATCTGAAATTTAAAGTTTTCAATTCATCATGTGTGCACTTAATCCGGAGCAAAATCAACTATTCAAAAAATTTATTACACGTTTGTGTGACGTAGCCACTGAAGAAATTATTCCTCATTATGGCGTCAATGTGGACGTAGAACACAAATCGGACAACACACCAGTGACCCTTGCTGATAAAAATGCAGAAAAAAAGATCCGTGAACTCATCAATGCAGAATTCCCTGACCACGGTATTATTGGAGAAGAGTATGGAGCCGAAAATGAAAACAATGAATTTGTTTGGGTCTTAGACCCTATTGATGGAACAAAATCCTTCATTTCAGGGGTGCCACTATTTGCAACTTTAATTGCCCTTCTCCATAACGGACGACCGGTGCTCGGTGCAATTAATCAACCGATTCTCAAGCAATTACTCATTGGAGATTGCCAAACCACCACACTTAATGGAGTTCCTGTCAACGGACGCGCCGCCCGCCCCATTGAACAAGCAACTCTTTGCACGACCGATCCTATTCGAAAAACTTTATGGCAAAATAATGCCAAGTGGGATGATTTGCCCCAAAAAACAGCCTTATATCGTTCCTGGGGTGATGCTGGAGGCTATATCTTACTCTGTTCAGGTTTCACCGATATTATGTGCGACCCAATGATGGAAATTTGGGATTGTGCCGCTATTTTACCTTGTCTTGAGGGGGCTGGATTTACTTACACTGGGTGGAATGGAGAAGATGCTTTTGAGCAAAGAAGTATCATTGCCGCAAAAGCACCATTACATAAAACAGTAATGGAGACCTTATATCCAAATAACTAAGTTTTCGGTGACTCATTTACTACAGCTTTTAAAAAACATAGTTAAGTCCGCACACAGGACTCATGCCTTAGAATTCTTGCCACTCACAAAATCGATCCAAGAATACCGATTAAAATTTCTCCAAGATGATTTAAAAAGCGCCATTAATGTTGCCTTACTCGCCTTTCCTCAAGGCATGGCATACGCACTGATCGCAGGCCTGCCTATTCATTATGGAATCATTGGTTCTGCAATAGCATCTATATCCTGTGTTTTCTTTGCTAAATCAAATCTCATTACATTTGGTCCTACCAACGCCACAGCTGTAATGCTCTTCACTACTTTTGCTAGCTTAGGGCTTCCTGAAGAGGATAAACTCCCATATATTAGCATTTTAGTTTTCCTTACTGGAATATTCATCGTAATTGGATCTTATTTCCGAACGGCTGATTTAATCAAATATGTCTCTCGCTCAGTGATAACTGGTTATATTACAGCCGCTGCGCTGTTCATTATCCTCAATCAAATACCCAATATTCTTCAACTCGATCTCACGAGCATACATAAAGATAGTTTTTTTACTTTGGTGGGAGGGATCTTTCAAAATATACCCTTCACACATTTTCCGACTTTAGTCATCAGCCTAGCCACTGTCTTACTCTATGCTTTGCTAAACTTTAAGTTTCGAAAATTACCCAACATAGCAATTGTCCTAATTGCCATATCCGCTCTCACTTTTTTTATTGATGGCAAGCAATTTGAAATACTTTTTCTCCCTCCCATCGATCAATCTTTTTTATCTTTTTCACTTCCTCAGGTAAGCTTTGCTTCCATCAAATTACTCACCAGTACGGCAATCGCCATTGCACTACTTTGTATTCTTGAAGGCATTTCTATTGGTAAATCATTGGCCATTAAAAAAGGGGTGCGCTTAAATAATGATCAAGCCATGTATTCTATTGGTATGACTAATATCGCATGTTCGCTTTTTGCAGGAATGCCCGCTTCTGGTTCCCTAACCCGATCCAGCTTAAATTATGAAAGTGGTAGTAAAACTGTATTTTCTAATCTGTTTTCTGGTATTATTATTTTGATCGGAATATTCGCAGTTGGGTCTCTCACTCAATATATTCCTGTCTGTGCTTTGTCGGTTTTAGTCGTCATTGTAGGCTTGTCATTATTGAATAGGCACGCCATCCGAATTGTCACTCAAACAACTGGCTCAGATGCCGTTGTTTTCTTAGCCACTCTTGTCTCTGGACTCTACATCTCTCTAGATAGTGCTATATATTTTGGAGTTGGTGTCTCTATTCTGCTATTCTTAAAAAAGGTCGCTAAGCCAGAATTAAAAGAATATTCCTTCAATCAAGAAGGTGACTTATTAGAATCCGAAAATTCCAATAGAAATATACCAGAAGTTTCGATTGTTCACGTTGAGGGGGAATTATTTTTTGGTGCAGCGGATTTATTTCAAGAACAAATGCGGCGCATTTACGAAGACCCACAACTTAAAATCGTCATTTTAAAAATGCGAAATGCATATAATATGGATGCCTCCAGTGTCATGGCTCTTGAAGAATTAGTTAGGCATATGAATAAACTTGGACGCTATTTAATCGTAAGTGAAGTCAAGAAGGACCTTTTAAACATTCTTATCAAGTCAGGAGTCGCCCAATATATAGAACACCGAAATATTTTTCATTATGATACCTCGAATCCTACACTTTCAACAGCTAGAGCACTTAAACGAGCTAAAGAACACCTTGGTGAAGTAGAACCTAATGTTTCAATTTATGCAGAATCCAAGAATAAGTAAGCCTATTCATGAAAAAAGAAGTATTAATTATACTGCATCCTGATTTTGAGGAAATTGAAGCGGTAACACCTATTGATATATTACGAAGGGCCGGCTTAATTGTTCATATAGCATCCACAAGCAATGATCTCGAAGTACAAAGTAAAGGTGGTATTCAAATAAAAGCCGATAGCCTGTTAAGCGACCACGAACACGCTATTTATGATGCTTTAGTCATACCAGGTGGACCTGGAATCTTCAAGATCCGTGATCATAGCATGATCCAAAAAAAGATTCGTGAATTCCATAAACTAAAAAAATGCATTGCCTGTATATGTGCAGCACCACTGTTATTATTAGATCAGAGACTCAACCAAACATTTGCCATGACTTGCCATCCTTCGGTTCAAGCAGAATTTCCAGCACTTCATCCTGAAGCTACGGTAAGAGATAAGCATATTATTACTTCAAAAGGAGCAGGAACTGCAGTCCCATTTGCTCTAGCCATAATCGAATATTTACTAAACAAGGAAATTGCTCAAAATATTGCAGATGCGATCTGCATATAAGCGATTAAGAGATTATGAAAACAGACCGTAAATTAATATTAAATATTCGGGATATAGCTCTCAGAGACAATTTCACCGCCTCTGAAAAATTAAACTTCATTGCTCTGTTTGTCTTATTCATTACTCTTACTTGGAATCTAGATAATCGCTCTATTTGGACTTCTTGCTTTGTCTTGATTATGGGCACTAGTTCGCTGATTAATATCAAAATTCATGAGACTGTTCACCCATTCATTATTGATAGACTATGGACAAAATTACTCTGCTACAATCTGCCTGCAATTTTTCTACTGGTAATTTATTTTCTATCCGCACTTGGAAACTGTATGGAATCAATTTCCATTGATGGTTTCTCCTATTTAGAGCTGAAAAAACCCGAAAATATATTCAGCACAAATGTCACATTTAAAGATAATTGGATATTATTTTTATCCACTGTAAGTCTATTCACTCTAAGTACCCAGTTATTACTCATTCCAAAATCATTTTATTTTTTACATAAATTCTTATCTTGGTGCTGCACCAGTATCTCTTTTATGTTTTTAATAGGTGCCATCTTCAAAGCTACTGATTTGGCTAAGCCTCTATTCAGTAGTGGCACTGAGCTCACTAATTACTTTTTTTATTTTCCCTATGATGGTGATTGGGCAGCTTTTGCCATAATTTGGATATATGCGAGTTATGCTGTTTCAATAATTGAATGTAAAAAAGATGACCGAGAATTTACCAAAACCAATGCTCCTTTTTATTTAGCACTTTGCACGGCACTTGCATCAACAACCTTGCTTATCGAACAAAGCGTTTCTTCTCTTTTTCTATCTTTTGCCTTTGTGCATATTTGCTTTCTCACCTATCGATACTTAAAAAAGCAGAAAGAACCTGTTTTGAAATTAATTGGCCCTTATATTTTGGCTCTTGGCATTGGTAGTGCAGTTAAAGGATGTCACTCTTTCACTCAAATAATCACACACAATCCAGTTACAGAAAACCTCAAAAAGTCGGGCTTAGAAATGATAGCGGATAGCCCCCTGTTTGGATGGGGAATCAATAGTTTTCAAAAATTATCTCCCTTCTATAACGATGCCTCTCTACTCAATCAATATTATGAAACAATTCCCTCAAGTATCATTAATCTACTTTGTGAATTTGGCATTATCGGAATGGTAATTATTTGTCTCTACCTTATTATTTTATACGTTCAATACCATAAAAATAAACAGAACAACACCATTTCTGACACTTTATTTTTTGGACTATTCTTAATTATCTTATTAAGTTTTTTTGATAACCCTTTTTACTTTATTCCAGTAGCATTCAGTTTTTGGATTATTGCTTTTCTTGCTATACGGTGGGCACAACTTATTTATAATCAGGCGGACGAAGTAGATACTAGTAAAAATATAGTTGCGTCCGATCATATAAGGAATGTCCCATTTGTGACTAATCCGAAAAAAGACGTCTTTAAATAAAAAGCACCTAATCCAACGTTTCTATGATCCCACTAGAAGACACCTATTTAGATATTATAAAAAAGGCCTCTGTAGGGCACGGGCTAGGCGAAAAGAAAATAGCCCAATTATGCCAGTTACCCATCACTAAAATAAATGATTTTTTCAACGGAAGTTACTGTGAATCGACTCTCAAAACAATTGCCCAAATCCTAGACCTAGACTTTCCCTCTCTAAAAAATCACGCAGACAATAGTTCTCACCCTCCCAAAATTCATTTAGATGGCTTATACTCCTATCAATCAGCATTTGCCTATCAGCCTAATCAGACTCTTTCTGTAAATCATTATCTCTTAACGGATGATAGCACAAAAACAGCACTCCTTTTTGATACAGGCACCAATGCCACCGACTGTTTAAAATACCTAAAAACCCATTCCCTTAAGCTCAGTGCTATTTTTATAACCCATCAACACAAAGACCATATTTGGGCATTAAATCAGTTCACCGATTGTCATCCAGCCGCCCAAATTTATGCTGCACAACCATCGGTTGATCCAAACTATGCATTCAACCTTATCGAACCCAATAAACCAATCGGCTACGGACCCTTTCAAATTGAGGCCTACACTACCCCAGGGCATACCGAAGATGGTATCAGCTTCAAAGTCACGGGTCTTTCTAATACTGTCATGTTTGTCGGCGATGCTCTCTTTGCTCATTCTCAAGGGGGCAT
>NTJV01000024.1 GCA_002457235.1 Puniceicoccaceae bacterium MED-G32
ATCTAGTCGCTCGAAAAAAGTGGGAATTATATGAATCCGCCTATGAAGAGGTTTTTGAAAAAACTTCATTATCCCATGCTCCATGGTACTTAATCCCCTCGAATAAAAAATGGTCGAGAAATCTTTTGATTGCGCAAATTATATGCGCGACTTTAGATAACCTTCATTTAACATACCCTAAGGTCAAATTTAACTCTGATGACACACTCATTACCTAATGACTCTATAATATTAGTGCCTTCTATACTCGCCGCTGATCAAGGTGCAATTGTTGAAGGGGTCAATTTCGCAAAATCTGCAGGAGTCAAGTATTTGCATTTGGATATCATGGATGGTCATTTTGTTCCGAATATCTCATTTGGTCCAGATGTTGTACAAAGCTTACGCAAAAAATCCGATTTATTTTTTGATGTGCATTTGATGCTTTCGAATCCCCACGAACATTATGAAAGTTTCATCCGTGCAGGGGCTGATTTAATTACTATACATGTGGAACCTGATTACCCTATTGAGGAAACTATCAAAGCAATTAAAGATAAAGGTGTTTTCACGGGAATTGCGATTAATCCAGAAACACCTATAGAAGCAGTGCTACCCTATTTAGAATTAGTAGATTTAGTCTTAGTCATGACGGTTCATCCTGGATTTGGCGGGCAAAAATTTATTTCATCCTGTTTAGATAAAGTACGTGCTTTGAAAGAAAAACAAGTAGAAGATGGATTAGATTTTCGAATTGAAGTGGATGGTGGGGTTAATTTAGACAACGCAAATATGTGTGTCCATGCAGGTGCTAATACACTTGTGTGCGGAACATCTTTTTATCAATCAGCAGATCCTTTAGCCTTTCATAAACAAATTTTGAGTCTTAAGGAGGGTCATTAGTTTTTTAATGAAATGAAGATTTTCCCGAAAAATAATGAAAATTGTCTTGATTCATCAATTACACACAATCAACTTGATTGTTCTTTAATTTACCGGACGGATAGCTCAGTTGGTTAGAGCAACTGGTTTACACCCAGTAGGTCGTGGGTTCGAGTCCCTCTTCGTCCACCATTTTATCATCAGTTATTTAAAAGTTACACATGCGTCATATTATTTCCATTTTAGTAGAGAATAAGTTTGGTGTTCTTGCTCGTATTGCTGGAATGTTTAGCGGTCGTGGATTTAACATTGAAACTTTAAATGTTGGACCGATGCCAGATACCGATTTTTCTCGAATTACAGCAACTATTATTGGTGATAGCAGTGCACTAGATCAAGCGATCAAGCAGGTATCTAAATTAGTCAATGTATTAGAAGTGACAGAATTTTCCAAAGGCCAAGCTACAGAAAGAGAACTGTTGATGCTTAAAATTAACTTCGAGCCTAATCAAAGAACTGAGATAGTCCAAATTTGTGATATCTTTCGTGCAAAAATTATCGATGTTGCACCACAATCTGTAAATATAGAGATGACGGGTAACCCAAATAAAATTAAAGCCTTTTTAAATCTAGTTGAACCTTACGTTATCATTGAGATGGCTCGCACAGGAGGAGTCGCATTGAAGCGTGGCTAATCAACAAATTTCATTTCCCCTATTTATTAATCATTAATCATAACTTATCAAACTATGCCGGCTAAAGTTTATACGAATAAAGATGCAAAATTAAGCGTCTTAAAAAATAAAACACTCGCAATCATTGGATACGGTTCTCAAGGGCATGCGCATGCGCAAAACTTAAAGGACAGTAAAATGAATGTGATCATTGGATTGTATCCAAAGAGCAAATCTGTGGCAGTGGCTAAGAAACAGGGCTTTAAAGTTTATGATACTGCTGAAGCCGTAAAACTAGCCGATGTGATTATGCTTGCAGTTCCAGATATGAAACAAGCAGAAGTCTATGAAAACGATGTGCTCCCTAACCTTACTAAAGGTAAGACATTGGCTTTTACTCATGGTTTAGCTATTCATTTTAATTTAATCACACCACCTAGGGGTGTTGATGTGATTATGGTCGCTCCAAAAGGTCCAGGTCATGTGGTTCGTAGTCAATTCGTTGAAGGCAAAGGGGTTCCTGCTCTTATTGCAGTGCATAAAGGTTCATCTAAGAAAGCTAAAGATGTTGCTCTTGCTTGGGCCAAAGGCGTAGGCGGAACACGTGCAGGCGTACTACAAACAACCTTTAAGGAGGAGTGTGAAACTGATTTATTTGGTGAGCAAGCGGTTCTTTGTGGTGGTGCTAGTGCTTTGGTACAAGCTGGTTTTGAGACCCTTGTAGAAGCTGGATATCAACCTGAAATGGCTTACTTCGAGTGCTTACATGAATTAAAGCTTATTGTAGACCTTATGGTGGAATCAGGAGTATCAGGAATGCGTTTTTCTGTTTCAGAAACTGCTGAATGGGGTGATTATGTTAGTGGTCCAAGAGTCATCAATGCTAGTTCTAAAAAAGCAATGAAAGCGATATTAAAGGATATCCAATCAGGTAAATTTACAAAGCAGTGGGTTAAAGAATACCAGACTGGCCTTCCTAAATATAAGCAATTTCAATCCGATGGGGATAAGCACCCTATCGAAAAAGTCGGTACTCGTTTAAGAGCATTGATGCCTTGGGTGAAAAAACGTAATATCAAAGGTGCTCAAGCGTCATATAATTAAGACTATTTTGCTTCGATTTAAATTTTCAAATTGCCTCAAATCCTGAGGCAATTTTTTTATAGCCATCGTTTATGCTATTCTAAATCATCTCTTATAATGATAATAAAAGTTGCTACAAGAAAATCGCCCTTGGCCATCAAGCAGTCAGAAATGGTTTGCGATTGGTTGGCTTCCCAAATGAGTGAATCCACTTTTCAACTATACCCTGTTTCCACTGAGATTGATAGCCGTTTAGATTATTCATTAGAAAAGCAAGGAGGCGTTGGGCTTTTTACAAAAGAGTTAGATACAGCCTTATTAGAAGGTGATGCTGATATTGCGGTACATTCAGCTAAGGATTTGCCAATCGAACTCCCCTCCTCTTTAGCAATATTTGGCTATTTGCCAAGAGATTCAGTGTCTGATATTTTGATTTCTAATAAGGATTGGCAATCAATTAAGACGATTGCTACAAGTAGTCCTAGAAGAAGATGTCAATTGAGTTCAATATTCCCTAATGCTAAGTTTCAATTAATTCGTGGTAATGTTCAGACACGTTTAAATAAGATTAGTAACAAAGAAGCTGATGCAACTATTTTAGCTGAGGCTGGCTTAGACCGTCTTGAGATAAGTGAGTATCAAGATTTAGCTTTCACGAATCTTGAGCACGAGTTAATGGTTCCAGCAGCGGGGCAAGGTGCAATTGCCATTGTAGGTCGAGTCGATAGCAAAGTGAATTTTCAAAAATTATTTTGTCAGACAAGCTATGAAGCGGTGACTATTGAAAAAGCGTGTCTGAAAATTTTAGATGGTGGATGTCAAAGTCCAGCAGGTATTTATTTTGATGGTAAGTATTTGCATATTTATCATCCTATGATTGCTTATCGTAGTTTTGAAATCAATGAGACAACTCTTTCTGAAAAAATAGAATCAGCACTTTCTTTGATGAAAGATATAAAAACTGAAATCAATAAATGACTTATAGAGTACAAAAAGGAGTTGTGTATTTAGTGGGAGCTGGACCTGGTGACCCCGGATTGCTTTCAATTAAAGCAAAATTAATTTTAGAACAGGCTGATGTGGTAATTTATGACAATTTAGTGAATCAGAAGGTATTGGATTGGCTAAAGCCAGAAGCACGATCTATTTTTGTAGGAAAAAGTTCGGGACAACACTCTATTCCACAAGACGAGATAAATGCTCTCTTAGTTAAAGAAGCTCAGAATGATGTGTCTATTGTTCGTTTAAAAGGTGGCGATCCTTTGGTCTTTGGTCGAGCAGGTGAAGAAGTCGACACTCTTGATAATGCAGGTATCCATTATGAAATAGTACCAGGCATTACAGCAGCTATTGCCTGTGCGGCTTATGCGGGTATCCCTCTTTCTCAAAGAGATATCAGTTCTTCCATCATATTTTTAACTGGCCACGAAAACCCTGAAAAAACCTCTTTAAATTTAGATTTTAAAGAATATGCGAAATCAAACGCTACCCTCTGTATTTATATGGGTATTGGTCAATTAAAGCGGATTGTAGGAGAGTTATTAGAGGGAGGACTTGAGAACGATACGCCAGTTGCAATAATCGAAAATGGTACTTATTTGAAACAGAGGAGTTGTTTCAGTACGCTGGGTCACATTATAGAGGAATCTGAGGCAATGTCTATTAAGGCACCAGCAATAATTTTTGTCGGGGATGTTGTGAATTCTCGTAGTCAGTATAATTGGTTTGAAGAGAAGCCTCTTTTTGGAAAGAAAATACTCGTACCAAGACCGAGAAAACAAGCAGGTGAATTGTCACAACTTTTAGAAAACTATGGTGCAGAGATACTTGAAGTGCCTTTTATTGAAATTGAAGAAGATTATCATCGAGATACGATTGCCAATGTCTTTACCGATATTGCTTCCTATGAATGGATTGTTTTTACAAGTTCTAACGGTGTAGATTTGTTTTTTGATTTATTAGACAAAGCCTATGAAGATATCCGTTCAATTGGGCTATCTCAAATTGCAGTGGTAGGTAAGGCAACAGCTCGGGCTGTTCGAAGCCATAAGTTAAAGGTAAGCCTGGTGCCAGAAACAGCTAATTCTAATGCACTTGCTGATGCCTTAATTGAGTATCAGACTTTGGATAATGTAAAAATTTTACTAGTTACGGGTGATAAAAATTCGGATCTTCTCTATAAGCGGTTACAGGATGAAGGGCGTGCGATTGTTGATCGCCTACCCTTATACAAGAATGTGCATACCGATTTATCAAAAAATGAGAATTTTCAAAGATTTAAAACAGAAGGTGCAGACTGCGTATTATTTACCAGTTCATCAACTGTTCATAATTATGTAGCTGCTACTGAATCACTTGATTTTAAAAACGGACTAAAGCCTAAATTTGGTAGTATTGGTGTTAAAACTAGCGAAACATTAAGACAGCATAATCTACCAATTGCTTTCGAGTCTCCAAAAGCTAATTTAGACAATTTTGTAGTGGAAACACTGTCCTACTTTCGAAATAATAAAGAACAAATTAAATAAGATCAGTTATGACTAAAATAAAAATGGAAACGACAAAAGGTGTAATCGAATTCAATCTATTTGATTCTATAGCACCAAAAACATGTGAGAATTTTATAACACATGCGAAAAATGGCTATTACAATGGTATCATCTTTCATAGAGTCATTGAGCAATTTATGATACAAGGGGGAGACCCTACTGGAACTGGACGTGGGGGTGAATCAATTTGGGGTAGACCTTTCGAAGACGAGTGCTCTCCTGATTTAGCATTCGATAAGCCAGGATTACTCGCAATGGCCAATGCAGGACCTGGTACAAATGGGAGTCAATTTTTTATCACTACAGTTTCAACACCTTGGTTGCATATGAAACACACTATATTTGGTGAAATTACTGAAGGCAGTTCTGTAGTCGAAGCCATAGAAACAGTAGAAAAAGATCCTATGGATAAGCCAATTGAAGATGTGAAAATTGTAGCTATCTCGGTTGAAGAATAAGTAGTTTTTTGAAGGAAACATCAGATAAGAATCTTATATTTAATATCTATGCACTTCATGGTTTTACTGGAAGTGGTTTAGATTTTATTCCACTTAAAGCGTCTATTGAATCGATTTTGAGTGGTGAATTTGATGAGCTTAATTGGCTGTGCCCTAGCCTTCCTGGGCATGGCGATTCTTCAGATCTCGATTGTTCTGTTCAAGGACAGTACGATTTTCTTAAGAAATATATGCAGTTAAATGCAAGTCAGGGAAATGCTTCCGACAGTTCACATGGACATAAAAATATTTTGATCGCATATTCAATGGGATCTCGACTTGGGCTTTATCATGCAACACAGGAGACTGATTTCTGGGATGCGATTATATTAATCGGAGTGAATCCTGGCATACGATCAGAAACAGAGCGCGCATTACGAAGAAAATCGGATAAGGAACTTTCAGAGAATATAGAAAAAAAGGGACTTTCTTGGTTTTTAGATTACTGGAAATCACTGCCTTTAATTCGCACACAATATAAGGGGTTTGATGATTTTCAGCAGGTAAGGCAGATGCGAAAAAGTTCATTAGATATTAAGGGATTGAAAAATAGCCTAGTTCATTTTGGACAAGGTGTTTTCCCTGATTTATGGGAATTGATTCCTGATATTAAATCTCCTCTCCTATTAATTAACGGAGATTTAGATCTTAAATATTGCGAAATCAGTCAGCAGTTTTCGGATAGTAATCCAAAAGCTCTAAGTAAAGTAATCAAAGGTTGTGGGCACGCCCCTCATTTTGAAAGCCCTAAGTCCACTGCTGAAGTGATTGCAACTTTTTTAAAAAAGTATGTAACCTAAGTCCTTATTATCCTCGGCGTATTTCGGATGCTTTGAAATTGATACGGATTCTAAAGACTTTCTTAACTGAGGTTTTTATTTCAAAAGTATCTCGGTCGATAGAATAAGGGATATCTTCTTTACTCACATCGACGATGGCATGAAATCCTCTCTCTGAAAAAATATCAATTAGCATACTTATAGCTAATGGATCATCCAGCAATTGATTTTCAGTATTTACAACAGAATAACCCGAAATTGCATGACGTTTTATAATTGGCATGAAATAATCAACGATTAGGCCAACGATTGATTCAAATAGAACTTTGTGGTATTTTTGATAGTTTTCTAAGCGATCCACTAAATCTTGCCGTGCATGGTTGGATAACATACTAGCTATGGGAATTGCAGAAATTATGTCGTAAGTGGCTTCATCCAACTCTAGAGACCCTTGGTAGCGTAATTCTGTATCAATCCGCTTACGAACATCTTCGATGCTTCCATGGGCATTTATAAAGTGATAAAAGAATGTTTCTCTTAGTTCTTTCAATGCATCATAAGTCTTTTCCTTAAAGGTACGGTATCGATTGATACAAGCTTCCGGATCTAAGTCTGTTGGACGAACCTCAATGATATTGCCTACGCTAGATGCCTTAACGTCTATGTTGTGTTGGATTGCTTTTTCACCACGCTTAATCTGTCGTTTAACGCTTTCATTTTGATCAATGAAGAGGACAACAATATGAAAGTGAGGTTTTTTGAAAAAGATTTCTAAGTCAGTTGATTGGTAATGGTTTTTTAACTCATTTAATTTTTCATAGAGTAGTTTAACACATTCTACTTGTACCTTAGTCCTTGGGAATCCATCGACTACAGCTCCAGACTTGTAAACAGGAGACAAAAGTGTTCTCAACATAATATCAACGACTTCACGGTCCCCGACTAGCATACCCGCGTCTTTTTTCTTTTTTGCTTCAGGAGTTGTGAGTAAACTACTGACGACTATAGGAGGCGCGGTTAGATTTCTATAACGCATTATAAAACCAGTGTTGGTTCCTTTACCTGCACCTGGCGCACCATTTAGCCAAAATATTTCTTTTGGAAACCTTAAATTATCTTGTCCTAATTCTTCAACTAGGTGTTGCCATACAGTGTTGAAGATAATTTGTGCATCTTTGACTTCTAAGTCTTCTACCGTTGTATTTTTCTTTTTCATTTTTTGATCAATTAGTGATTATACAATTTATCTTTTTGTGGCAGGCAGATGCGTTGAGCTAAAGAATTAAAGTCTTCCTCATTAGACAATAGATCTATTTCCAAACGTAAATAATATAAAGGTATTTTCGGGAAAATCTTTGGTAATCGTACCGCGTCTTTCTCTGTCGTAAGTATCATTTCTGCTCCCGAAGCAAAAGCTTCCATGAATACCGTCTTTATCTCACCCGCACTGAAGCGGTGATGATCTAAAAATCGTTTAGTATAAATAATCTCTGCACCTTGTTCTTTGATTGTTCCTTCAAAGCTTTCAGGATAGGCAATGCCACTAAAAACTGCTACTTTTTTCTCTTTAATAAAATCAAGGTTCTTTTCTTCCTCGCTCTTTATATCGACTAAGAACCTTGGAGTGTGTTTGCAGTAAATAATCTTTGCTAAAGAGTTATGATTACGAATAGTTTGGTGTAATTCTTCACATTGCTGAATGTTTTTTGTCTTTGTGATCAAAATATAATCCGCTTTTGACAATCGATGCAAAGGTTCTCGTAAAATGCCCCTAGGTAATAAGTGTTCATTTCCAAATGGATTTGTTGAATCGACTAAGCAAATATTTAAACTTCCTTTAAGCTTAAGGTATTGAAAACCATCATCGAGTACTAAAGTATCGCAACCAAAGTCTTTAATGGCAAAGTACCCTGCCTTTACTCTGTTTTTGTCACAAACAACGACTACGCCGGGTAGATTGTTTGCTAACATGTAGGGCTCATCTCCTGCAAGCTTTGAGCCAAGAAGCACATTTTTCCCATCACTAACAATCTTTGGAGGAGTTACTGCACCATTAGTAACAAATCGTAATATTTTTTTTGAAAGCGACTCATTCTTACTTTTATAGCCTCTGCTTATGATCCCTACCTTTCGACCATTTTGCTGTAAGGTTTTGGCTAATTTTTCAACAACTGGAGTTTTGCCTGTTCCGCCTACGGTTATGTTTCCGACTACTATGACTAAGCAGCCTAATGGACTATTTTTTAATAATCGTTTATCATATAAAAAATAACGTATTTTAATTATTTGTGAAAAAACGATTGATAATATATTAAGAATAAAGCCTATACTGTCAGCGATGTTGTTGTTTATCCGGTCATAAACTACATCAACAATGAATTGAATCCCACGGTTGAAATTGCGCAAAATACTTTCTTTGTAGAGACGATATAGGGCTTTTAAACGCACAATTATTAAAAAATTATATAGCTAAAATGAATAAAGAATGTTGACGAGTGAAAAAATCCACTCATTAGGAAGAATGTTACTTTTATTTATTTTACTTTCTTATACCATACTTAAATTTCAATGAAATACTTAATAATTGCGGAAAAACCATCAGTGGCTACAGACCTATCTAAGGCGTTAAAGGAAACATTGGGTACATTTGAAAAAAAGGGTAAAACAAAAGATGCACAGCATTTCGCATCGGATAATGCCACCATTACATCTGCGGTAGGTCATTTAGTCGAATTAAAGATGCCTACTGGCGATAATGGCAAAAAACTACCTTGGAATTTCAATGTATTGCCTTCGATTCCCCAAGAATTTGAATTGCAAGCAATTGAAAAAACGGAAGGTCGTCTCAAGCATGTGTTATCTTTATGCCGTAAAAAAGAGTTTGATTGTATCATTAATGCTTGTGATGCAGGACGAGAAGGTGAATTGATTTTTAAGTATATCATGCAAATCGGTAAAATTGATAAACCAATCAAACGTTTGTGGATGCAGTCAATGACAGTTGATTCTATCAAAGAGGCCTGGAATAAATTACGCGAAGATACCGAACTAAATCCTTTAACCGATGCAGCGAAATGTCGTTCAGAGTCAGATTGGTTGGTTGGATTAAATTCAACAAGAGCTTTGACTTGTTTTCGTTCCAGACATGGTGGCTTTAACATTACCTCAGCAGGACGAGTACAAACACCTACTTTGGCTATCCTTGCGAATCGAGAAAAGCAGATAGGCAACTTTACATCCGAAGGATATTACGAAGTTGATGCAAATTTTTCTATTCAGTCTGGCGAATATATTGGTAAATGGTTTAATCCAGAATTTAAAAAAGATTCTGAGGCTAAGCAACTGAGAGCTGAACGACTTTGGGATTTGGAAAAAGCTGAGTCTATAGTTGCCCGTTGCGCCGATAAGACAGGAATTATTAAGGAGGAGAAAAAATTAGTTAAACAAATATCTCCACAGCTATATGATTTAACCACTTTGCAAAGAGAAGCACCGTTTACAGCGAAAAACACCTTAAGTATTGCTCAGGCTCTTTATGAAAGGCATAAAATGATCACATATCCAAGAACGGATACTCGTTATTTGCCCGAAGACTATTTATCTAATGTGCTATCTTGTTTGAATAATATAGCGAGTTCAGGCTCTGAAGTGGCTCAATATGCAAAATTAGCACTTGAAGCAGATAAAGTGAAATTAAGTAAGCGAATCTTTGATAATAAAAAAATATCAGATCACTTTGCTATTATTCCAACCGGCCGAGTTGTTAAGTTATCAGAAGTTGAACAAAAACTCTATGACATGATTTTAAAACGCTTCATTGCTGTATTTTATGAACATGCACAGTTTGAAGAGACAACGAGAATTACTATTGTCGATAGTGTAGAAGCCAAAGACCATTTTTTAACCAAAGGAAAAATTCTTATCGAGCCAGGATGGCTCAAGGTGTACGGTCGAAATAAAGGTGTGGCTGAAAATAAGGGAGAATTATCCCCTATTTATGAAAAAGAATCTGCTAAGGTAGACGAAACTGAATTACTGAAAAAAGAAACACAGCCACCTGCTAGATTTACGGAATCGACTTTGCTATCGGCTATGGAAGGTGCAGGAAAAACCTTGGAAGACGAGGAAATGCGAGTTGCCATGTCAGATCGTGGACTCGGTACTCCTGCAACACGTGCAGCAATCATTGAAGGCCTTTTGCGTCAAAAATATATTAATAGAGATGGTCGTGAATTAAATGTTACAGGAAAGGGTCTAAGACTGATTGAGTTGTGTGATGAAATGCATCTTAAGGCATTGACCTCTCCATCAATGACGGGTGACTGGGAGGCTAAACTAAATCGTATTGAAAAAGGAGACTACAATCGTGAGGCTTTCATGAATGAGATTGTTGATTTCACCGAAGATGTTGTGGTCAAAGTTAAGATGCATCTTGATAAAATGTTGAACATGGTTTTCCCTGATCTTGATGTTGTTTGCCCTAGCTGTAGTGCATCACGACTCAAGCAAACGGACAAAACATACGAATGCCGAGAACAAGAATGCAATTTCTCAATTTCTAAATATATTGCGGGACGGCATTTAGTTGAAGCTGAAGCGATTCAATTATTGAAAGAAAAATCTTTGCCTGAAATGGATGGATTTATTTCTCGTTTTAATAAGCCCTTTTCTGCTGGTTTGAAATTAGTTCAGAAGGAGTCTAAGACCAAGAAGTTAAAGTGGAAGACAGAATTCGTCTTTGACGATGAAGGAGATGCGGACGAGGCATTAGATCTTAGTAAAGTAGCTTGTGAATTAACTTTTTTGAACGGCGAGAGCTATAAAATATATGAAACGGAGAAAAGTTATATTGTTCCTGATTTAAAAAACTCGTCTTCCCCAGACGGCTTTAAATTGGGTAAAACAATTTTACAGCAGTCACTAAATATAGATGCCGTAAAAGCATTATTCTCGACAGGAAAAACCCCATTAATAGAAGGATTTATTTCGAAAAGAACGAAAAGACCTTTCAAGGCTCATTTGACATTTGATGAAAAAACAGGAAAAATAGGATTTGAGTTTCCGCCTAACGGAAAATTTAAATCTAAGAAAAAATAATTCCTAAATGTTTAGTCAAAAAATTGAGCTCTTTGATTTCATCGAGTATAATAAAAAGGTCCTTTTTGTTGTTTGGACTTTAGTCTTAAGTAAATGTTTGATACTTGAATATTATATTCAGAATTTAATGATTCCCATCAATAGTACTTTTTTTATTTGGAGTCTTTCATTGGTCCTTACAAGTGTGGCTAGTTATTTGTTTTTGAAGCAAAGCAATAGCTTGCAAATTGTTCAAGATGAGAAGCTAAGGGTCAGAATGTTGGTTAATGTATTGATTTTCATGATTTGTGTAGTGCTAAACGGTTCTAATCTGGTCTTTGGTTATCTAGTATGGTCGTATTTAATGGCACTAAACTTCGCCCTTCTAGGCATCTACTTTCTTGCTAACGGATGGTTTAAATTTGATAAGTGGAAGTTTTTTAATGGTTCCTTTTTATTACTCTCTTCTGCCTTCATATCACAATGTGAATTTTTAGGTGTATATCTATATTCTAGTTTTTTATTAATTATTCTAGCTATACAGTTAATAGTTG
>NTJV01000025.1 GCA_002457235.1 Puniceicoccaceae bacterium MED-G32
GCGCTAACTGGCAATTAAAAGCGTTAGAAAACTAATTTTTTACTTGCAGAAGTGGTAAAGAAATTCATTTTGTGTCCCTTAGCGCTAAAGTTCATCCTTTCATATAGGGTCAACTTCTCGACTGCCTTATAGGTCTAGCGGTTGGTGTGGCACTTGCTACCCAACGGTTTCGAACACTCGAAATCCACAGTCGTGCAATCAAATTAAAATATGTCAGAAAACTCAATTATCGATAAAGCAGCAATTATCAAAGAATTCGGAAGCAACGAAACCGACACAGGTTCGTCCGAAGTTCAAATCGCACTTCTTAGTGCTCGCATCAAACATCTTACTGAACACTTACGTGATCATAGAAAAGATTTCCACTCACGCAGAGGACTTATTGCCCTTACTGCAAGACGTAGAAAACTACTTGATTACCTTAAACGCACCGCATTCACTCGCTATACTAATATTTTAGAGAAGCTGAATCTGCGTCGATAGAACACTTTACTAGCCGGATCTATTAAAACATTAGGTCCGGCTTTTTTATTTATTACAAAAAGTAAACTGACTTAGCTCAATTTTAGAAACGGGTCCTATCCCCACTAGGTCGCAAAAATGAAACACGAAATATGAAACAAAAACACAATGTCATTGTTGACAACTTAGATATAGAAATCTCAACCGGAACACTTGCAGGATTAGCTAGTGGAGCCGTAACCATTCGCTCAGGCGAAACCAGTCTATTCGTATCGGCTACAGCGGCTTCTGCCTTAAGACCTGGTCAAGATTTCTTCCCATTAACCGTAGATTATAAAGAAAAATTTTCCGCAGCAGGAAAATTCCCAGGCGGTTATTTCAAACGAGAAGGTAAACCATCAGAAAAAGAAATCCTAACTTCACGTCTTTGTGACCGTCCACTTAGACCTCTTTTCCCTAAAGGCTTCATGAATGAAGTCCAAGTGATTGGTATTCTTTTATCCACAGACGGAAATAATGAGCCAGATATTTTGATGGTAAATGCCGCTTCTGCTGCATTGATGATTTCAGATGTCCCATGGAATGGCCCGGTTGGTTGTGTTCGTATCGGACAAATCGACAACGAATTCATCGTTAACCCAACAAATGATGAGATGCTTGATTCAGACTTAGATCTGATCTACGTCGGTACTGAAAATGAAATGCTTATGATTGAAGGTTCAGCAGAATTTATTTCTGATGAACGCTTTTATGAGGCTTTGGAATTTGCACAAAAATCTATACAGCCATTAATTGCTGCACAAAAGGAACTTGCTAAAATTGCAGGTAAAGCGAAGAAAGAATTCCCATTGGTAATCACCCCACAGGAAGTGACTGACTTTTGTGAAGAACAAGCAAAAGAGAAAATTATCGAAGCTTTGGCTTTTGACAGTTATACTGAAAGGAAGATTGCGATTGAAAAGATCATCGGCGAGACAAGCGAAGCACTGGATGCAAAATTTGGTGAAGGCAACGTTGACAGTAATGATGTAGCACGTGCCTTTGATGAATTACAAGAAAAGCTATATCGTAAAAATATCTTAGACACTGGAAAACGTGTTGACGGACGTGGCGCTCAAGATTTGAGAACCATCTCTGCAGATAGCGGACTGGTACCAAGAGTACATGGATCAGCTGTTTTCAATCGTGGTGAAACTCAAGCACTTGTTATTGCAACACTAGGAACTAGTAAAGATGTTCAAGATATCGATGGCTTAACTGGTGGTGCTACTAGCAAGTCATTTATCTTACATTACAACTTCCCTCCATTCTCTGTCGGTGAAGCTGGACGCTTTGGGTTTACTGGCCGTCGTGAAATTGGTCACGGTGCTTTAGCAGAAAGATCCTTACTTCCAACACTTCCACCAGAAGATGAATTCCCTTACGCGATTCGTTTAGTATCTGAAGTGATGAGCTCTAATGGATCAACTTCAATGGCAAGTATCTGTGGTGGTTCTATCGCACTTATGGATGCAGGGGTTCCTGTATCTAATCCTTGTGCGGGTATCTCATGTGGACTTGTCACAGAAAAAGATGATTCTGGTAAGATCGTTAAACATGTTGTTTTGACCGATATTCTTGGTGCAGAAGATCACTTTGGCGATATGGACTTGAAGATAGCAGGAACTGTTGAAGGTATCACAGGATTCCAACTTGACCTCAAGATTCCTGGATTACCTTTTGACATTACACTTGAAGCCTTAAAGCAAAATAAAGAGGCACGTAATAAGATTCTCGGTATCATGTCTGAGCATTTAAGTGCTCCAAGATCTGAACTCAGAGAGCATGCACCTCGTATTCATAGTTTGCAAATCGATCCAGATAAGATCGGTGCCTTGATCGGCCCAGGTGGTAAAAACATCCGTCGTATCACAGAAATCTCAGGTGCCCAAATCGACATCAATGAAGACAACAGCGGTAAAATACTCGTCTTTGCAACAAGCAAAACTGCTATGGACCGTGCGATTCAAGAAGTTGAGCTTTGCACAGCTGAAATCCAAATTGGAAAAACATACCGAGGTATTGTAAGAGGGATAAAGGACTTCGGTGCTTTCGTCGAATGCTTACCTGGTAAAGAAGGGCTCGTCCACATTTCAGAACTTGCAGACTTCAGAGTGAATAAGACTGAAGATATCTGCAAATTAGGTGATGAGATGGTCGTAAAATGTATCGGTCTGGATAAAGGAAAAGTGAAGCTTTCACGTAAAGCTGCATTAGAGAAGAGCGAAGAAGCAAATGATGATGCTGGCGAAACTAGCACAGCAGATTCCGAAGAGGAAGCTTAGTCCTATATCTCAACTGAATTCAAATTCTTTCAAACGACTGCACTGGCAGTCGTTTTTTTTTGCTTAATTTACTTTACGCAATACCCCGTTCACTCGCTTCAATGAAGGCAATTAATTCTTGCACCTCTTTAATTTGAAAAAGCTCTGACTCGACAATACTTTTTATTGCCTGTGAACGATTCAGTCCTTTTTTGTAAATTTGCTTATAGGCCTTACGAACTCCACTGATAGCCTCTTCAGAAAATTCAGCTCTTTGTAGACCCACTTTATTGATTCCTCTGACTTCAGCAGGATTTCCTGAAGCAGTGAAAAATGGAGGGATATCTTGAAGAACAGTTGCTGTAGCTGCCGCCATACAATGGTCCCCTAAACGACAGAATTGATGAATACCTACACCCCAACCAACATTCACATGATGTCCAACTTCAACATGACCACCTAATGCAGAATGGCTACTCATGACCAGATGATTTCCTACTTTGCATTCATGTGCGATATGACTGTAAGCAAGTACCACATTATGGTTACCTAATTCAGTTAATAAATCTTCAGCTGTCGCGCAATGAACCGTTGAATATTCACGAAAAACATTATGGTCACCAATCTTCAAACGATGAATACCATCTTGATATTTTAAATCATGCGTTTTTCCACCAATATAAGCATAAGGATGAATTTCATTATCACTTCCTAAAGTAGTATTTCCATCAACTGTTGCATGGTGCATGACTTGAGTCCCTGAAGCGATTTGCACTTGAGCACCAATATAAGCATAGGCTCCGACAGTGACTCCTTGGTCTAATTGAGCACCAGCCTCGATAATTGCCGTTGGGTGAATCTTTGCTTCCATAACTCTATCTATTTAAGCTTATGCATCAACAATGGAGAACATAAGTTCGGCCTGAGATGCAAGCTTGCCAGAAACTAGGCACTTACATTCTGCCTGTGCTAATTTATTTCCTTTTATCTTGGTAATTTTTGCACGAATTTCTAACGTATCTCCAGGAACAACTGCTTGGCGAAATTTCACATTGTTCGCACTCATAAACAGTGCAACCTTGGATTCATCCATTGGGCATAATTTTAAGAGTAATATTCCAACTGCTTGAGCCATCGCCTCAACTTGAAGCACCCCTGGCATCACTGGCATTCCTGGGTAATGTCCCTGAAAAAAAAGTTCATTCATGGATAAATTCTTAATCGCAACCAACTCTTTTTCGTTAATAATTTCTACCACACGATCTACCATTAAGAAAGGATAACGATGCGGCAATATATCCATAACCTCTCGAATATCTAAAGCCGTATCAGTCGGTGCTAGAACCTCTACCGCAGCGGTATCTTTTTGCAAAGCTTGTTTAGATTTTTTCGGTGCCGATGTTTTTTCTAGCTGAGCCTCACGAAGCTTTTTTGTGAGTTGTGCATTGAGTGCATGACTTGGACGCACCGCGATAATATGTGCTTTGATCGGCATTCCTAACAAAACAATATCACCGATAATATCCAAAATTTTATGACGGACAAACTCGTCTTTATAACGCAGAGGTTCTTTAGTTAGAATTTTATCTCCCTTGATAACAATTGCACTATCTAAGGTCCCACCCTTGATTTTACCTAGCTTGATCAACTCTTCAATATCTTCGTAAACGGTGAATGTACGAGCGGCAGAAATATGTGTGATGTAGGATTCTATATCGATATCGATACTCAAGTGCTGAGTGTGGACACCTCGATCATCTGAAGAAGTACAGGTGATTTTAAATCCGTCATATGGGAGTGCAATAATCGAGCTATTTCCTTTGGTTACTGAAACTGGATTTTCTAAGGTAAAATATTCTTTATCCGCATTCTGCTCAACTGGCTCTGCTTTCTGAATCAAATTAACAAAATGCTTGGCCGAACCATCCATAATTGGTGGCTCACTAGCATCCATTTCAATTAAAACATTATCAACAGAGCAGCCATTCAAGGCACTTAAAACATGCTCAACTGTATGCACTTTAGTGTGACCATCAGCGATGGTTGTACTTCTGACCAAATCCTCTACAAAATCAATCAAAGGTTTGATCACAGGCTTTCCATAGATATCCAATCGCTTAAATACTATACCATGGTTTTCGGGAGCAGGTTTAATGGTCATATTGACTTCTTCACCAGTGTGAAGAGCCTTACCTTTTAAAGAAACTTCGCGTAAAAGGGTTCTTTGCTTCATATTATAAGGAAAATGGAACTATTTAATAAACAGAATGATGTGGAACGATGGACGTGATTCAATCAATTGTAAAGCATCACTTTTCTGACGTTGACCCAAGAAAACGATATGATTAAGTCTTTAATTAAACGAATAAGAATAGGTATCATAATCTCATGCTCGAAAATTTAACACAAAAAATAGGTCAAGCACTACAAAATTTAAAAGGAGAGAAAAAACTCACAGAATCTAATATCTCCGAAGCCTTAAAAGAAGTTAGACAGGCTTTACTCTCAGCCGATGTTCATTTCAAAGTCGCTAAACAATTTATTCAAGATATTGAAGCCAAATGCGTAGGGCAAACAATCACTCAGACGGTGGGTGCGAGAGAACAAGTAATTAAGATTATCAATGATGCACTTGTAGAATTATTAGGGTCAGCCTCTTCGAGCTTAGAAAACAAACGCCCTCTAAAAATAATGATGATCGGTCTTCATGGCTCAGGAAAGACGACTACATCAGGAAAATTAGCAAGGCTCCTAAAAAAGAAAGACCATTATACACCAGCTTTGATTGCCTGTGACATTTATCGCCCCGCCGCCATTGATCAGTTAGAAACTTTAGCTAAAAGTGAGGATGCTCTATTTTACTCAGATCGTTTGGAAAAAGATGTTTCCAAGATCGCCAAAAAAGGAATGGCCGAGGCAAAAGCCAAGGGAGCGAATTGCTTTATTTTTGATACAGCAGGCCGTTTACAAATAGATACTGACCTAGTTTCTGAAATCAAACGATTAAAAGACAGTATCATGCCTGACGAAATTTTACTCGTAGCCGATGCTGCTTTGGGACAAGAGGCAGTTAACATTGCTCAGACCTTCCATGAAGCTGTTTCATGTACTGGTATTGTCCTGACGAAATTAGATGGTGACGCTCGTGGGGGTGCCGCTCTATCCATGAAGTCAATTACGGGCATTCCTATAAAATTTATGGGAACGGGAGAGAAGTCTGATGCCTTTGAATATTTCCATCCCGATCGAATTGCTTCTAGAATTTTAGGCATGGGTGATGTGGTTTCACTCGTTGAAAAAGCACAGGAAACTATCGATCAAAATGAAGCTGAACGACTGGCAAAACGAATGGAGAAAGCTGAATTTAATCTCGATGATTTTCTCAAACAGATGCAACAGGTTAAGAAGATGGGCTCACTTGGCTCAATTGCCTCAATGATGCCAGGCATGAGCAATGTCACAATTGGAGATAAAGAGGAAAAGAAAATGGCACACACCGAAGCAATTATACTTTCAATGACAGCCAAAGAAAAAGCTACCCCTAGACTGTTAAGAGGGAGTCGCTTAACTCGAATTGCGAATGGCTCCGGGACAAAAGTTAGCGATGTTAACGCCCTACTAAAACAATTTTCTCAAATGCAAAAAATGATGCGAATGATGAAAGGGAGCAAAGGGAAACAAATGCTCAATGCCATGAAAGACAAAATGGGTGGCTAATACCTTGAAGAAATGACCTCAATCCTAGCCGTTTACTTTTCCCATTCTAATGCACCCTTTTTCAATTCATAGACCAACCCAAAAGTCAGTACGAAAAGAAAGAACAGCATTGGGGCTAAAATACTGATATTAGCGACCATGAAATCGCGAAAGACCAATATCCAAGGCACTAAAAAGACAACTTCTAAGTCAAACAAGATAAAGAGCATAGCCGTAACATAAAACTTAACGGCAAATCGTGCCTGGCCACTACCCTCGGCAAGCATTCCACATTCATAAGGCGAATTTTTAATTTCAGTCGATTGACTTCGCTGACCAAAAATATGAGAAGCCACCAGAATAATGATGCCCATACTAAATGCTAAGCTTATCTGTACTAAAATCGGATAGTAATCACTCAATTCCATACCTTAAAAAGAAAGCCTTGAGACAAAAATTTCAAGAGGAATATGAAAATAAAGCATGATTGCCCATCTCTCATGACACAAATCATTGTTCTTCATTGATATTTTTAATCACAATTGAATCAATGGAATCTTCCCCTAGACCAATTTTAGAAGCATAGGACAACTGTAAATTAGGGGAAGGAAGCTCATCAAAACCATTTTCTCTTCGCTCCTGATTAATCAAATCGACCAATAAACGATCTAAAGCAACTGGGTCTGAGGACATCCAAAGTTTAGGCTGAACTCTTGAATAAAGCGAATTATAAAAAGGCCCTCCAATAAATTGAAATTCTTCTAAAGCAACAAAGTGCAACTTTAGATGCTGATTAAGTTCAGGAATTCCTAAGATCTCAGCAACTGCAACAGCAGCCGTTGATTGATTGGCAAGGAAACGAAGATGATTGCTAACATTCCACAAAGAAGCATTAGCTAAAGCACCATCTACCCCTAAAATAGGATCATCTAAACCCACGGCTAAATTAATCCAGAAATCAACTTCAAATAGTAACGGTATAGGCAAAAAACTTTTTCTAAATATAGCGGTCTCTTGGTAATCTAGATAATCTGTAAAATCTGATATTGAAAAGTCGGTACTCTGATTAAACGGTTGGTCCTTTAATAGTGGTGGAATAGGACTATCATAATGCCAATCTGGCTCAAAATACTTAAGCGAACTGAGCGCAAGTACTGGACACCCTTCAAAATAAAAAGTGCCCTCTTTTTCTTCTTCATAAAAACCTGCATTTTTTAAATTAAAACTCGAGTAATCTATAATTAAGATAGAATTACGCTCATACCCTCGGGACTCCAGTGACTGTATAGTTGCTCGAACTAAATTCAAAGGGGTCGATAAACCCTCACCCGCCCTTGTATTTACTTTTAATGCTACCCTTTCTGCACTTGGTGGAACCAGTCTATTTCCGCTTATTTTTTCGTGTTCATCTAATAACTGATCGACCGCTTCAAAATAAGCTTCCTCAAAATCATATAAACTAAATTCCAAAACAATTGATTTTTTTTCATCCTCAGCAATAAGAAGCATTGACTCTAAAAAAACTAACAAAAATAATAATAAAAACTTTGCTCTAAAGATTAGTTGCTTGCTGATTTGATCTACAACTCGAAGAAGCAGTAAATGCTGTACAGATAAACTTTCCCAAATTATTTTCATTACTCTATTAAATATCCATGTTTAAACCATTAATTCAGATTTTTACAGTATTATATTTTTCGATTATACTTTCATTTTTCACTGCTTGCCAACCTGCTGACTTAAGCAAAAAAGCATTAATAGAGCAAACCATCGCTTTTCTTGAAAAAGAGGATCCCTTAGCTGCAATTGCATTATTGGAGATTCATATGGATACTTATGAGCAAGATGTCGCTATACTTCAATTACTTGCTAAATCTCACCTACAAGCAAATGACCCATTTACAGCAACAGTTATTTTACTGAATGCCTACGAGCTAGACTCACAAAACGCTGATCTTTTAGATTTATATTTTAAGAGCTTAAAAGCGGCGAACATGAATCCAGAAAAGATTTTATTAGACCTTGCTCAGGTATCACCTCAATCACTCAATCAAGAAGAATGGCAACAAGTATCCAACCTATGGGCTAATCAAGGGAAATTCGAAAACGCTTTGGATGCTTATTTTAAGCATCTAGGTAAAAATAAAGCTTCCAGTACTACCTCACCTGAAGCTGCACTAAAAGTTGGGGATTACTATTTAGAACTTGCGAAAACTAAAGAAGCAAAGTCCTGGTTATCCATTGCCGCCAATTCTGATTCCATTGAAGCACTTCCTGCACAACTAAAATTACTCTCTATCGAACTCCAGAAAAAAGATTGGCCCGCCCTAAGTAAACGAATCGACCTTATTGAAAAAGAATTTCCTGATGCATTGGCCTCTAGTGCATTCTCTGACTTACCACAAATTGTCAGTCAGAAATTAGACGAAAAAAAGCAAAACTCGTTACTTCAATCAAATAACTCCCAAATCATAACAGCTGGCTCTAATAAAGCAGGATCGATTCAAAATATAGAAGACTTAGAAGCTTATGCCAACCAAGTGGCCAAGCCTTATTTTGAAGAATTAGGAACTAATAGTTCCGCAACAGCTGAATTTAATCCAGAAATTGAAATCAAACCAGCTGATCCTTACTTAAGTAATTTTGAAACAGCTGAATTAGACGCATCATTTGACCCGACAACTATCGCTACAATCAGCCAAACGAAGCTGACTACAGAAGAAATAGATGCCTTAATCGATGAAGCCAATCAATCGGTCTTAAATAACGATCTAGTTACAGCGGCTAATCTATATCGAAAGGTTCTTGATAACAACCCAAAACGGCATGAGATTTGGGATCGTATTGCCCAAATTTATTTTGCCAATGAAGAATACAATAGTGCTGAATCAGCTGCTCTACAAGCGATTCGCTACCAACCAAGCAATATCGTTTACACGATAAACTATTTAAATATTGCAAAGAAGACAAAATCTGAAATTCGCTTTTTATCTGAGCTATTAAGTGCTTCTAAACAGTTTTCTAATAGCCCAGAAATCACCCTTTCCCTAGCTCGTGCATACGATCGCAATAGTCGCTATCGATTCAAAGCAAAAGACTACTATACTAAATTTATTACACTTGCACCCAACCACCCTCAGCGCTCTGAAGCTGAAGCAGCCATCTCAAGGCTACCCTAAAATTTTCTTCTCTTAGCACACAATTCAAAGTGCCATCGATCTCTAAGCAATCAATCGAAACATTAAAAGCACAACTCAATCTCGTTGATGTTGTAATGCCTTATGTGCAACTTAAGCAATCAGGTCGATCGTGGACAGGCTTGAGCCCTTTTACCCAAGAAAAGACACCCTCTTTCTATGTGCATCCCGATAAAGGATTTTTCAAATGCTTTAGTACAGGTGAAGGTGGCGACTGTTATTCCTTCATCATGAAGGTAGAAAACCTCGAATTCTATGAAGCAGTTGAATTTTTGTCCCAGAAATTCAATATCCCAATACAATATGACAAAGGCAACCAAAGCCCTAAAGAACTCTCTCTTCGTAAACAAGCTTTAGAAATTCATTCCTTTGCAACCGAGTGGTTCCACAACTATTTTATAAAAAGCGAGGAAGCTGAACCTGTGCGCTTATATTGGCAAAACCAAAGACGATTTTCTCTTGATGTAGCCAAAGAATTTAAAATTGGCTATGCTCCAATTAGTTCAAAGGCACTCGCTTTAGCTGTAGAAAAAAAACAATTTTCAGTTGAAGCATGTAAAGCTTCCGGACTTTTTTTTGTAAATGAAAGAGCCAATCAATTTGCCCAATTAAAGCCGCGGTTTCGTGGACGGTTGATGATTCCGATCAAGGACATCAATGCCCGTGTGGTCGCCTTTACAGCTAGGCAACTTGAACAAACTCCAGAAGATGATCCCTCGCAAAAGGCCAAATACGTCAATTCACCAGAGACGCTACTTTTCCATAAAAGCAAATTATTATTTGGAATGGATCACGCTCGAAAACATCTTAAATCAACACCTTATTTTATTCTCGTAGAAGGACAACTCGATGCCATCCGCTGCTGGTCGCTTGGACTGAACACCGCAATCGCTCCGCAGGGTACCGCTATCACAGAAGAACAATTACTTTTATTAAGGCGGTATGAACCCTCCAAAATTGAATGCCTACTCGATGGTGATATGGCAGGAAAGAAAGCCGCTCTACGTACACTACCTTTAACCTTTAAAGTTGGGCTTGAATTTAGTTATTTAACCCTTCCCGAAAAAAGTGACCCGGATGATTTGCTCTGCTCCAAAGGTACTGAAGCACTTGAAGAATTACGCTCTCAAGCATTTGGCCCTATCCAACTATTATTAGAAAGCTTGCTTCCGAAAGGTTCTTCGTCTTCTACACAAGAAAAAATAAAAGCATCTAAGCATATCTTTGAGCTACTGAGTCATCTAAAATCACAAATCGCCCAAGAAGATTATTTACAAGAAGTAAGCAAAAATGCCCAAATAAGCATGCAAAGTCTTACTAAGGATTTTCTTGAATTTAAAAAAATGAAAGCGAGACAATCAAGCTATCAGAAAAATGCCCAAGAAAATGAACCTAAACAAAACATACAAATAATAGAAGACTCGCCCTTGACACAAACGCATTGGGAACTTTTGTATCTTACCTTAAAGTTTCCCGAGTATGGAAAACAAATTGCATATACGATCGATTCTGATTCACTACAGAAAAAGAGTCTAAGTGGAAAATTTCTTTCTAAATTACTCGCTGAATTTTACGAAACAACAAATACTAGTTCTATTGATACCGAGTCCCTTATTGAAACAAACGAAGAAAGGCAATTATTAGCCGATATTCATACCAAAGAACTTCACATCGATGATCCAATTAAGCTTATAAATGAATGCCTTAGAACTTTAAAAAAGAACGTCTTAAACCAAAAGAAAACCTTATTAACTCAAAAAATTCAACAAACCGACTCAAATGATGTGAAATTCATTGAATTGATGAAAAAAGTTAAACAAATTAATCAAGAATTGATTGATACTCAGAATTTAGCTATTCAGTAACTTAAAATATATTATGGCACAAAAAAAATCTACTAAAGCTAGCAAAAAAGCACCGGCTAAAAAAGTAAGTACTAAGAAAACTGCAAAGAAGGTAACAAAAAAACCTGTTACAAAAAAAGCTACTCCAAAAAAGGTTGCAAAAAAATTGCCGGCTAAAAAAGCAATTGCTAAGAAAACGGTAACAAAAAAAGTCGCTAAGAAGAAAGCACCGACAAAAAAGGTCGCTGTAAAAAAGTCAGCAGCCAAAAAATCAGCAGCCAAAAAAGCTGTTAAAAAGAAAGCAACTCCAAAGGCGACAAAGCAAATAGAAACAAAGTCGGACACAACTAAAAAGGCTCCAAAAACCAAAAGGCGAAAATTATCAGCTAAATCACAAGATAAACTGAATGCCCGTATTCGTGAACTTATTCGCCAATCAAAAGAGCAAGGATTTCTTACTTATAAAGATATAAATAAATCTTTACCTAATAGTATCAATAATCCTGAGGACATTGAAAATGTAATCTCAATTCTACAAAATTTAGAAATTGATATTC
>NTJV01000026.1 GCA_002457235.1 Puniceicoccaceae bacterium MED-G32
GAGTCGGTCGTGTGAATGGCTGGGTAGTAATGGTTCCATTTGTTATTCCAGGCGAATTGGTAAAGGTGCGTATTTATAGAAATCATAGTCAGTATTCAGAAGGAGATTTATTGGAGATTTTGGAGTCCTCAAAATATCGAGTGAGTCCAAAATGCAGTTTGTTTGAATCTTGTGGCGGTTGCCAATACCAGCATATTGATTATGGTGAGCAATTGAAAATCAAAACCCAGCAAGTTAAAGAATTGCTCGAAAAAAATGGGGGTATTCAATTTCCTGTTTCTTTGGCAAAATCATCAAAACAGGTTTTTGGATATCGATCCAAGATTACACCGCATTATAATCGACCCAATAAAAATGGAGATCAACCGATTGGGTTTTTGAAATATGGTAGAAGACACGATATTGTAGATGTCAAACAGTGTGTGATCGCTACAGATGCGATTAATGAATCCCTTCCTGAAATGAGGGAAAAGGCAGTATTAGAAGGTGGAAAGAAAAGACGTCAACGAGGGGGTACCTTATTATTGAGAGATACACTTGAAGGGGTGGTCAATAATCCTAAGGCTATTGTTTCGGAAAAAGTTGGGGAATTAACTTTTCAATTTAAGGCAGGTGAATTTTTTCAAAATAACCCGTATATTTTACCTGACTTAGTTGAATTTGTGAAATTTCACGCATCTGGGAACGGAATCAAACACCTAGTAGATACATACTGTGGTGTAGGACTATTTGCATTGAGCCTTTCTCAAGTTTTTGAATTGGTTGTAGGAGTAGAAATTTCAGAAGCAGCTATACAGTTAGCTAAAGTAAATGCCCAAATTCATGATATCAATAACGTGCGTTTTCAAATAGGAAAGGCTGAAGCTATTTTTCAGCACATTAAGTTTTCTGGAGAAAATACATCGGTCATTATCGACCCTCCAAGAAAAGGCTGTGACTTAGCTTTTATTGAACAATTATTGGACTTTAACCCACAAAAGATTATTTACGTGTCTTGTGATCCTGCAACTCAAGCTAGAGATTTGAACTATTTTGTTGAGAATGCATATAAATTAACAGAGGTTCAGCCTTTTGACCTTTTCCCGCATACTCGTCACATAGAGAGCGTGGCAATTCTTGAGCGGATCAGTAATTAAAAGTATTGAATTTAAGGTTGACTTGAAAAAAGCATAATCTTTTATCAATTTTTTCGTTATATTAATTATGTCATTAGATGTTACAGTTCGCAAAGGTGAGCCCATGGAAAGAGCTCTCCGTCGTTTAAAAAAACGCCTTGATAAAGAAGGGGTAATCCGTGATGTGCGTGCAAAGCGTTACTTCGAGAAGCCTTCTCAAGCTAAAAGACGTAAAAAGAAAGAATTAGATTTTAATAACATGCTTAGAGTACGTTATTCTAAAATGTAATTTTTGCTTTTTTGCTTTTTTTTAAATTTTATAACATGTATCCTCGGATTACTTTTTGTAACGAGGATATTTTTATATGAGTTATAAAGAACAAGTAGAGGATCATTTAGCTTTATCGACATGCTGTTGCTCACATCGGTTTCAAGATGGATATACCATGCTTGAGTGGATGGCTGGGCTCGGCTTTAAGCAAGTAGAATTAAGCCATGGTATATCAATTAATCTAGTGCCTGGAATCATGCAGGCCGTGGAAGATGGTGTAATGAATATTTCTTCGGTGCATAATTTTTGTCCTTTGCCTTTCGGGATTAGTTCACCAATGCCCAATATTTTTAAACCGACAAGTGCTAGCAAACGTGAGATTAGTATTTGGAAACGTTATACAGAAGAAACCATTAAATTTTCTAGAAAAATGGGATCGAGTAAGGTCGTATTGCATTCTGGTTCTGCATGGTTCTTCTTTCAATCTCCCTTATTTAAATTCATGAATTGGATCGAGAAAAATGAAATCAAAGAATCAGAATTAAAGGATAACCAAGAATTTCGTAAACTTAGAGATAGAATAATGGCAAGAGTTAAGCGTGCAAGTAAAAGCCGATATCTCATATTAAATGAAAGTTTTCAATCAATTGAAGAATGCGCAAAAGATCATCAGGTACAGTTAGGCATAGAGAATCGAGAAGGGATTACTGAGTTGCCTCTAGATGCTGACCATAGCGAATTTGTGAAAAGCTTTGGTCAGGGTAGTCCAATATCCTACTGGCATGATACCGGCCATGCTGAAATAAAGGCACTGTATGGTTTATTAGACCACAAACAACGTTTGCTAGATATGAAATCGCATACCATTGGATTTCATTTACATGATGTTAGTGAGTCTGGGGACGATCATCAAGAAATTGGTACAGGGATTATAGATTTTGAAATGATCTCACGTTTTATTGATAAAGATAAGCATGCTATAGTTCTAGAATTAAGCCCTAAATTATCTGATGATGCGATTAAGCGTTCTAAGGATTTTATTTTAAATTATTTAAAGTAACTAAATAAAGTTAGTTACTTTGAAATTCTGGGAATATATCAATGGTTAAGAGTCTCTTTACTTATAACATTATATTATAATAAGAAATAGAGAACAAAATCGAGCGAGCATTAGTCATTGGTAAGGACTTTGATAAACCGTTAAACAGAAAGGGCTAATTCTATTAGCTAGTTAATCCTCAAGAAGCTGTCTCTTTTATCTAAGTGAGTAAATCTAGTGAAAGAATCTACTAAGAATAAAAATTATTTCAAAAATAATTATTACAGATTTAAAATTGAGCCTCTTGATTTTGATCAAATGGATTATTTAAATGAATCCGATATTCAAAAACTAGATAAGAGGAGTGATACTAATCATTTACTTAGATTTAAAATAAAACCTACATATTATACCTTTTTCATAAAAGCAGATACTACATTTGGCGATCATGTTTTAGTTGATATCGATGATTATGTGATGACAATTATGCAGTTATCTTGTCAAAAAGTTCAATTGAATCAGTCTAATGAAAAATTATCGGGGTTTGCTCATTCTTTTGTCATACCTGAAAACATTAAGCTAAATGAAATAAAGCTTTATGGAGTGGATAATATTCTCTTAATCATAATTCCAAGATTATGATTCTTAGTTAAATCTATGATTTCCTGTTAGTTTATAGATATATTAAGCACGGAAATATCCATTTATTTAACATTTTTCTTGATTAATTAACGCTGGTGACTTTCATTCATCGATTCTCGATTAATTTTAATCACAAAAATTAACCAATAATAAATTAACAATAAGAAAACTTTATTTCTCCTGTATTGTGATACGGGCTTTGAAACTATTATGAATATTACACCTAAAGATCTATTAGATGCAGGCGTCCATTTCGGACACCAACTCAAACGCTGGAATCCAAAATCAAAACCATATGTATATGGTAACAAAAACGGGATTTCTATCATTGACCTTGAAAAGACACACCAACTGCTAGGTGAAGCCTGTGAAGTTATCGAAAAAATTGTCTCGTCAGGAAAAGATGTCTGGTTCATCGGAACTAAAAAGCAAGCTCAAGACATTATTAGAGAAGGTGCGACCGCTTGTAAAATGCCATTTTGCGTGAATCGCTGGATGGGTGGAGGTTTGACAAATTTCTCTACAATGAAAACGTCTCTCATTAAATATAGAAAGTTTCTTAAGATGGACGAAAGTGGAGAGTTAGAGAAGCTTCCTGGTAAAGAAGAGGCTGCAATTCGTCGTCAAATGAGCAGAATGAATCGTAACTTTGAAGGTATTCTTAATATTGAAGAGCTACCCGCAGCGTTAGTTATCATCGATGTCAAAAATGAAGAGATAGCAGTCGCAGAAGCAAATCGCCTAAATATTCCAGTGATCGGTCTAGTGGATACAAATTCTGACCCAACGCCTATCCAATATCCAATTCCAGGTAATGATGATGCGGTTAAATCAATCAGAATTATCATAGAGTCTTTAGTAGACGCCATCGATTCTGGTCTTGAAAAAAGAGAACTTAAGCAATCATCTAAGGTTTCTAAGTCAGTAACACCTGACACAACTTTTGAACAGGAAGATGATGTTGAAGTGACATTGCCAGAAGGTTACGAAGGTGAAGAATAATTTTTAATCAAAACATTTAAAATAATTTTAAGTTATGGAAATAAACGCAAAAATGGTAGGTGAACTCAGAGAGAGTACAGGTGCAGGCTTGATGGATTGCAAGAAAGCGCTAGTCGAATCAGAGGGTAACATAGATAAGGCAGTTGAAATCTTGAGAAAGAAGGGTGCCGCAACAGCCGCTAAAAAAGCGACTCGAGAAGCTAGTGAGGGTTTGGTTAACTCGTATATTCACTTAGGTGGAAAAGTAGGAGTACTTATTGAAGTGAATTGTGAAAGTGACTTTGTTGCTAAAACAGACGACTTCAAAAACTTTGTTCGTGATATAGCTATGCATGTTGCGGCTACAAATCCAGTGTGTATTTCTAGAGAAGAAATTGACCCTGAAATCATCAAAAAAGAACGTGAAATTGCAGAAGGACAAGCTGAAGGAAAACCACCAGCAGCTATTGAAAAAATCGTTGAAGGTAAAATTAACAAATTCTTAAGCGAATCCTGCTTGCTTGAACAAGCCTATGTGAAAAATCCAGATCAGACAGTTCAACAAGTTCTTACAGAGAAGATTGCAACAATGGGTGAAAATATGGTGATTAAACGTTTCGCTCGTTTTCAGATTGGTGCTTAAGCAATCTTTTTACAAATTTTCAAAAGCCTCGTTTTCGAGGCTTTTTTATTTTTATCTGCCTTCTGCTTGCATAGATTGTGGAATTCTTATCATTGGATAAATGGCACACTTTCAACTGAATAGCGAATATCAACCAACGGGTGATCAGCCTGTTGCGATTAATGCTATCGTTGAATCTATCCACAATGGAAATAAAAACCAAACTCTATTGGGGGTTACTGGTTCAGGCAAAACATTCACAATGGCGAATGTAATACAAGCCTGTAAAAAGCCCACGTTGATTATTTCCCATAATAAGACATTAGCGGCTCAATTGTATTCAGAGTTTAAAACGTTTTTTCCAAAGAATGCGGTCGAATACTTCGTCAGTTATTATGATTATTATCAACCTGAGGCCTATGTGCCACAGACGGATACCTATATAGAAAAGGATTCTTCGATTAATGATGATATCGAGCGTCTTAGAATATCTGCTTCTTCTTCTTTGATCAGTAAAGAAGATGTCATTGTTATAGCTAGTGTGTCTTGTATTTACGGATTAGGCTCTCCTGAAGATTTTAAAACAATGATGTTAGTCTTGAAAGAGGGTATGGAGATGTCGAGAGATCATTTGCTCGAGCATTTGGTTGAGATTCATTATAATCGTAACGATATCGATTTTAAGCGAGGAACTTTCCGTGTACGAGGTGATGTTGTAGATGTCTTTCCTGCTTATTTGGAAACGGGTGTTCGTTTAGAATTCTGGGGAGATACCCTCGAAACGATTATTTCATTAGATCCTTTAACAGGTAATGCAATTGAGCGTTTAAGTGGCTTTGATTTATATCCAGCCAATCAGTATGCAACGCCAAAAGATAAAGTGGTTAGTGCAGTAAAAGGGATAAGAGAAGAGCTAGAAGAACGTGTACAATGGTTTGAGTCGCAAAACATGCTATTAGAGGCACAAAGAATTAGAATGCGAACTGAGTATGATATAGAGTTATTGGAGGAAATGGGCTTTTGCACCGGAATAGAAAATTACTCTCGTTATCTATCGGGCAGAAAGTCTGGTGAGCGCCCCTTTTGTTTAATCGATTTTTTTGATAAAGACTTTCTTATATTTATTGACGAGAGTCATGTAACAATTCCACAAATACGTGCCATGTATAATGGAGATCGTGCACGCAAAGAAAAACTAGTCGAATATGGATTTCGCTTACCATCAGCTTTAGACAATCGTCCGCAAACATTTGATGAATTTAATCAAATTAGTAACCAAATTGTTTATGTATCAGCAACACCGGCCCAATATGAGTTAGAAACTGCCTCTGTGATTGCTGAACAAGTGATTCGACCTACGGGTCTCTTAGACCCAGTTATAGTAATACGGCCAATTAAAGGACAGGTAGAGGATTTAATTCAAGAGTCCCAAGAAACGGTAGAAAAAGGAGATCGTATTCTGGTATCAACATTGACAAAACGAATGGCTGAAGATTTAGCTGATTTTATAGATCAAGCAGGGTTAAAGGTAGAATATTTGCACTCAGATATTGATGCTATTGAGCGAGTGGAAATCTTACGCCGTTTAAGAAAAGGTGATTTTGATGTGTTGATTGGAGTTAATTTATTGCGAGAAGGATTAGATTTACCTGAAGTTGCTTTGGTAGCGATTCTAGATGCAGATAAAGAAGGCTTTTTAAGAAGTCGTACTAGCCTTATACAAACTGCAGGTAGAGCTGCTCGTCACATTGAAGGACGCGTGATATTGTATGCAGACAAAATTACGGATTCGATTCAAGCAACTCTGGACATAAGCGATGAACGAAGAAATCGCCAACTAGAGTACAATGAAAAACATGGTATTGTTCCAAAGACTATCACAAGAGAGATTCAAGAAGGACTTCAATCAACCTATCAGTATGATCAAAAAGACGATAAGGCAAAACAGGTTTCTGAAGATGAAGCAGTATCCAAAGAGGTAATTGCTGAGTTGGAAGCCTCCATGCTTGAAGCTGCACAAAAATTGAATTTTGAAAAGGCCGCTTTATTCAGAGATCAAATTGATCTTCTGAGAAATAAAACAAAGGGAGCAAAAGGGAAAAGCTTAAACAGCGGACCTAAGAAGCGAAAAAGTAAAGGTATGTATAATAAAGATGGCTTACCCAAGCGAAAGTCTCGTAAACGTTAGCAGTCGGTGATATTTTACTGATTTATTTCAACCTTAGAAGATTCAGTATCTGCCTGCTGGAAAGCAGTTAAGACTCTAGAAAGTATAGATTCTAAATCTAAGCCCTCGTTTTCTCGCAAATCATTCACTGAACTTGCGTGATCAATAAATTTATCAGGCCATCCTATAGACTCTATAGGACAAAGGATGTTTTCTTCTTGTAGAAATTCGCTGATTGCGGATCCAAATCCTCCCTTGATCACATTATCTTCTATGCTTACAATGAGTTTCACTGTTTTAGCAGATGCAGCAATTGCAGTACTATCTAATGGTTTTACGAATCGTGGGTTCACAACTCCAGCATGAATATTGTGTTCGCTCAGTTTTGCTGCCAATTTATTGCCAATATCAAGCATTGTGCCGATAGCCCAGATATCAATTTCTAATCCTTCTTTAATTCTCTTTGAAACGCCAATAGCAAGAGATTCAGGCGTTTCTTTTACTGTCACACCCATGCCCTCACCACGAGGATAGCGAACAAATGCAGGTCCTTGATAATCCAATCCGGTTTGAATCATATCAGCAAGTTCATCTTCATCTGAGGGTGCCATTATCAAACAATTTGGGATAGGGCGAAGGTAGCTTATGTCAAATAAGCCATGATGAGTAGCTCCATCATTTGGCGATAATCCTGAACGATCCATACAGAATAAGACGGGAAGATTTTGTATCGCAATATCGTGAATAATTGGGTCATAAGCACGCTGTAAAAAGGTTGAATAAATCGCACAAACAGGGTGGTAGCCTTTCGTAGCCATTCCAGCAGCAAAGACAGCTGCGTGTTCTTCAGCTATCCCTACATCAATAAATTGATCCGGTAATGCTTGTTCTAAAATATTTAAACCAGTACCAGAAGGCATTGCTGCAGTGATTCCTATAATTTTAGAATCTTTCTTTGCCAGTTTAGATACGGTTTGTCCCATTACATCTTGGTATTTTGGAATCGGTGGTTTTTTGGAAGCCAAAGACTTACCCGTTTCTGTATTAAAAGGACTGGCTCCATGAAAGCGTTCTGGGTTTTCGATCGCCACATTATAACCTTTCCCTTTGGTTGTTAAGACATGAAGGATTACTGGTTGAGTCGCATTTTTAGCAAATTCTAAGTAATGATTGAGTTGTTTAAAGTCATGCCCATCAATAGGTCCAATGTAACGCAAACCAAACTTCTCAAAAATTGAAGAAGAGATTAAAAGGTTTTTGGTCTCTCGTTTCCACTTTGCCCCCCATTTAATAATTTTTTTACCTCCGGGAATTTGAGACAATATATTCTCTAAATTATCGTTTAATCGATTATATATTGGATTAGTGATTAGCTCATTAAAATATTTCGCCATTGCACCAACATTTTTGGCAATTGACCACTTGTTGTCGTTAAGAATTACAATAAGCTTTTTTGTGGAATTTGAGACATTGTTTAAGGCCTCGAGTGTTACGCCACAAGTGAAAGAAGCGTCTCCACAAATAGCTATAATATGTTCATCGCCCTCATTAAGATCTCGAGCTTTAGCCATTCCGAGAGCAGCAGACAGCGCAGTACCAGCATGACCAGCCCCAAAAGCATCGTGTTCGCTTTCACCCCGGTTTAAAAATCCACTCAGACCTCCAGTACCTCTAATTTTTTCAAATCGTTCATCATTTCTACCGGTAAGTATCTTATGTACGTAGCCTTGGTGGCTGACATCAAAAATAAAAGAATCCTTTGGACTAGAGAAAGTCTTGTGCAATGCGATAGTTAGTTCGACTACACCTAAATTTGGGCCAACATGACCACCATTTTTTGAAGTCGTATTTATGATTTTCTCTCTTATTTCTGAAGCCAATACAGGCAAATCACTTTCTTCAAGTGATTGGATATCTTTAGGGGATTTTATTGAATCAAGAAGTGACATTATGTGATCAATATTAAATTATTTAAGCTCACTGTTTATTATTCTGAATCGAAGTTGGATCGAGTCTCATCTGCAATATCCAGCTTTTGAATTTTTAACTCAGCTTGTTTTAGCTCATTTTGACAAACCTTTAGTAACTTTGCACCTTCTTCAAATTGTGCAACTAGTTCGGCAAGAGGAATACTGCCATCTTCCATAGCCTCAATGATAGACTCAAGTTTTGATGATGCTTCTTCGTATGAAAGTTTTTTAGGTTCTTTATTTGGCATTTTATTTTTTTCTGTAAATTGTATATATAATACTATTTTGTATGCAATATATTACAAATTAGAATCATATTTTCTAATAAAAATTACTATTTAATCACTTTTCAAATGTTTAATGTCCAATCAGTTCGTGATGATTTTCCCATTTTATCGACTTTAATGAATGATAAGCCGTTAATTTATTTGGATAATGCTGCAACCAGTCAAAAACCATTAACCGTAATTAAAGCGGTTGAGGATTTCTATAAAACGAGCAATTCCAACATTCACCGAGGTGTATTTCGCCTTAGTGAGTTAGCTACTGCACGTTATGAAGCAACTCGTAAGCAATTTTCTGAATTCATTTCAGCAGAGAAGGATTCAGAAATCATTTTTGTGAAAGGGGTTACTGAGGCAATCAATCTCATTGCTTCTGGCTTTGCTCAAACAATTATTAAAGAAGGAGATGAGATTTTAATTTCAGGCATGGAGCATCACGCAAATATTGTTCCATGGCAAATAGCCTGTGAGCAAACGGGAGCGATTTTAAAAGTCATTCCTGTATTAGATGACGGATCTTTAGATTTATTGGCTTTTGAGGCATTGCTTTCAGAAAAGACTAAATTGTTATCGATTGTTCATATATCGAATTCGTTAGGGACAATTAATCCAATTAAATTGATGATTGATAAAGCACACGCACTGGACGTCCCTGTATTAGTAGATGGGGCTCAGTCTGCACCCCATATGGAAGTTGATGTAAGAGATTTGGATTGTGATTTTTATGTATTTTCTGGACATAAATTATTTGCACCAACTGGTGTGGGCGTATTGTACGGAAAAGAGAAGTGGTTAGAGCAACTGCCTCCATATCAAAGTGGTGGGGATATGATTGAAAAGGTAGATTTTGACGGTACTACCTTTAAAGGTATCCCTGGTAAATTTGAGGCAGGCACTCCAAATATTGCGGGCGTGATCGGATTGTCGGAAGCGATTCAGTATTTGCAAAAATTAGATAGAGCGAAGGCAATGGCTCATGAAATTTCATTATTAGATCAAGCGACAGAAGGTTTAAGCAAAATAGATGGGTTGAGGTTAATTGGAACCGCCAAAGACAAGGCCTCGATTATATCGTTTGTTTTTGATGCTATTCATGCTCATGATGTTGGAACTTTTCTAGATGCTGCGGGTATAGCAATTCGAACAGGGCATCATTGTACAATGCCTTTATTGAAAAGTTTTAATGTACCAGCAACGGCTCGTGCCTCATTTGCTTTCTATAACAATTCAAATGATGTAGATTGTTTGGTGGAAAGTTTGAAAAAAATGAAGTCTTTTTTTCTATGAGTGAAGGTAATTTACAGGATCTCTACCAATCAATACTTATTCAACATTCCAAGTCTCCTTTACATTACGGAAAGTTAGAAGTCTTTACACATTTTTCTGAAGGCTACAACCCACTTTGTGGCGACGCTATATCTGTTTATTTATCGGTTAAACAAGGAACTATAGAAAAGGCTTCATTCGAAAGTGCCTCTTGTGCTATTTGCACGGCTTCTGCATCAATTTTATTAAAAGCAATCGAAGGCACAAAAAAAGAGTCCTTTACATCAATACAAAATGAATTTTCTCAAATTTTGGAAGATGGTTCTAAAGGCCAAACTGATACTCTGTCTCCTGATGTTTTAGCTTTTCAGGGAATTAAGCAATTTCCATCAAGGAGAAATTGCGCTCTTTTACCATGGACGACCCTTAAAGAAGCATTGGATTCAGGAATTAAAGATTAAGCAAACTGCAGATGTTCTTTTCGAAGATTTGCTCATATTCATTTTGATTCAATCCCGCTTTTGACTGAATGTCTTTAATAAATGTCTGCATCTCAACTTGTTTTTGTTTCTTAGGATATAATTTAAGAGGATAGTCTGACCCAAAAATAATTTTCTCAGCGCCGACAAGGTGAATCACATTTCTAAATATTGTCATATCGTACAGTAAGGGGGAGGCCGATGTATCATAATAAAAATTCTTTAATAGAACTTTTAGTTTTGGATTAAGCTCAAAAAATGGGATACCGCCACCCCAATGTGATAAAATAATTTTAAGATCTGGAAAGGCTTCAGCAAACTCTAGATATATATCAAAAGGGGTCGGAATAAAATTCGGATATTTTACATTTAAGCCTTCACTGACATGAAAATTCATGGGCCAGTTATTTGTTTCGCACCATTCTGCCATTGTATGCCAACGATCCTTGTATTGATCGTAGTGTTGAATGGTTGGGTGTAATTCACCCACACCCTTAAACCCCATAGAATGGGCAAGTTCTAATTGTTGAATGGGCTCGTCATTTGGATAAATTGAAGCAAAGGCGTGAAAACGCATGGGTGCAAAATCCATCCATTGTTTCATCAGTTCATTATGTCTGATACAGGTAGCTTTATTTTCCCAATACCAACCTAATAGAATACTTTGGCTTACTTTTGCACAATCCATAGCCTCAATCATGCCTTCTTTTGAAGCATAGCCTTGTAAGCTTGGCTTATTATTTGGAGCGACTAGTTTTAACCAATGGCTTTCATTATAAGTGGTAGCCCATTGAGTAATGTTATCCGAAATTTCAGGAGGGAAACAATGAGTGTGTGCATCTATCATGTTGCTTTTCTTGATAATTTTAAAAGTGATGTTATTTTGCAATAAGATTTTATCCTCCCTTATTTATATCAAATGCCAGAGCTTGCAGAAGTAGAATTTTTTAGAAGAGTTTGGTTGCCTGCTGAGGGCTCAAAAGTTGTTCACGCGTCTGCAAACCTTAAGAAGAGAATTTTTAGAGATCTTGATGACAAGTCGTTTCCAAAATGTCTTATTGAAACTCGTTTACAAAAATCTTTTAGAAAGGGGAAACAGTTATGTTTTTTATTCAATAAAGACCATTGGCTTGGATTGCATATGGGCATGACAGGTAGATTGCGATATAGTTCTAATGTGAACGAAAATTTTAAATATGATTATTTAACTTTAT
>NTJV01000027.1 GCA_002457235.1 Puniceicoccaceae bacterium MED-G32
GTAAAAATAAGCTAACAATGACTGATTCAACCCAAAAACTAGGTCTCTTGACTCGATTCTTAAAAGTCTGAAACAGTTGATATCTTAAGGCCATTATAACTTTTTAGGGTCAATTTGTTCAGGTGCTCTTGGGTCAGTGCCTGCACTTTTATAATATTTCCCACTGGTTGTATCCTTTTTGTATTGAGTGAACCCTTTTTGCTGAAGATTTGAAGGGTCTAATTGTTTTTTGGTCATCGCATCAGAGTATCGACTGTTAATGGAGGGTGCTGAATAATACTTTTTTACCGGATTCCCCGTTAATGGATGAACTTTTAAGGTCGGTTCATTAATTTTTTGCGAAACATCAAAGGGCTCTCCTTCGCTTCCATCGGGAAAAATCTCATAATATTGATAAACAGGCATGCTATAAAATTATTATTCAGTTTTTTTACCATACAATTGCTATTGAAGGATGTAAATTTCAAATTATCGCTTGCATGAAAATGATGTCTCAGTAAGTTTCAAAGCATTGGTACTAATAATATATTAAGTGAATACTATGAATAAACAAACAGTTGCCTATGATAGTAAAGTCGAGGGTGAAGTTATCGTCACCCGTGCGGATGCTGTTATCAATTGGATACGAAAAAATTCTGTTTGGCCAATGCCTATGGGGCTGGCTTGTTGTGCAATTGAATTGATGGCCGCTGGTGGTTCTCGCTTTGATATATCTCGATTCGGCATGGAGGTAATGCGTTTTTCCCCAAGGCAAGCTGATTGCATGATTGTTGCTGGTACAGTGACCTACAAAATGGCAGAGGTTGTGCGTAGAATTTACGAGCAAATGGGAGACCCTAAGTGGGTTGTCGCCATGGGTGCTTGTGCGAGTTCAGGAGGTATGTATCGCTCTTATGCTACCCTACAAGGAGTTGATCGAGTGGTTCCGGTGGATGTTTATGTTAGTGGCTGTCCTCCAAGACCTGAAGCACTATTAGATGCTATGATTAAATTGCAGGAGAAAATCAAAGATGAAAACTCTGTGAAAAATTTATTAACAAAGCATCCGATAAATAAAATTCGTAAGGATGCGGTGTCATAACCAACAGTTTTAACTTGGAGGTAATAAGGTGAGTGAAATAGAAAAAAGTGAATTGTTGGATCGTTTTGCTTATCTCAGTGAACGAGAAAGTGGGGATCATTTAGCAGTTAATTGTCCTGCTGAGCAATTAATTGAATTTTGTACAATTCTTAGAGATGAATTTCAGTTTGATCTGCTACTTGATGTCACCGCAATTGATTGGGATGTGGCAACTCCTAGATTTACGGGAGTCTATCATTTTTATTCTACAGTAAAGCAGATGTATATTAGGGTCGCATCAGATTGTAAGGATAATATTAAACCAACCTTGCCAAGCCTCGTGTCTCTATATTCTGCGGCAGATTGGCATGAAAGAGAAACTTACGACTTAATGGGTATCATTTATGAAGGACATCCTAATCTTAAGCGTATTTTAATGTGGGACTCATACCCATATCATCCTCTAAGAAAAGATTTCCCATTAGCGGGTATTGAAACACCTTTACCGGCAGAAGATGTTGTAGAGCAAACAAACCTAAAGGTATCAGCAGCACCTATGATGGGTGGGCCATTCGTTTCTTCAGGTGATGGTAAAATGAGCCAAACAGAGCCAAAAGCAAAAGACGAAAGTTGGAACGAAGAAAAGGGAAAATAATTATTTAAGAACACGGAGATCAATTTTATGGGAGAAGTTAAAGAAGTTTCAGTAGGTGATATCGGTTCTCGGGCAGCGGAAGCAGATCCAGAATTAAAAGCAGAAACTATGGCTTTAAATGTAGGGCCTTCTCACCCTTCAACCCACGGGGTTCTACGATTGATGATGCAGTTAGATGGTGACTCAATCAAGGAATGTGAGCCGGTTATTGGATACCTACATAGAGGCGATGAAAAAATTGCCGAAAATATGACTTACAATCAGTTTATTCCTTACACAGATAGACTCGATTATCTTGCCCCTTTATCTAATAACGTAGCTTACGCGTTAGCCGTGGAAAAGCTTGCAAATTTAGAAGTGCCAGATCGTTGTCAGGCAATACGTGTGATTTGTTGTGAATTAGCGAGAATTTCTTCTCATCTTCTTGGGGTGGGTGTTTATGGTATGGACGCAGGCTCATGGACCGTATTCATGTATACTTTTACTGAGCGCGAAAAGCTTTATACCCTTTTTGAAGAATTAACAGGGGCTCGTTTCACTACAAGTTACACTCGTATTGGTGGTGTGGCACGAGATATTCCCGATGGATGGCTTGGGCGTGTAGACAGTTTTTGTAAAGGTGTAGTACCTATTTTGAATCAAGTAGATAAAATGCTCACCCGTAATCGTATTTTTATGGATCGTACGGTTGATATTGGTGTTATCACGAAAGAGAAAGCCTTGAGTTATGGTATGACTGGACCCAATTTACGTGCATCAGGAGTGGATTTAGATTTACGAAAAGACAAACCTTATTTGGGTTATGAAAATTACGATTTTGAGGTACCGATTGGTTTGAATGGGGATTGTTATGATCGTTATTTAATGCGTGCTGAAGAAATCAAGCAAAGTGTGGGCATCATTCGTCAAGTAATTGGTTCTTTCCCAGAAGGTCTTTATTATTCTGAAGATGCAAAAAAGATTTTTGCACCACCCAAGGATAAAATTTTAACCAGTATGGAGGAGCTGATTCAGAATTTCATGTTGGTAACAGAAGGACCACAAATGCCAAAAGGGGAAGTTTATTTTGAAGCGGAAAATCCTAAAGGAGCTTTAGGTTTTTATGTTGTTTCTAAAGGTGGTGGTGTGCCGTATCGATTAAAAATTCGTGGACCATCATTCTGTAACCTAAGTATTTTAAGCGAACTCTTGCCAGGGCATTTTCTGACCGACATCACTGTGATTCTTGGTTCTTTAGATTTTGTTATGGGAGAGTGTGACCGATAATTTGAAAATTGTATGGATTTAAAACAATCAACATTAGATAAGATAGATCATTTAGTTCCACGTTATCCAGATAAGCGTAGTGCGGCTCTACCCTTATGCCATTTAGTTCAAGAAGATTTGGGTTATTTATCCAATGAATCAGTTGAATGGATCGCCAAACGTTTAGATCTTGAGCCAATTAATATTTCAGAAATCGTTACGTTTTATCCTATGCTTAAGACTGAAGCGCAGGGCAAATACCAGGTTAGAGTGTGTCGTACTTTGTCTTGTGCCTTAGCGGGTGCTTATAAAACCTGCAAGCAATTTGAAGAAGCTTTTGACTGCAAGGTGGGTTCAACTAGTGAAGATGGTCTTGTCAGTCTAGAATATGTCGAGTGTCATGCAGATTGTGGGCGAGCTCCAGTGGTCATGATAGGCGAAAAAGAATACACGGGTATCAAAACAGATGAAGCGCATGAATTAATCGAAAGAATTAAGAATGGTACGGTTGATACCGAATAAATGGGGATTTAATTATGGCGATTGAAGAAAAAAGATTAATTTTAAAGTATACAGACCAACCGGGTTACACCAATGATATTGATTGCTATATCAAGCATGGAGGCTACGAGGACTTGAAGAAGGCTTTCAAAATGAAGCCAGAAGATATTTGTGAAGAGGTTTTACAATCAGGCGTCCGAGGACGAGGTGGAGCAGGCTTCCCAGCAGGAATGAAATGGAAGTTTTTAGATCGTAAGTCAGGAAAGCCTATTTATCTGATTTGTAATGCTGATGAATCAGAGCCAGGAACGTTTAAGGATCGACAAATTATTCATAAAGATCCGCATCAATTGATTGAAGGTATATTATGTTCGGCTTATGCGATTCAAGCGAAGCTAGCCTTTATTTACATTCGTGGAGAGTTTTTTGAGGGGTATAAAATTTTGGAACGTGCGATTGAAGAGGCTCGTGTTAAAAATTTCTTAGGGGATAATATATTGGGTTCTGATTATTCCTGTGATATTATAGTTCATCGTGGAGCAGGCGCCTATATCTGTGGTGAAGAAACCGGCTTAATCGAATCGTTAGAAGGCAAGCGTGCAAACCCTAGAATTAAACCGCCTTATTTCCCTGCGGCTTTAGGTTTATATCAATGTCCTACTATTGTTAATAATGTAGAAACATTGTGTGATGTGAAACATGTGATTAACATGGGAGGCAAAGAATTTGCAAAAATCGGAACTCCAGGTAATACAGGTACACGAATTTGGTGCGTTTCGGGTCATGTTCAAAAGCCTGGCTATTATGAATTCCCATGTGCAGGAGTTACTTTAGGTGAATTGATTTATGATGTCTGTGGTGGCTTGCTACCAGGAAGAAAATTAAAAGCAGTTATTCCAGGCGGTTCATCATCAAAAATTCTTCGTGCGGATGAACGCTTTACTGGTAAGAAAAAAGACGGAACAGAATTTGATTGGGGGATTGAAGACATCCCTATGGATTTCGATAGTTTATCTTTAGTCGGCTCAATGTCTGGTTCTGGGGGTGTGATCATTATGGATGATAGTACAGACATGGTTGAAGCTTTGGCTAATATTAATTATTTTTACGCACACGAAAGCTGTGGGCAATGTACTCCTTGTAGAGAAGGGGTGCCTTGGATGAAAAAAATCACAACTCGTATGTGTACTGGAGGAGCCCGAGAAGAAGATGTCGATTTACTTAAGAGTGTTGCTGATCAAATAGCAGGACGAACAATTTGTGCATTTGGTGAAGCCGCTTCATGGCCAGTGCAAAGTTTTATTGCTAAGTTCAAAGATGAGTTTGAGGCAAAAGCAAAAGAGCAGGCTATTTTAAGAAAGCAGGGAGAAGATACGGCAACAGAAACAAGCTTAATTTAATTTCTATTGATATTATGTTAGAGGTCAAAGTTATAGATACGGTTACAATCAATGTGGATGGTGAACTCGCGCAAGTTCCGAAAGGGGTGAACGTGATTGAAGCAATGCGTGTCGTAGGCAAGGAAAAAGAAATCCCTCATTATTGTTATCATCCAAAGCTTTCTGTAGTTGGTAACTGTCGAATGTGTCTAGTTGAGGTGGGAAATCCAATGAGAGATCGTCAAACCGGTGAAGCTATTTTAGAAGAAAATGGTGAACCTAAAATTGGCTGGGCACCCAAACCTGTAATTGCTTGTGCAACGAATGTTTCAGAGGGAATGCATGTTCGCACAAACACTCCTAGTTTAGTAGATTGCAGAAATGGTGTGACTGAGTTTTTATTAATCAACCATCCTTTAGATTGTCCAATATGTGATCAGGCAGGAGAGTGCCGTTTACAAGAGTTTTCAGCGGAGCATGGGCGAGGCTATAGCCGTTTTAAGGAGGAGAAAAATGTTAAGCCTAAGCGTACACGTTTAGGACCAAGAGTCACATTAGATGATGAGCGCTGTATTTTATGCTCACGCTGTGTTCGCTTTTCTCAGGAAGTGGCAAAAGATGATGTTCTTGGATTTGTTGATCGCGGTACATATTCAACGCTTACCTGCTATCCAGGCAAAGAGTTATCAAATAATTATTCTTTAAATACAGTGGATATTTGCCCTGTAGGTGCTTTGACTAGTACTGATTTTCGATTTAAGATGCGAGTTTGGTTCTTGAAACGTACTCACAGTATCTGCACAGAAAGTAGTGTTGGGGCTAATACTGAAATTTGGAGTCGAGAAGGCAAAATTTATCGGATTACACCAAGAAGAAATGATGCCGTTAATGATACATGGATGACTGATTCCGGAAGAGGCTTATTTAAGGAATCTGAATCAGAAGAACGTTTAAAATCTTATTCAGTAGATCAAGTTGCAAAAAGTTTGGATGATGCGATAGCAGCAACTCGTGAACTTTTAGAGGGGGGATCGATTGGAGTGATCGGCTCAGCACATAGTTCTCTTGAAGAGCAATATTTATTACAAAAAATTGTTAAGCATACAAATGCGTCTTTTGAAATGATTCAGCATACTGGAGAGGGTGACGGATTACTTATGTCTGAAGATAGAACTCCCAATCTCCGCGGTGCTTTGATTACGGGTTTGATTAATCAGTTGCCAGACACCCGTTTAGGACAACTGAAAGAAGCTATAGAAGGCGGTCAGATCAAAACTCTGCTTGTTTTCAATGAAGATTTAGAACAGCTAGGTATTGATCTCGGTAGTTTAAAAGACTCCGTTCAAGTGATTTATTTTGGGAGTTCTAAAAATAGTACGAGTGAGCAAGCAAAAGTGATTTTTCCTAGTTTAAGTGTTTTTGAAAAAGATGGAACTTTTGTGAATCAAAATTTCATCTTGCAGAAGTTTAAACAAGCAATTTTACCGCCAATGGGTTTGATGCCGGATTATGGAGTATTAACAGCGATTCTTAGTGAGTTAGTTGAGAACACGCATACAGTCGGCATGCCTTCTATGGAATCGCTTTGGGGAGAAATATCCAAAACTGTAGAACTTTTAAAATCGGTACAATGGTCCGAAATTCCTGAAGAAGGTTTAGCCTTAAACGGAGATGCATTTGCCAGTATGAATTTTGTCGAAACTGAAAATTTAAAATTTAAACCTACATTGGTTTCTGAAATAGTATAGGGACTATAAGTATGAGTTTTTTAGACTATTTAATTCCAGTATTTTACGCACTCGCAATGGTTGGCGTATTTATGACTTTATGTGCTTATTCTGTTTTAGCAGAACGAAAGGTATGTAGTTTGATTCAAAGGCGAGTCGGTCCAAATCGTGCTAAGATTCCGATTGTTGGGCATATTCCGATTATTGGAAAGATTCTCACTCGATTAGGGTTATTCCATCCTGCGGCAGACGGACTTAAGTTTTTATTTAAAGAAGAAATCACACCTCAGCACGTTAGAATCGGTTATTATTACCTTGCCCCTTTAATTGCCTTGGCTCCCGCTTTAACAACAATGGTGGTGCTTCCATTTGGTCGATACATAGATGTCAGTGGAATGGTACAGCCGATTGCTTTGGCTAATATAGATGTTGGTATTTTATTTATTTTAGCGGTATCTTCTTTGGGTGTTTACGGCATTGTTTTAGCAGGCTGGGCTTCCAATAGTAAGTATCCGTTTTTAGGCGCGATCCGATCCACAGCGCAAATGATCTCTTATGAGTTGGCTATGGGTCTCTCCATTCTCCCTGTTTTTCTTTGGGCAGCATCACCTGGTTCTGATTATGGACTATCTTTATTTGGAGTGGTTCAATCGCAACAAGGATTATGGCTTATTATTTGGCAGCCGATTTCGGCACTGATTTTCCTTATTGCGATTTTTGCTGAAACTAATCGTTTACCCTTTGATATGGCTGAATCAGAAACTGACCTTGTCGGGGGTTTTCACACAGAATATGGTGCATTTAAGTTCGGTCTATTTTTTGTGGCTGAGTACGCTCACATTATCATGGGCTCAGCGCTCTTTGTTTTGTTATTTCTTGGAGGATGGCATTTCCTTCCTGGTGTAGCCGATCCTTGGCCGGATGGATTGATTGGGATTCTTTGTTCCATATCGTGGTTTATGTTGAAGATTTTCTTCATGATCTTTTTCTTTATTTGGATGCGCTGGTCAATGCCTCGTTTCCGTTATGACCAAGTTATGCACCTTGGTTGGAAGATATTGTTACCGCTCGCAGTTGCTAATTTCGTCTTCTATATTTTCTTAATCGCTTTTATCGATAATCTAAATTATTAATTAATCATGGCTAAAACAAAAGTATTAGAACGTAAGCCCTTAACTTTTTCGGAAAAAACTTACATCCCGCAAGTTGCATCTGGTTTGGCTGCGACCTTTGTGAACATGTTTAAAAAATCAGTTACTTTAGAATATCCAGAGGTGCGTCCTGTGATTCCTGAAAATTATCGTGGTGTTCCCACCTTGGTAAAGGACCCTAAAGGGAGAGTGAAGTGTGTTTCGTGTCAATTATGTGAGTTTGTGTGTCCTCCTAAAGCGATTCGTATTATGCCGAGTGAAATCGATGGAGAGGAATCAGATAGGGCACATGTTGAAAAAGAGCCTGCTGCTTTTGATATCAATATGCTCAGATGTATTTATTGTGGCTTATGCCAAGAGGTATGTCCAGAAGAGGCTATTTTCCTACAAGATACTTTTTCTTTATCTGGGTACACTCGTGAAGAAATGGTATTTGGTAAAGATAAGTTGCTCAAATTAGGTGGAACTTTACCTGACAATCACTTTAAGTGGGATAAAAAGAAACAAGCGGAAGAAAATTCGGAGAACCACCATTAGCAATTTTGAAACGCTAGGACTTCTTCCAATGCTCGATTGAAAATTCAGCATTACTCTCAATCACTGTGGCTAATTCAAAGTGATTTTCAAAGTTAGGGAAGAAAGTGTCTCCCACAGGCCTTTGGTGTACTCGAGTTAAATAGAGGTCAGAGCACTTTGGGAGCATGAGTTGGTAAATTTCTGCACCACCCGCAATCCATATTGTGTCACTTGTCGCTACGGATTCAATTGATTCAATGGTATTTACTGTCTGAGTATTCGGTATCGATAATTGATTTCTACTTAGAATAATCGTTTGCCTTCCAGGTAAAGGACGACCGATGGAATCAAATGTTTTCCTTCCCATAAGCAGGGTTTGTCCCATCGTTGTTTTTTTAAACCATTTAAAGTCTTCAGGCAAATGCCAAGGGATAGTGTTATGATTTCCAATCACTCGATTTTCCGCCATTGCGGCAATGGCTCGATAGTTGAATTTTTTCCCCATGTTATTTATTGCTCCATTTCTGATTCAATACGCTGAATATATTCTGAAACATTACAAGTGAGCATTCGCATGCTACCTTTTGAGACTTCTAAGACTTTGTTGACTACACCATCGAGAAATGATCGATCGTGTGATACTAAAATAACGGTGCCTTCAAATTCATTGATGGCATCTTGTAAAACTTCTTTTGATTTTAAATCGAGGTGATTAGTCGGCTCATCAAGAATTAAGCAATTGGCAGGTTGCATTAGCATTTTACAAAGTGCGACTCGGTTTCGTTCACCCCCTGACAAAACAGTATTTTTCTTTAATGCTGCATCACCAGAAAATAACATAGCCCCTAAGGCTGCTCTTGGATTAGCATCTTCATTGCCTTTTACGGAAGCTTCCACTTCTTCCAGTACGGTATTATTCGGATTAAGTTCTTCAGCTTGTGACTGAGCAAAGTATGAAATAACTGTGTTGATACCTTTTTCTATGCTTCCACTTTGGTAGGGCTCTTGATCAGCCATGATTCGAGCTAAGGTTGATTTACCCGCTCCATTTACACCGACTACTGCAATTCGATCACCGTTATCGATTCGTAAGTCTAGCCCATCAAAGATGATATTATCACCATAAGCTTTGTGAAGGTTATTAATAGTAATAACTTTCGAACTTGCAGGCGGTGGTTTAGGAAAGCGGAAAAAGATTTTCTTTTCGTCCCTAGGGATGGTGATAATGTCCAATTTATCGAGTTGCTTGATTCGACTTTGCACTAGACTGGCTTTTTTAACATTGGATCTAAATTTATTGATGAAGTCTTTGATCTCTCTAATTTCTTTTTGCTGGTTAGCGTGGGCTTTACGAAGTATATCGAGTTGCTTTTTGCTTTGTTCTAAAAAGAAAGAATAGTTTCCTTTATAAATATTCAGTGCACCGAGTTTGAGTTCGAAAGTCTTATTGGTAACTGTATCGAGGAAAGCTCGGTCGTGGGAAATTACTATGAGTGCTCCTTGGTAATTTTTTAAATAATTTTCAACCCAATTCTGGGAACGAATATCAAGATGATTGGTCGGTTCATCCAAAATTATTAGAGATGGATTTTTGAGTAGTAGCTTAGCTAGTGCGATACGCATTTGCCAACCTCCAGAAAATTCACCGGTATCTCTCTCTAGATCGGATAGTTCAAAGCCAATGCCTGTGAGTATTCGCTCAATTTTTGATTTGATGCGATCAGGTTGAGATTCTTCTAGCTTTTGTTCCCATTCTCCTAAGACATCAATTAAGTCATAGTATTCTTCACTGCTAGTATCCATCTCTAGCATGGCTTCATCGGCTTTTGCTATTTTATCTTGTAATTCAAGAATATCGCCAAAGGCAGTCTCTGCTTCTTTAAATAAGGTCTTGCCTGAAGTTTGGATGCCATCTTGAGGAAGGTAGCCAATATTTACATATTCTGCCTTTTCAATGTGACCTCTGTTTACTTCCATTTCCCCCATTAAAATTTTCAAGAGGGTTGTTTTTCCTGAACCATTAGAACCGACTAAGCCAATACGATCTCTTGGACCGATTGTTGCATCGATGCCGTTATATAATACTTTATCTCCGTAATGGTGCTCTATTTTATTCAGTGTAATCATAGATTAATCGTTAATAGCAATATTTGTATGGTTTAAGAAGTATTTGTAGCTTGTAAAAGAAAAAGCCCTCAAAATTAGAGGGCTTGATTGAAAATTGATTCAGCTATTATTCTTCGGGTTTAGTTTTCTTTAAACCAATAACACGCTGTCCATCTGACCATTCACCTCGTTTACGAAGTAAATCGACTCGTTCAAATCGTTTTAAAACTGTACGGTTCTTTTTGCCGCCTGCCTTACTGGCTTTAAAGCTGTTGTGTTGTGTCATGACGTAATTGTTTGAAATTAAAGGACTGATAAAAGAAGACTCTCAAAAAAGATCAAGGACTAATTTAAAAATTAATAGATTCTTTACCTTTACTAAATAGCAAGGATGGGTCAAAGAAAGTGAGTGTCTATTGTATATGTACTCATAGGAAGTTTTTTCGGTGGACTGAGTCGTTTCCTTTTATCGACTTGGCTGAATCGCTTTCAATTGAATGGATTTCCCGTTGGCACCTTGTCCGTTAATTGCCTCGGTTCTATGTTACTGGGTGCTTTTGTGTCTTATGAGATTGTTATCGAAGGTCACTTTAATGGAAAAACCTTGCTTGAAATTGGCTTTCTCGGAGGAATGACTACTTTTTCAACTTTTAGTTTAGAGAGCTATGATTTGATACAAAAGAATAAATTTGGTTATGCTTTAGGTTATATGATTGGCAGTCCAATTTTTGGTATAATAGGATTTTGGGCTATTTTGATTCTTAATGGGGGGATTTTAAAATGAAGGGCTCTATTTTATTAGCAGTTGGTTTAGGTAGTGCCTTAGGTGGTTTGTCTCGTTTTTATGCGGATACATTTTTATTGTCGTTCGTTTGGGCTAATACTTTTACCTCGCTTTTTTTAATTAATATGCTCGGTTCTTTTCTTATTGGACTTTTTTTAATTCGGTCTCAGAGGATGGATGATGATAGTGCAAAAATACATTGGCATTTTTGGGGCGTAGGTTTTTGCGGAGGCTTTACTACCTTTGCATCATTTGTCTTTTTATTGTTTGAAGGGCTTACTAATGCGAGTGCTTTAGATTCAGGTATTTATGCTACTTTTTCTGTTTTGGGTGGCATGTTAGCTTTAGTTACAGGCTTGATCGTGGGCCA
>NTJV01000028.1 GCA_002457235.1 Puniceicoccaceae bacterium MED-G32
ATTTCAACGAAACCGAATCCACGGGGTCTTCCGCCACCAGGTTGAGTAACAATAATTGCATCTTCGACTACTCCTATAGTAGAAAAAAGTGTATTCAAGTCGTCTCCAGAAACCTCAAAAGGTAAATTTCCAATATATAATCGTACTGACATAATGATAGATTGTGATAAATTGTTGGTTATAAACCTACATGAAGAAATAATCGGCTCAGAAGAGCAACTAAATTCGCTTAACACTTTTCATTTTGTTAATTCTTCTTTAATTAAATTTTATCCATTATGAAAAGTAGTTCCGAAAAAAGAACGATTAAAAAAAGAACAATTTTAAGGGTATCCAAATATTTATTTCGATACCGAACTTTATTTGGGCTTACCTTGGGTTTTGCTATATTGATGACGCTTCTAGAAATAAGCGTACCATTAGCCATACAAAGAATTTTTGACCAAATGGAAATTAGCGGTTCTATTGAGTCCTTTGAGTCTTTGTGGGTTGGCATTTTAATTATTGGTCTACTTTATTTAGGTAGTGAAGTGTGTAATTGTTTACGCATTCGGGTAAATAATCAGCTGGAACAAAAGGTTTTATTAGATATGCGGAGTGATCTTCACACTAAGTTATTAAAACTCTCAGTCACCTTTTATGATCAAAGAAAGAGCGGCGAGCTTGCATCAAGAGTGGTCGAAGATGTGGCCAATGTTGAACGAGCATTACTGGACGGAACTGAACAGGGAATGAGTTCCATTCTGAAAATTACCGGGATAAGCATCGCTCTTTTTTATATGCAGCCTACTTTAGCTTTCTGTGTATTTCTTCCGGTTCCTATCTTATTAGTTGTTGGTATATTTTACGCTAAGCGTTCTCGCACTGTTTGGAAGAAAGTACGGGAAAGTGCAAGTGAGCTAAACAGTCTAATCATTGAAGATATTCAGGCAAATCGCTTAATTCAAAGCTTTGGATTACAAGACAGAGAAAAAGCCCGCTTTTCCTCCATGGCGGAAGATCTCAAAGATAAAAACATTCGCGCGATGTATCGATGGGCTTTTTATAGTCCTGCGACCACATTAGTGACTAAATTGGGCTTTCTGAGTATTATTGGTATTGGCGGATTCATGGTTTTTAATGGAGACCAAACCTTAAGTATCGGTACCTTAATCGCATTTTTTCTTTTAGCCAATATGCTCTATCAGCCGATTTCTCAATTGCATGGGCTTAATCATTTACTGGCTGCTGGCAGGGCTTCAGGTGAACGTGTTTTTGAAATTTTAGATACCTCGATTGATGTCGCTGAAGCGAAAGAAGCGAAAGATATCAAAAGACGCGACTTATCCATACGCTTTGAAAATGTCAGTTTTCAATACCCAGAACGTGCTGCCGTCATTTCCAATTTTAATTTACTCATAGAAAAAAATAAGGTTACGGCTTTGGTCGGACATACTGGTGCTGGAAAAACCACGATAGCAAATTTAGCCATGCGTACCTACGATGCGAGCAATGGGCAAATCACATTTGCCGATGAAAAGATACAAAACATTTCATTAAAAAGCCTACACAAACACATTGGCTTTGTGGCTCAAGATCCTTTTCTTTTTGATGGAACGATTCGAGAGAATCTTATTTTAGGAAAAGTTACGGCAAGTGAATCAGAAATCAATGCGGCCTTAGACAAGGCCTCTGCTCTAGAATTTGTCAATGGATTACCCCAAGGTCTCGACACTCGGATTGGAGAAAAAGGCATTCGCCTGAGTCAAGGAGAGAAACAAAGAATTACCATCGCGCGTGTGCTTTTAAAAAACCCGCCTTTTGTTGTCTTAGATGAAGCCACAGCCAGTGTGGATACAATAACGGAAAAAAAGATTCAAAAAGCTTTAGAAAATTTAGCGAGTGAGCGTACCGTCTTAATTATCGCTCATAGACTCTCAACGGTGAAAAAAGCAGATTATATTGCTGTTTTAGATAAGGGAGTAATAATAGAATCAGGAACACACAAAAAATTACTCAATGAAGGAGGAACCTACGCAAAACTATGGCAGATACAAAGTGATCGCATACCAGAAACTATTGAGCATTCATAGGCAGTACGTATAACGAAGGGGTTTTACCTCTTGACGAATATTTAAAAAAAAATTCAATGATAGGCAAATGGAGCAGCCTATTTCCAAAGAAGACCATCAATCCTCTGAAAAAGAACTTATCGTTAACAATAAGCTAGGAGTGCATGCACGACCTGCGGCAATGATTGTTCGAATCACGAGTAACTATTCTGGCGATGTTTGGGTAGAAAAAGATGGTGAACAAATCAACGGTAAAAGCATTATGGGACTGATGATGCTAGCCGCTGGAAATGGATCTAAACTCAATTTTTTATTAGAAGGTCCAACCGAAGAAGCTAACACTATTCTTATACAGTTAGAAAAGCTGTTTGAACACTCCTTTGAAGAACATTAAAACAAAAGTAAGATATTATCCTTATATTCGATATGTACTAGCATATAGTGTAACTTACTTTTTTAATGTATAGACTTTTTACAATTTTATTAACCTGGAGCGCAGGCATCGTGCTCAGCAGTTGTGCGACTTCAGTTAAGCAAACAGCACCTAAGACTTTAGAGATTCCAGAAAATTGGCAATCAGAGTCTAGCCCAGAATATACTGATAAAAATAAACGCGATACCGAATTTTTCACGGATGCTTCTTGGCTTGATTACTTTGAAAATAATGCGCAGCTACAAGTGTTGATAGAACAGGCTATTCTTTCTAATAAGGATTTAGTGATCGCAAGTTCTCGGGTTGCTAAGGCACAAGCGGAATTAAGAACAATCCAGCCGAACCGATTGCCTACAGTTGCTATAAATGCACAAGGGGAGCGCCAGAAAATCAACAAAGCCAGTCAGGTTGCGCTTTCAAGTGGAGCGCTTAGCAATGAATATATCGCTAGCCTAGGATTGCGTTGGGAAATCGACCTGTGGGGAAGCTTAAAAAACCAAGTACAATTTAGTCGAACTCAATTAGAATCGAGCCAAGCTAATCTAAAGTACGCTCAAATGTCGATTGCTTCACAAATAGCAAAGACATGGCTTGGCATCATGCATATTCAAGGACAAATAGGGCTTCTGGAAGAACATCAGAGACTTCAATCTCTGTACTTAAAGTCGATTGAGGAACGCTACCGTAGAGGTCTTATTTTTGCTGAGCTTTATTTATTTGAAAAAAATAAACTCCATGCGATTTTTGAATCTCTCAATGAATTATATAATGAGAAAGATCAACTGGGTAGAAGCTTAGCGCTTTTAATAGGAGAATACCCAAAATCAGAAACACTTGAATACATACCATTGCCAGATCTTCTGGATTCCATACCTGCAGGGATCCCATCAGACTTACTGCTGAATCGACCTGATCTTATTGCTATTGAGCGACAATTATCTGGATCAAGAGTAGTTTTAAAATCGGCGAAAAAGCAACGCTTACCACAGATATCGCTGACAGGAGTCATGGGCAACGCCTCACCTGAATTAAGCAATCTAATCAATGCAAACAACGCGTTTTGGAATGTCGGCGTAAATCTTGCCCAACCTTTGATTAATTATGGACGAATCAATGCAAACATAAGGGCAACAAAAGCACAATTATCTGAGGCCGAAGCCACCTACGAAAAGGTGATTCTCAATGCTTTTATGGAAGTTGAAAATGCTCTTTCAAATGAAAGCTATTTGCAAAATATACATAAATCAAATACTCATATATTCACCCAAACTAAAGATATCGCTTCGATTAATCAGACAAAATATATAGAAGGCAGTGGCGAATTTTTAAATTATATCGATGCTGAAATTTCTGCCCTCCAATCAGAACGTCAAAATTTACAAATCAAATATAATCAACTGCAAAACCGCATCAATTTATACTTAGCACTCGGCTACTCTTTTATTTAATGATTCATACAATGAAAAAATTTCTTCCACTCTACATATTACTAGGGGCTATTATCATCTGTGCTCTACTATTACAATTTAGACCTAAGCCGAAGAAAGTAGAGAACTTACGATTAGTACCACCTGTTGAGTACTTGACTATCAATGCAAAGGATACGCAAATCATCATTGAAAGCGAGGGTATCCTGATGCCAAAAATTGAAAGTACATTTATTTCAGAGGTATCAGGCAAAGTGACTCATATTGGGGGAAATTTTTATCCGGGCAGTTATTTCGAGGAAGGCGAGACACTATTTGAAATCGACCCATTGACTTATGTGGAGCGACTAAAGGTAGCCGAATTCCAATTAGCACAGGCAAAACTTTCTCTAGCCGAACAAAAAGCATTAGCAGAGCAAGCCAAGGCTGACTGGGAAAAATTAGATTTCGGTCAGGCCAATGATCTCGTTTTAAGAAAGCCACAACTCAATCAAGCGATCGCAAGCTTAGCTAGTGCGGAAGCTTCTTTCAATTCAGCCAAAGGTGATTTAGAGGATACGGTTTTCAAAGCTCCCTATTCTGGATATTTACTCAGTCGTAACATTGATTTAGGAACTGTTGTCAATGGGAATACAGCCAGCCCAGTGGCTCAAGCTTATGCTGTGGGTAATGGAGAAGTTCGTTTGCCAATTAACGAAAAAGAAAAAGAATTACTTGCTTATAAAGAGACCAAATCACAATCAAATAAAGTTCGCTTCTACCATGCCACTTCGAAGGCTTTATTGGCCGAAGGTACAATTGTACGTGTGGAAGCAACACTTAATAGCAATAATCGCCTATCCTATTGCGTAGGTGAAATTAAAAATGCCTTTTCTAATGAGGATGCTCTCCATTCATCACAACTACAACGCAGTCAATTTTTAGTCGCTGAAATTGAGGGAAAGGTATTAGCATCTGCATTCACGATTCCAAATGTCGCACTTAGAAACAATAACTACGTTTACACAATAAATGAAGAAAATCGATTGATTCAAAAAAAAGTAAACGTGCTTCATAAAAATCGAGACTCGGTCATTGTCAGTGAAGGACTTGATTCTGTAGAAAAAATCGTGATCAGTCCTATCCCTTTCTTTGTTGAAAACATGGCTGTAGAACCTATAGCAAAATAATGATTCGTTGGTTTACAGAAAATGGTGTAGCTGCCAATTTACTTGCTGGTATTATTATTATCGCTGGCTTTTTCATTGCTTCTACAATGAAGCTAGAGCTCTTTCCTAATTTAGACTTAGATACAGTTAAAATCAATGTTGTCTATCCGGGTGCTGCTCCGAGCGAAGTTGAAACTGGGATTATAGAACTTATTGAAGATCGCATACAAAGCATCGAAGGGATTAAAAGAATCAATGCCTTTGCTTCAGAAAATATAGGAACCGTTCTTGTTGAAGTGGAACGTAATTATGACAAGAAAAACATCAGAGATCAGATAAAATCTGAAATTGATACGATTAATAATTTCCCTGAACAAGCTGAAGAGCCAAGAGTCGAAGAAATTAATATTCGCAATGAAGTTATTTCTTTAGCCATTTATGGTGACACGGATCCACTTATATTAAAACAAGTCGGTGAATATATTAAAGATGAACTGAATTACCAAAAAGGGATCAGCCAAGTTGATATAAAAGCCTACCCTGAATTAGAAATTTCTATTTTTATTTCAGAAGATGTTCTCAATAAATATAACATCACACTAGAGACTGTAGCTCAGGCAATTCGTTCAGAAGCAGTTGATATTCCAGGAGGCATTATCAAGTCTGAGGAAGGTGAAATTCTCATTCGAACAAAAGCAAAAGCTTACAATCAAAGTGACTTTGAGGCGATACCTGTTTTAAAACAATCCGATGGTAGTACTTTGAGAATTAAAGACCTCGGGACTGTCAAAGATGGTTTCTCTGACACTAAAATAACTAGCTTATTTAATGGGCAACGCTCCATTATGTTACGTATATTTGCGGTAGGCAATCAAAGTGCCTTAGAGGTCTCTGATGCGGTCAGAGAATTTGCTTCAGAAATTCAAAGTACCCTCCCAGAAGGAATTTATATAGAGCCTTTCCGAGATTTTACTTTCTATTTAAAAAGTAGACTGAATATGCTAATTGAAAACGGCATTTATGGTCTGATTCTAGTCTTCATAATCCTTACTCTCTTTCTCCGACCTTCTTTGGCATTTTTTGTCATGCTCGGTATTCCGATTTCTTTCTTAGGAGCATTTATAGTTTTACCTGTATTTGATGTAACCATCAATTTAGCATCTCTGTTTGGTTTTATCTTGGTCTTGGGAATAGTTGTTGATGATGCAATTATTGTCGGTGAAAGTATTTTTACTGAATTTCAAAAACAAGGGGGTCCTGGTATTAACGCCTCAGTTATTGGAGCAAAAAGAGTGTCTATTCCAGTAACATTTGCTGTCTTGACGACAATTGTAGCTTTTATCCCTATTCTAACTATACCTGGCTTTTTAGGTAAATTCTTCTTCCCTATTCCCATTGTTGTCATCGCGACTTTGATCGGTTCTTTGGTTGAATCAAAGCTAGTACTTCCGTATCATTTAACTCTTTGTAAGGTGGGAACTGGAAAGCAAAAAGAGTTGAATTGGTTTCAAAAAAAACAACGTGCGATCGCTAATGCATTAGAAAAATTTATTGATGAACAATATCGTCCTATTTTGAAAAAATCGATTGAGAGACGTTACACTTTATTGGCCAGCTTTATTGCCATCCTAATGGTAATGCTCTCTTTCCTAATCGGAAATCATCTCAAATTTGTCTTTTTTCCCCCTGTTCCTTCAGACTATATATTAGCTAAGGTAACAATGCCAGAGGGCACACCCTATAAGATCACAGAAAAAGCCATCCAACAAATGGAAGCGGGGCTTAATGAACTTTCCAATGAAATAATTGATATGGGTTATGGGCAACCTTTTGACAATACAGTTGTGACGGTAGGTGGAACTAATTTTGATGGTAGTGGTGGACCTATGGGGGAAGGTTCGAGCATTCGTTCAGAAAATGTTGGGGAAATCGCGGTTGAATTATTCAAGCGAGAAGACCTTGCGGATGGTGGCGATATCGAGGCACTTTCTGCGCCAAATTTAGCCAATCGTTGGAGAGAGCTTATTGGCCCTATAATTGGAGCAGAAGATATCAGTTTTGATGCCAATGCAGCAGGGACTGCAGGCGAAGCCATTAATATACAAATTTCTGGAAAGGATCTAAATCGTTTGGAAACAGTCTCCGAAAAACTAAAATCCCTATTGTATGATTATGACGGCATCTTTGATATCAAAGATAGTTTTAGAGGTGGAAAAAACGAAATTCAAATCAAGCTAAAGGCAAGTGCCGAATCCCTAGGCCTAACACAAACTTCAGTCGGGTCGCAAGTAAGAGCAGCTTTTTATGGAATTGAAGCCCAAAGAATACAAAGAGCTTCTGATGATATTAAAGTAAAAGTACGTTATCCTAAAAATGAAAGTGTTCATTCTAAAGACCTTGATACTTTACTCATTCAACTCCCTTCTGGAGAAAAGGTCCCATTAAATACAGTCGCTGACTATTCGATAGGCGAAGGGTTTTCATCGATTCGGAGAATTGATCAGCGAAGAGTGATTAATATAACTGCTGATGCTGATAAATCAAAAGCGAATTTAGAACTCATTCGTGCTGACTTAATGGGCAATAAAAATAAACTAGGCTCTATTGATGAGATCTTAGCTTCTTATCCAGATATAAAATGGTCGTTCGAAGGAGAAGCTAGAGAGCAATCCGATATTTTCAGTAGCCTTATACAAAAGACCTTACTCGCTTTGTTTATTATTTATGCTTTATTAGCAATCCCCCTAAAGTCTTACATCCAACCTATCATTGTAATGTCAGTCATTCCATTTGGCCTTATTGGCGCTATTGGTGGGCATTTTATTCTAAATCAACCAGTTAGCATTTTATCGATTCTTGGATTTGTCGCACTGACAGGAGTTGTTGTAAACGATAGCCTTGTCATGATCGACTACATCAATAAAAAACGCCTCGAAGGTGTTGGAATGAAAGAAGCAATTGAACAATCAGGTGTCGCCCGTTTCCGTCCAATTTTACTAACTTCACTAACTACCTTTGCGGGTCTACTGCCTATTCTATTTGAAACCAGTCTCCAAGCACAGTTTTTGATTCCCATGGCTATATCGCTAAGCTTTGGAGTCTTATTTGCCACCTTTATAACACTGTTACTAGTACCAGCGTTTTATACTATGGTAAATGACTTTCTGATGCTCTTTAATAACGATAGCGATCGGGCTTAAATGGGCCCTCTGAATTCACACCGATATAGTTTGCTTGCTTGTCACTGAGTACTGTTAATTTACAGCCGATTTTTTCTAAGTGTAAGCGAGCTACTTCTTCATCAATACTTTTAGGAAGTAGATAAACGCCAGGCGTATACTTCTCAACTTGCTTCCATAATTCGATTTGAGCTAAAGCTTGATTTGTAAAACTATTAGACATGACAAACGAAGGATGTCCAGTTGCACAGCCTAAGTTAACGAGTCGACCTTTGGCCAGCATGTAGATTGAATTTCCACCAGGAAAAGTATATTTATCGACTGCCCCTTGTTCGTCTGATTTGATCTCGGTAACTTCAACACCCGGAGTATCATTCAACACATCCACCTCGATTTCATTGTCAAAGTGCCCTATATTACAAACGATTGATTGGTCTTTCATTTGACTCATATGTTCTGCGGTAATAATACCAAAATTTCCTGTTGTTGTGACATAAATATCACCCCATCCCAAGGTATCTTCAATCGTTAAAACTCGGTAGCCTTCCATTGCAGCTTGTAATGCACAAATCGGATCTACCTCGGTGACTACAACTTGAGCCCCCATGCCTTTAAGAGCAGCAGCACATCCTTTTCCAACATCCCCATAGCCACAGACAACGCCAACTTTACCTGATATCATTACATCAGTGGCTCGCTTAATTCCATCGATCAAAGATTCTCGACACCCGTATAAATTATCAAATTTAGATTTTGTCACTGAATCATTCACGTTAATCGCAGGCACGAGTAATCGACCCGCATTATGCATTTCATAAAGTCGGTGCACTCCGGTTGTGGTCTCTTCGGAAACACCTTTCCAGTCTTTGACTACTTCTGTCCAGTGATTTGTTTCTTTTTTATGAATATTTTTTAAAAGATTTTTGATCACTGCTTCTTCCATATTGTCAGAATCAGAATCAACCCAATTGTCTCCGTTCTCCAACTCATACCCTTTATGGATAAGCAATGTAGCATCACCACCATCATCGACAATCAATTCGGGACCCCTACCATCTGGCCAAGTTAAAGCCTGCAAAGTACACCACCAATACTCTTCTAAAGTCTCCCCTTTCCAAGCAAATACAGGAACATTCAAAAATTTAGCCACATAAGCTGCTGCATGGTCTTGAGTTGAAAAAATATTACAAGAACACCAGCGAACATCTGCCCCAAGCTCTTTCAAAGTCTCAATCAAAACTGCCGTTTGAATCGTCATGTGTAAACTACCCATGATACGAACTCCATTTAGAGGTTTTTCTTGAGCATACTTTTCGCGAGTCGCCATCAACCCAGGCATTTCGTGTTGTGCAACATCTACCTCTTTTTGCCCGAACTCGGCTAGAGCGATGTCTTTAATTTTGTAGGCTACACTTGTATCCGTTACTGTATCAGTCTTTGTTGTCATATTTTACTTATTTTATAAATTAAATGGTTTGTTTTAAAGCTTCAACTTTTGAGAGACACTCCCATGGCAAATCATCTTTACCAAAATGTCCATAATGTGTGGAGCCTTTATAAATTGGATTGAGTAAATCTAACTGCTCGATGATTGAAGCTGGTTTAAAGTCAAACACCTCTTGTATTGCAGATACTATTTTTGCTTCTTCTATTGTATGCGTTCCAAAGGTATCAATATGAATACTTGTTGGGTAAGGATGCCCGATTGCGTATGCAACTTCCAACTCACAAGAGTTAGCTAATCCAGCAGCCACGATATTTTTAGCTACCCAACGAGTAAAATAAGCGGCAGAACGATCGACCTTTGATGGATCTTTTCCAGAAAAAGCTCCGCCTCCATGCCTTGCCCAACCTCCATAAGTATCTACAATTATTTTTCTTCCAGTTAACCCTGCGTCACCTTGTGGACCACCAATTACAAATTTTCCAGTTGGATTTATTAAAAATTCTGTATCTGGTTTAATTAGATTTTCTGGGAGAACTTTCTTGATCACTTCATCAATACAAAAAGCTTTTATATCCTCTAAAGAAGCAGAGGCAGCATGCTGTGTAGAAACGACCACATTTTTAATTCCTGTAATCTCGTCACCATCATATTCTAAAGCCACTTGACTCTTCACATCAGGACGTAGCCAAGACACTCCCAGCTCTTTTCTTTGGCGAGCCATTTCTCTTAAAATTCTGTGAGCAAACATAACCGGTGCAGGCATGTATTCAGGTGTCTGCTTGCATGCAAAACCAAACATGATTCCTTGGTCGCCAGCACCTTGCTCATCAGTCCCTTTTCCTTCTACTTTTTTTGCATCCACACCTTGGGCAATGTCACTAGACTGTTGAGTGATATAATTATTAACAAATACTGTATCTGCTTGAAATACATCATCCTCATTTGTGTAGCCAATTTCTCGAATCGCTTCTCGTACAATTGACTCATAATTGAGTTGAGCTTTTGTTGTAATCTCACCCGCAATTGTAACCATATTACTCTTAACCATAGTTTCACAAGCAACACGGCTATTGATATCCTGTTTCAAACAAGCATCTAAAATACTATCCGAGATATAGTCGGCGACCTTATCGGGATGACCTTCTCCAACGGATTCTGAAGAAAAAATAAATTGTTTAGACATCTGTCTATAAAGTAAGACCCATTTTAAAAAAGCAAGCCATATATCAAGATATCAAGATTCTTTGATTTGATGGTACATTTCAGATCCATGTTCCCCAATTCGCCAGTGATTGATACTATTAATTTCCTCAACTGCATCAATATCTGCATCAAAACACTCTAAAAATTGGCCAACCGTACAATGTCCACTTACTGCATGCCTTAATGAAGCCTCTTTTTGAATTTTATATTTATTTTTTCTGCCAACCTTTTCCCGTATAATGTATCCAGACTGTTCTAAATCGGAAATAATCCGCTGAACCGCTCGTTCTGTTATTCCAATCACTTGACCAATTAAACGCATGGGATAACCTTCATAATTATGTAAGCAAATTAAAACTAGTCCATGATTTGATAAAACATTCCATTGATTTCTTTTCTCTTTC
>NTJV01000029.1 GCA_002457235.1 Puniceicoccaceae bacterium MED-G32
CATGATCAAAGCGTACAGCATTCCAACCCATATGAGGCACTTTTAATTGGGTGTCTGATGCAGGGGGAAAGCGTTTAACAGAACCTTCAAAAATCCCTAGACCTTGTGTGTTCCCTTCTTCGGAAAATTCAAAGAGGGCTTGGAACCCTAGGCATATACCAAAAAAGGGACGGTCTTGCTGAATCCAATTTTTAATTAATTGGTCTAAGCCCGTCTTGGCTAACAATTGCATAGTGTCCACAATAGCTCCTTGACCAGGGAAGACCAGCGCATCGGCAGACTCTGCTTCCTCAGGCGTTTGTATCAAATAGGCATCGGCTCCTACGGCTTGCCATGCTTTGAGTACAGAACGAAGGTTCCCCATTCCATAATCAATAACAGCGAGTTTTGGACTTTTGCTAGACTGAGACATACCACTTGATCCCTTGCTTAAAGCATGCCCTTAGTCGTGGGGATACTGTCACCTAAGCGAGGGTCTATTTGGGTGGCACTGTCTAAGGCTCGTGCAAATGATTTAAAAATACTTTCTGCAACATGGTGCGGTTCTTCACCATATTCTAAATTAACGTGAAGATTACAGCAGGCTTCGTTTGCAAAAGCTTGAAAGAACTCTTTGACCAGACCGATATTAAAATCACGTACCATAGTATCAGCAGCCTCGACTTTATAAACAAAGGCTTGTCGGTTAGAGAGATCAATAGCGACACGAGCTAAACATTCATCCATGGGTAACAAAAAGAAACCATAACGGCGAATACCCTTTTTTTCAGCAAGGGCTTCTTTCACCAATTGTCCAAGAACGATTCCCGTGTCTTCAACTGTGTGGTGATAATCGACATCAATATCGCCATCGGCTTTGACTGTTAAATCAAAGAGTCCGTGACGAGCTAGTAAAGTTAACATGTGGTCAAAGAATGGGATACCAGTATCGATTGAAGATTCTCCCGATCCATCAATATTCAACTCTGCTTGAATACGAGTTTCCTTAGTATTACGTGTCAGTTTTGCTGTTCTTGCTTTAGCCATGATTCTATCCCCTGATTAAAGGTTTTCATTTGATTATCTGTTCCTATACTGACTCGAAGAAAAGAGCAAGTTAAAGGATGCGACCCAAAATAACGGACTAATATTTTTTTGGACTTCAAATATTCAAAGAGTGAAACGGCGACCTCTGGTCCAGTTGCACCTTGTGCGTTCTTTGGTTGGGTAAAAAGAAAATTAGCTGCGGAAGGATAAGTGAACCAATCGAGCGATTGGAAAAAAGCTTCGCTCTGGCTTCGGGTCTGAATGATCTTTTGGCTGTTTGTCTCAAAATGTGAACGATCCTCTAGCGCGACTTGTGCGATCGTTTGTGCGATACGATCAACATTATAGGCATCACGAACGCGGTCGAGAACTTGGATTATCTCAGAACTGGCTAGAGCGTAGCCCACTCGAAGTCCAGCCAAGCTGTAGGATTTGGAAAAAGTCTGAACAACAATCAGGTTTTCGTATGTTTTCAATAAGGGGGCAGCTGACTGACCGCCGAAATCAATATAGGCTTCATCCACCACTAAGATGCCCTTAATCTTTTTGAGTATCGCTTCAATCGAATCTAAAGAAAAACACACCCCTGTTGGAGCATTTGGATTAGTCAGGAAAAAGACGGAAGCAGGTGTGTTAGCAATGGTATCGACTGGTAATTCCATATTTTCTTCAAAAGGAATATTGAGCAAATCACCACCAGACATGGCCACAACTACGGGATACAAAGAATAGCTAGGAACAGTGTGTCCGGCTTGCCCTAGCCCAACAAAACTACGGGTGATCATATCGAGAATATTATCAGAACCATTACCAATAATGACCTGCTCGGCGGATAAGTCGAATTTCTGGGCAATCGCTGTGCGTAATGCAAGGCTGGTTGGTTCTGGATATAATCTAAGCGAGTCCACTTGCTCTTGGAGAGATTGAGCGATGTTGGGTGTCGCAGGATATGGGTTTTCGTTTGTGTTTAATTTAACCCAGCCTTGAGTTTGTGGTTGTTCACCAGGCACATAGGGAGAGAGTTCTTTCACCCATGAAACGGTTAACTTATCTACATTGAATTGTTCGCTCATGAATCTTTCTTTAAGCGAATCTCAAGAGAACGTCCGTGGGCATCAAGCTGTTCTAAACGGGCAAATGCTCGGACCACTGGGGCAGCTTTTTCAATGCTTTTTGCATTGTAGCGAACGGTGCTCGTACGTCGCATGAAATCGATCAATTGAAGCCCGCTGTAAAATCTACCAGCTCGACCTGTGGGTAAAGTATGACTTGGGCCAGCAGTAAAATCCCCCAAAACCGTAGGGGTGAGATAGCCTTGTAATATAGCTCCTGCGGTACGAATCTTTTTCGTCAATGCATCAATGGCACTGTCTGCGACTTGTAGCTCTAAGTGTTCAGGTGCTACATAGTTTGCGACTTCAGCGGCTTGATCCATATTTGAGCAAGCGACAAAGAGGGTTCTATCTTTAAGAATCTTAGCACATTTATCAGCGTGACTGATCGACTTAAGTCCCTTCTCGGCAGCAATTTTCACTCGATTGAGTAAACTTTTGCTCGTACTGACACAGTACAATAATTCTTTCCCACTTCCGTGCTCGGCTTGAGCTAATAAATCGGCAGCAAGCCATTCTGGTTTAGCTTTACTATCTGCTATGACCATCAACTCGCTAGGACCAGGCAAAAGATCGATCCCCACTGTGCCAAGCACTTGACGTTTAGCCTCCATAACAAAAGCGTTGCCGGGGCCGTATATCTTATCAACAGGTTTGACTGTCTTGGTTCCGTAAGTCAAAGCACCCACCGCTTGAACTCCTCCTATTTTGTAAACTTCATTAATTCCGATGATGGACAAAGTGGCTAACATCGCAGGAGCAATTTGCCCATTGGCATCAGGTGGTGTACAGACCGCAATTTCTGGACAGCCTGCTAATTTCGCGAGGACAGCAGTCATGACTACAGTAGAGACTAAGGGAACATTGCCACCAGGAATGTATAAGCCAACTCGTTCGATTGGGTAAAAGCGTTCTCCGACTCGACCGCCTTGTTGGTTCATCGCTGACCAATTCTTCGGTACCGTCTGCTTGTGAAAATCTTTGACCTGACGAATCGCCTCGCGAATGACCTTTCGATCAGAGGCGGATAAGGATTGTTCAGAGGCTTTCAATGCTTCGGCAGACACCTTAAGGTCGGAAGCTTTTAAATCAGCTTTATCAAATTGTTTAGTGTAAGCGAGAACGGCACCATCTCCCTTTTTTTGAACAGCGGATAAGACTTCACTGACAACACTAGAAACATCTTTAGCAACTGTACCTTTATGACAAAAGCTCTCCAATTGTTTCTTGAAGCGACTATCATTTGAAAAAACTAAGGTATCGGTACTCATAAGACTAAAGGCTAAAGTATAATTCAGTAACTTAAAGATGATTTAGTAAAAATTCAATTATTCCCACTCGATTGTGCTTGGTGGCTTAGAGCTGATATCTAAGACGACTCTATTGCAACCCGTCACTTCATTAATGATGCGATTAGAAACGGTACGAAGTACATCATAAGGGACTCGTGCCCAATCGGCAGTCATAGCATCTACGCTCTCAACGATTCGCAAGGCGATCACATTTTCATAAGTTCGCTCATCGCCCATGACACCAACGGTCTTCACTGGTAAAAATACACAAAACGACTGCCAGACAGAATAATATAAATCGGCTTTCATCATAGCTTCATGAAGAATCGCATCTGCCTTTCTTAAAACATCTAAATCCTTTTTACGGATCGGTCCCATCACCCGAACGCCTAAGCCTGGCCCAGGGAAAGGCTGTCTCCATACTACTTCCTTAGGTAATCCAAGCTGTGATCCAAGCTCACGAACCTCATCTTTAAACAGCTCTCTTAAAGGTTCGAGTAATTTTAGCTGCATCTTCTTTGGCAAGCCTCCGACATTATGGTGGCTTTTGATTAGTGCTGCAGGATTTCCGTCTATGGCAACGGATTCAATAACATCAGGGTAAAGTGTACCTTGTGCTAGAAAAGCATAGTCTCCTGAACGCTTTAAGCGTGTCACTGCCTCATCAAATACTTCAACAAAAGTGTTCCCTATGATTTTTCGTTTTTTCTCAGGATCGGATACGCTTTTTAATCGAGATAAAAAGAGGTTACTTTTTTGGGCAACGCGTACATCCAAATCAAAATGATCTTGGTAGAGACGTTTAACATTTTCTCGCTCGTTCAGGCGCAAGAGACCGTTATCCACAAAAACACAGGTTAACTGTTTACCAATTGCACGATGGATTAATGCGGCGGCAACCGATGAGTCAACCCCCCCACTCAGTCCAAGAATGACTCGCTTATCGCCCACTTGCTCACGAATCGTTTGGATGGACTGCTCAATATAACTCGACATAGACCACTCTTGTTTACAGCCACAAATTTTAATGACGTAGTTTCGCAAGACTTCGATGCCTTTTTCACTGTGAGCAACCTCAGGATGAAATTGCATTCCGTAAAAATCTTTGCTGGCATTTTGGATCGTTGCGTAGGGAGAATTTTCCGTAGAGGCGATAGCTTCGAATCCTTTAGGCAAAGAAGACAAACGATCGCCATGTGAGTTCCATACTCTTAAGGATTTTGGCATACCGGCAAAGAGCTTTCCTTTTTTTGCTATTTTCAAAGTCCCGTGACCAAATTCTCTGTGTGAACTTTTAGACACTTTGCCTCCAAGCATATGTGCCATGAGTTGCTCACCATAACAAATACCAAGGACTGGGATACCGAGATCAAATATTTTTTTATCGGGTTTTGGAGCACCTTTGGCCAAAACGGAAGCAGGTCCTCCCGATAGAATGATCCCCTTGATACCCTCTTTTTTTAGCTGGCTCGCCTTAGTTGTGTAAGGATAGATACGAGATAAAACTTTTAACTCTCGTATACGTCGTGCGATGACCTGTGTGTATTGTGAACCGAAATCTAAAACTGCTATTGTATCCGCCATATGATGATAAAAAAAACTAACTGTTAGAACAAAGCAAAACCAATCATTCAGTTTTGCAAATATTTAAAATTGAAGCCGACCACTTTCATATCCGCATTTCGGGCAATCGCTCAATTCAACATTTTGCCTAATAGAATAGAGATGATTGCATTTGATGCAGTAAAAAGCTTTTTCAAATTTCTCTTTTTTAAAGGCTAGTTTCTGTTTGCGATCATAGTAAAACCAAAGTGCCAAAATAATCGATAAGCCTAGAATAATTAAAATTAGAGAAAAAATTTCAAAAGGTATATAAATCACTGATAAAAAATGTTTGAGTATTATTCGTTACGATAGCGATATCATTTGCGTCTCATCATTTTTATTGAATCGCATAGAAATGAGAGTGGAGACCCCCTTCTCTGGCATAGTCACACCAAACACGGTATCAGCATTAGAGATTGTTCGCTTGTTGTGAGTGATAATCAAAAATTGTGACTTAGAAGTAAAGTCTCTCAACGTGTCACAAAAACGACCGATATTTGCATCGTCTAGTGCGGCATCAATTTCATCAAGGACACAGAATGGGCTTGGTTTGACTAAATAAATAGCGAAGAGCAAGGCAACTGCGGTCATGGTTCTTTGTCCACCAGATAAAAGAGTGACATTTTTTAGGCGTGTGCCTGGAGGACGTGCGATGATATCAATGCCTGACTCAAGTGGATCTTCAGAATCAATCAGACGTAAATCTGCTGTACCGCCTCCCGATAATTTATCGTAGGTATAAATAAAGTTTTCACGGACTTTATCGAAAGTTTCCTTAAACATACTGAGCGACGTGGCGTTGATCTCATCAATCGATTTAACAAGAAGGTTTTTCGATTCCCAAAGATCTTGGCTTTGCTCTTTAAGGAAATCGTAACGCTCTTTAAGATCTGCATACTCTCCGATAGAATCGACATTTACCGGACCCATGCTTGTGATGCGTCCCTTGCATTCATTGACTTCCGCTTCAATCGCCACCCAATCCAAGGATGCCATAGCTTCTATATCTTCTTCAGTTGGCTCGCTAGTTTGATTACCACCTTTCTTTGCAGGGAGATCAAAGTCTTCTAAACCTTCTATGGAAAATTCCATGCTCAAATCATTACCGGCTTCCCAGTATTCTGCCTGCCAATTAACTGACGATAAATCTGTCTGATATTCGGTTTGAATTCGCTCTTTAAGAAAGCTGGTTTTAGTTCTTCGCTCAGCGAGACTTACTTCAATTTCATTTAAAGATTTTTCAGAAGTTTTAAGGGCATTGCGCTGAGAAGATAAGCCTTCATCCGTTGAAAGAATGTATGAATCTAATTCTTTAAGTTCAGTTTTATTAGTTTCAAGTTCGGCAAGGACTGAATTTTGAGTGAGTTCAATTTCTTTGGCTTTTGTTTCAGCAGTTTCCGCATCCACTCTGTATTTTCGAATCTGCCCTTCAATGCTATCAATCTCTTGGTTTCGTCGGCTGATTCGAGCTTCTAAACTATTTTTTTCACCTTGAGCACGCTCAATTGCTTCATCAGCAGAGAGTACGCGCTGACGCTTTTCGGCTAACTCTAAGCGAACATTGGCCAAAGTTTCTCTCTGTGTTTCTAAATGTTCTCGAACCAGTGCTATATCCTTTTCGCATTGTTCATTTTCTTCGCGCAAACGTTTGTAAGCAGTTTCCGCATTTGCTAAATCTGCTTTTGATCGCTCAGCATTTGTTAAAAGTGTAGTATGCTCTTGCTCAAGCTGATTCAGGCTGGATTCCGTTTTGTCTCTAGCTTCTATGGTTCGCTCAATCTTTTCTTTTTGAACACGCCCATCGGAATCATAGGCAGCTGAAACTTTATTCAGTTCTGTTAATGCTTCACGGAGAGATTCTACATCAGCAGCGGCTTTATTACGCTGGTCTTCAACTTGTTCGTATTCTTCCCGAATGGTATTTAGTTGTTTACGATCTTCAGCAATAGCCTTTTCTAACTCTTGAATTTGACTCGAACGCTCGAGCACGCCAGCTGATTTTTTACCAGAGTCAGCACCACCATAAATTAAACCTCGTGCATCAATCAGTTCACCATTTCTTGTAGCAACTAAAACAAATTGAAAATCAGGGTTTTCTGACCAAAAATCAATAAATCCATCGAGTGTTTCAGCGAAATAACAACCTTCTAAATATCTTGTAATTGTAGATTCTAAAGGCTTTTCAGTGATCTGTACCACTGTGCTTACTTTTTCTAAATGACTCGGTAGTTCTTCCTGATTAGCCACCAATCGATTGACCGTATCTATTTGTAAACAAACCCGCCCGAGTTGTTTTTCGCTGAGTTCGCGAATAATGCTAATAGATTTTTTACTATCTTCTATATACAGCGCATCAACGGCCATACCTAGTAAAGTCTGCAAGCCTAGGGTGTATTCTTGGGGCACTCGTATTGACTTAGAAATAATAGAGACCGAAGACTCATTGGCAATCTCGCCAAGTCCTCCACTTAAAATGGATTTGGCACCTTCGGCAAAGCCTTCGAATTTTGCCTGTAAATTTTGCAGGACATGTAGGTGAGCGGTCTTTTTAGCAATCGCACGATCTGCAAGCTGGTAGCTCTCTTGCAATTGCCTAAATTCATTTAATTTGTTGGAGGCCGTTGTTTGAGCCTGAGTTATCGCAGTCTCTAGTTCGGACAATTTACCAGCGTGCTCATTTTGCTGTTTTATAATTGCCTTAAAGGCTTCCTCAAAGACTTCAATTTCTTGCTTATAGGTAACGAGCTTTTCGATTAAATCAGCATGCTTAACTTGATAAGTCTTTATTTCTAAATCAAAGCTTGTTGAGTCGGATCTTGCTCGATTGATCGTACTTTCAATTTCAAAAGTCGCGTTGCGGTTACTCTGTAATTTTGTTTCTAAAGCAGTCAGTTTTTCTTGTGACTGAACAAATTCGGTTTCTTGGTTTTGGTGATGGAGATCGGAATCACCCATTAGATTCAATTGCTTTTGTTTCGTCTCCGCTTCTTCGTTAGCACGATTGACTAATTCAGTTAATTCTGACTCCAACGTCGCAATTTCTTTTTTATAATTTTCAATTAAAGATTGTGAGTCCTTAGTCCGAACTGAGAAAAGTTCTGATTGGTTTGAAGCGTTTTCTTTTTCTGAACGCAAGTCATAGACTTTCTGCTGAAGTGCTTGAATCTTTTCGCTGACACTTTGGCGTGTTTGTTTCTTGGCGGACAACTGAGACTCTTGCTGACTCAATTCATCGGTGAGATTTTTTACGATTTCAGAAAGCTTTGTAGACTGGTCAAAGGAAGCCTGCATATTTTCGTTGAATTCGCTGAACCGTTTTGCAGACAAGGCTAGGTCTAGGTGTTTATATCGATGCTCTATTCTACGATAGCGTAAGGCTTTACTGGCTTGTCGTTTTAACGAATTGATTTGGCGACCGACTTCTTCAATAACATCTGTCACTCGGTTTAAATTAGTATCAACCAAAGCTAGTTTGTTGAGTGCTTCCTTCCGCTGACTTTTATATAAAGTGATCCCTGCAGCTTCTTCAAAAATGGTTCGTCTCTCTGAAGCATTAGTGGACAATATTTGGTCAATCTGACCTTGAAGCATAAAAGAGTACGAAACGCGACCGACTCCAGTATTAGCGAATAGTCGTTGCACGTCTTTTAATCGAACAATCTTTCCGTTGATATAATAATCACTGCCTCCTTCACGAGTTACACGACGAGAAACTTCAACTTCATTGAATGCGGTCCCTAATTCCTTTTCACAATCCGTGAAAGTCAAAATCACTTCAGCGGTGGGTAAGCCTTTTCGTTTTTCTGTTCCTTCAAAGATAACATCTTGCATTGAAGACCCTCTTAAAGCTTTAGCACTTTGCTCACCAAGTACCCAACGTATTGCGTCCACGATGTTACTTTTTCCACATCCATTCGGACCTACCACTGCTGTCATCCCAGGAAATAATTTCAGTACTGTTTTATCCGCAAAACTTTTAAACCCGCGAATTTCAATTTGTTTTAAATACATTCCGTCTTGTTTTTCAGTGAATATTAAGCTATTAATGAAACATACCATTACGTACTCGCAATTAAAAAAACTTTCTAAGTGATAGTTTTTTCGCCCATTATTTTTTATGCCCAAAAACACCGAAAACAAATCCGAATATAAAGAAGTATGGCCCTTAAAAGCTTATAAAAATCTGGATTTTCTAAAAAGTGAGAAAGCTCGTTTTATACGCATATTATGTGAATTATTTGAACCTGAGGAAAGATTCAAAAAAGCGGGGGTAGAAAACACCATAGTCTTATTTGGCTCTGCTCGAACAAAGTCTCCTGAAGAAGCAAAGGAACAACTCAAATCAATTGATGCATTAATTGCTGAGTCATCAGAGCCCAATGAAATATTACACAAGCAACGCAAAGAAGCAGAAATAGATCTTAAAGCTTCAAAATATTACGAAGCGGCACGTGAATTATCAAAAAAGCTCACTGAATGGTCACTTCAGCTACCTGAAAAAGACCAACTCTTTATCTGCTCAGGTGGTGGACCAGGAATTATGGAAGCTGCAAACCGAGGAGCCTATGAAGCAAATGGAAAGTCAGTCGGACTAGGAATCAGTTTACCTTTTGAACAAAGGGTCAATGATTATATAACCAAAGAGCTCCAATTTGAGTTTAAGTATTTTTTTATACGCAAATACTGGTTTGTGATGCTCGCAAAGTCACTAGTCGCATTTCCCGGAGGATTTGGAACACTGGATGAACTATTTGAAACCCTTACCTTAATGCAAACAGGTAAAGTTAATGGAGAAACCCCTATTATTTTATTCGGGAAAGAATTTTGGAATGAATTAATCAATTTCGACACATTGGTAGAATGGGGTATGATTTCTGAAAAAGATTTAAATTATATCCATATTACCGACTCGGTCGAAGATGCCTTTAATTTCGTAGTCAACGAGGTGCAAAAGTTGCAGAAATCACCGAGTGCCTAGACCTATGATTGATCGAGCTAGGAGAAATTAGTTTGATGGATATCGTGGACACGAATTAATCCCAATAACTTATTGCTGCTTTTATCGATAACAGGAATTACAGAAATCTGAGATGGTCTATCTTCCATGATTCGCAAAGCTTCCCTAAGTGGAATCTCTGGATTTACCGATAACGGATTTTTAGTCATACACTTAGATAGGGGCAAATCCAAAACCACTTCTTTTTTGGATAATAGTCTTCGAATATCTCCATCGGTAACAATCCCAGTAAGCACATTGTCATCATCGATGATACAGGCTGCCCCGATTGAAAATTGTGTCATTCCTAATACGGCATCCTTCAGCGTATGCTTGGCACTCAGGCAGGCAATTTTATCGAGCTTAAGCATAACATCACCGACCGTAAGGAGTAAGTTTCGTCCTAATTGTCCGCCTGGGTGATATCGAGCAAATTCTTCCGAAGTAAAGCCCTTTGCACCAATAACGGCTGAAGCTAGTGCATCACCTAATGCGAGCGCAACTGAAGCACTTGCTGTAGGCAAAAGATTTAAAGTGTCGCCTTCTTTTTCGACACTTGCATCCAAGACAATGTCGGCGGCTTCACTAATCGGCGATTCCAGTCTACCTACAATGGCAATGACTTTGGATTCAAATCCTTTGATTATGGGTAGAATTCGAACGATTTCTTCTGAGCTTCCGCTTTTAGATAAAAGAATGGTGACATCCCCTGGTTTATAAATTCCTAAATCGCCATGAATCGCTTCGCTTGCATGAAGAAAGATGCAGCTTATCCCTGCACTCATAAATGTTGTGGACAGCTTTCGAGCAATATGCCCCGACTTACCTATGCCACAGAAAATAAGCTTTTTTCCTGAGTTTGACATTTCGGTAATAACCTCAACGGCTTGTGCAAATTCGGGACCGAGCCTTTGTGACGCGGTAGTGATAGCTTCAGCCTCAACCAACATGGTCGCTTGCCCTAAAGATATATGTGTGTCTTTTGCCTTTCCCATAAAAGATCTATTCTATGATAATGTGCGAATAGAAAAAGATAAGTTCGGAGTACTACTTATGACAATCCTTAAATCTTAGTTAATCTTAGCCAAGGCACTTAAGACATGGCAAAGATACAACCTACTTAAAATTGAGAAAATTGACTGAGAAGGCATAACAGAGAAGCACAGAACTGAAATACAGCTGAGCGGAGATCTCTAATTACCAAGTTCTCTTTTTATGACGATTTGATTTCAAACGCTTACGACG
>NTJV01000003.1 GCA_002457235.1 Puniceicoccaceae bacterium MED-G32
GGTTCACCGCTACACCGAGTTGAATATCCTCTGTAGCCTCTTCTTCAGCAACATCCAAAATATCATCAACAGTGACAATGCCGAGCAAGACGCCTTCTGAATCAACAACTGGCAAAGCATTGAAATCATATTTTTTAATCATTTCAACGGCCATCTCTCGATCGTCAAAAGCAGAAATCGAAATACAATTATAATTCAAAAGATCTCGAATAATTTTCTCTGGATTTGAAAGAATCAAGCGACGCATACGAACTTTGTCGATTAGCTTACCTTCATGATCAGTCACATATAAAATATTAAATATCTCACTGTCTTGACCAAATTTACGGACGTGGGCCAATGCTTGTTCAACCGTCCATTCTGCGCGAATACGTATATATTCAGGGGTCATCAGGCGACCGACGCTTTCTTCGGGATACCCAAGGAGTTGACGCGCTTCTGTGAGGTCTTCTAAACTGAGCAGTTGCATTAATCTTCGAGTGACGGTAGCGGGGAGTTCCTGTAATAGTGAGGTACGGTCATCAGGATTTAGATTAGCGAGCAATGTACGAGTATCTGCATCGGTCAAAGCAGCAAGTAAGCTATCTTGATCTTGAGGCTCTAAATAAGAAAAAACATCAGCGGCACGCTGCCTAGGCAAAGCACGAAAGACAAGGATTTGCTCAGCTTTATCTAGTTGTATGAGCAAATCAGCAATTTGTGGGTCTACCCAAATTAGGATATTCTCTACAGCTGATTTTAAATTGTTTCCACGAATTAATTCTAGGATTGGTTCAATGGAATTTATTACTTTGCCTGTCTCGCTCATAACCTTTTCTAAATGCTGTACAGATTAATAATGAATAAATCAAAAGGAAAAGAAGAATTTAATGATTTTTATTTGATTCATCACTTGAGCGCTCACAACCATATTGTTCAAGTATTGAGTAAATAGCAGTTGCAAAATTATCCCAATGAGCTCCTTTGGCCATTATTTCCGTAGCACAATCCAAATATTGAATTTTATTGGTAAGCGACATAACTCGATCTCTTTTTGTCAGCCACTCTGTCATGGTATCCAGTGCATCAAGCCATTCAGTCAAAGGATAATCGCTATTATCAACAGCAGAAACAAAAAGCTCGAGCGTCACAGGCTGATATTTAAAATATTTAAATAACTGTGTTGTTTGATCTGGATACACTTCAATCAAGTGCATTAATTTTTGATTGTGATTCATATATACTGAAAACTGAGACAACTATTAGAAAAATATTCAAAGAGTCGATTCAGTATTGAAAAGAGTTTGCAGTATGAATATAAGGTGAATCTTATACTACACAATGCATTCTATCAACTCGACAAATACCATAAGGTCAGCGGCTCGTGCCATAATCATAAAAAATGATTCAGTTTTATTAGTGCAGATGAAAAATGAGGAAGGTGAATTTTTTATTCTTCCTGGAGGTGGTCAAGTTCATGGTGAAACTCTAATTCAGGCAGTCGAAAGAGAGTGTATGGAAGAACTGGGTATTAGTGTTTCTGTTGGCCGATTGGTCTACACCCGTGAATACATCGGAAAAAATCATCAGTTTGATCATCGTCACAAAAATTTTCATCAAATAGAGCATGTATTTGTCTGCAATATCTTAAATGATAAGCAACTTGGAAATGGACATGAGATAGACAAAAAACAGATTGGCTATCGCTGGATAAAGTTAAATGAATTGTCAGAATATAAAGTCTTACCCAGTCCTATAAAATCTGTGTTACAGACGGATGATTTAACTTTAACCAATAGCTATTTAGGAGACGTGAATTAAAATCAGCATTGTGCGTTTAATTGGCTAATGAACCTTCATAACACTAGATCAAATCAAAAAGAGAGCGATTTTGTACTCAAAAAAGATCTATTGAATTTTGATTGGATAAACCTAATAGCTGTTATCATCTTATCACTGATTGGAATTACATTTATTTACTCTGCCCAATCCACAATTAACGATGCCGATTGGAAAAAACAAATCATTTGGGTGATTCTTGGAATTGTCGCCTATTCCATCATTTGCCGTATCAATTATAAACATATTTTAGGCTATGCCCATTATATTTACATATTGGGTGTTTTGGGATTACTTTTAGCTACCCCATTGAGCCCGATCAGTGTCGAAATGATGGGTGCACGTCGCTGGATCAATTTAGGATTTTCAACAGTCCAGCCGACTGAAGCAGCAAAAATTGGCACATTGATAATGGTTGCTAGTTTACTAGCACGCTCTAATTTGGAAAATGTAAAAGATACGCTTGTAGTCCTTCTAAAAATACTATTGGTTTCATTACTCCCTATCTCTTTGATCTTCATTCAACCTGATTTAGGGTCAACTCTGGTGTTTCCTCCAATGATTTTCTCATTACTATACGTTTCTAATTTGTCTAAGCAGTATTTTGTTTCTGCGTTTATCGCATTTGCTTTGGCATTTAGTTTTCTCAGTATAGATATTTATAACTATAGTCGTCACTTAAATATTACTCAAAATTCAAGTGACACAACAATTCAAAATTCAAATTACAATTCTATACTCCCTTTACATAACTACCAAAGAAATAGAATATTAACATTTATAGCGCCAAAGGTCGTTGATCCCTCTGGAACGGGTGCAAGTTGGAATGCTAACCAAGCAAAAATCTCCACTGCGACTGGCGGACTTACCGGGAAGGGTTTTTTACAAGGAACCCAAGCCCAATTAGGCTACTTGCCCAAGGCAGTAGCTCACAACGATTTCATTTTTTCCGTAATCGCGGAAGAAACTGGTTTTATAGGAAGCTCTTTTGTAATAGGTTTATTCAGTCTAATAATTGCTAACGGTATCCGAATTTCTGGGATGGCTAAAGATAGCTTCGGTTCGCAATTAGCCATTGGAATTAGTGTACTGTTTTTAGTACATTTTTTCATCAATATTGGCATGGCTATCGGAATAACACCTATTACGGGACTACCGCTTCCTTTTTTAAGTTACGGAGGCTCTTTTGTCTTAAGCTGTTTTATCTTACAAGGAATAATTCAAAGCATTTATCGATTCAGGAAAGATTTTTCATGATTATGCTCTATGAAAATAGATAAAAAAATTAAGCAAAAGGATCTCCTACAAAAAGAAGATCCAAATTATGCAAGATTCAAACAAAACACTTTATACTAATAAAACAAACAATCATTCACCTCAATTATCAGAATTAAAAGAGGACACTCAATCAAACAAACTGATTGATACAAAGGCTTTGGGCAAGGAGGCAGGACATCGATCCAAAAAGCTCCCATTTATCCAAAAGGTACAAAAAAAACTGAGCAAGGATACTAAACCTTTTTCCGAATTGCTCTTTAATTCTGGGGCCATTGAGAAACGTATGGTCTCATTACGAGATGGAGTCCTTGATAAATTCAACATTGAGCGCAAGGGTGACCGCCACGAAGTTGGTGCCATTTTTCGAGGTAAAATCCAAAATTTAGAACCTGGGCTCAAAGCCGCTTTCGTTGACATTGGACAAGAGAAAAACGCTTTTCTCCATTATTGGGACATTTTGCCTACTAGTAACGACAACTCCATAGAAGTTGTTAAAAACAACAAATCAAAAAAACAACTACGTCAGGAAAAAATTTCTCTAAAAAATATTCCTGACCTTTATCCAATAGGCAGTGAAATATTAGTTCAAATAACTAAGGGGCAAATTGGCAATAAGGGCCCGAGAACGACCACCAACATTTCCCTACCAGGGAGATTTCTTGTCCTCACACCATTCGGGGGAACTTTGGGAATATCTCGTAAGATTGAAGATAAAGGTGAGCGTACCCGATTGAAGAAAATTCTCAGAAATATGACCCTTCCAGAAGGCATGGGATTAATCATACGAACTGCTGGTGAAGGTAAAAAGTTGCGCTATTTTGTACGTGATTTAGAAATTCTAAAAAAGCGTTGGCAAGGAATCAGTGATCGAATTAAACGCTCTAAATTACCCTCCTGTGTTTACGTTGAACCTGACTTGATTGGAAGAACCGTCCGTGATTTCTTAACTGAAGATGTGGATCGTATCGTGGTGGACAACAAAGAAGCCCATGAATTGATTTTAAGTGAAGTCGATAAAATATCTCCTCGTTCTAAGTCTAAAGTATTCCACTACAAAGACGAAAAACCGATTTTCGATCAGTACAAGGTTGAGGAACAATTAAATCAAATCTATCAAAGAAATGTACCCTTACCCTCTGGAGGAGAGATTGTCATCGAAGAAACAGAGGCCTTAATCTCAATCGATGTTAATACAGGCTCTCATCGAAATAGTGAAAAAGATGGAAAAAATTTCATTTTGGCGGTGAACCTAGAAGCAGCGAAAGAAATCGCTAGACAAATTCGTCTCAGAAATATTGGCGGTTTGATCATTGTAGACTTCATAGATATGAAGGCGAAAAAAGATCGAGATTCGGTATTTAGAAAAATGAAAAGAGAAGTGGAAAATGATCGTGCAAAAACACATTTGCTCCCTATCTCAAATTTTGGAATCATGCAAATGACACGACAAAGGCACTCTGAAAGCCATGCGAGTAATTTATTTTCAGGATGCCCGTATTGCGAGAGCCGAGGAAAGATAAAATCAATTCGTACAGTCACTATTGATCTACAAAGACGCGTACTGCAAAACCTAAAAGAAATCCGTAGCCGAGAAGGCATTGAAGAGGAAATTCACCTCAAAGTGACATTGCATCCAAGCTGCTTAAGTCAGGTAAAAGAGGATGCCCAAGTGCTATTGGATATTGAACGAAATTATGGCGCTCGCTTATCTTTTGCAACTAACCCTGCATTCCATATCGAGAGTTTCGAAATTATCCAAATCAAAGATTAATTCCTATATTAAAATACTAAGTATTAATTCTCTTAAATCAATTCTTCTGCTATCGCTAATAGTTCCTTGGGTCGCTCTCAATGGAACAGAGTCAAAAGTGTACTTAGGGATTGATGTATTGGAAGAAAATCGCTTTTCCGTTCTCAAAGGAAAACGTGTGGGTATTTTGACGCATCCTGCAGGAGTAAATCGTAGAGGTATTTCAACGATCGATGTTTTATGCCGCAGTCGATACGTAACAGTCGTAGCTTTATATGGACCCGAGCACGGTATTTATGGAAATGAAAAAGCCAATCAGCCGATCGACAATCGAATAGACAAAAAAACAAATTTACCGGTCTATTCACTCTATGGCCGATACCGAAAACCTCAGCCAGAAATGTTGGCTAATATCGATACTTTAGTCATTGATTTGCAGGATATCGGGGTTCGTTCTTATACCTATGTTAGTTGTATGCTTTATGCGATGGAGGCTTGCTTTGAAAACAATATAGAAGTCGTCATCTTGGATCGCCCCAACCCTCTAGGAGGTAAAAAAATTGATGGCCCCTTACTAGATAGAGAATGGAAAAGCTATGTTGGTGCCTTTCCTGTCCCTTATTTACATGGATTGACTATAGGTGAACTAGCAATTTTGGCTAAATCCATGCCAAATTGGATGAATATTGAAAGTAAAACTCGCAAACAAGGCAGGCTCAAAGTAATCCCTATGCGCGGTTGGAAACGCTCAATGCTTTGGCCGGAAACAGGTTTGAAATGGATAGCAACTTCTCCCTATATTCCCAGTTTTTCCTCTGTTCTAGGATATGCAATGACGGGACTTGGGGCACAAGAAGGAGGCTTTTCTCATGGCATAGGGACACCCTATCCTTTTCGTTTGTTGACTCATAAAAATTTATCCTCTGATGCACTGATTAAGCGTTTACAAGCTCTAGATATTAGCGGCCTAGATTATAAAATAATCCGAACAAGAAATACCAAAGGGGATCCTGTCAGTGGAGTCTATGTAGGCATAAATAATTGGAGAAGATTAAAGCCTACAGAATTAAGTTTTTATATGATGTTAATGGTTATTGATCTTGAACGCCCTAACCCCTTTCAAACCACAACTCGCTCAGATTTATTTAACAAACATGTTGGAAGCACTCAATGGTGGTCAGAATTAATCCAAAATAAAGGAAAACCAAGAATTCAATACTTCATGAAACGATGGAAGCAAGAGCAAGAAAGCTATAAGAAAAAAATTGAAAATTACTTAATCTACAACTAATTCCTTTACAGTATGCGAAGAGAATTATTACCTAAAGTGAAACTTTGCACAATGATTTCAAAAATAAATAAAGCCCACAGATTGTTCTCTAGTTTTGAGATTAATAAAGCATTTTCAAAATGAATACTAGTCGCCAAATTCCAATTTTATTACGCCTCGTCCTGATAATTTCCTTGTCCACTATTTGCGCGATTCAATTATCCGCTGAGACTGATCCCGAAGCGTATGATTTCGAAGATTATATGGGCGTATGGCAAACTGAGATAAACAATGAAGCCATTTATCTATTAATTAAAAAGCATTCTGTTGCACGTTATTTTTACAAAGACCGTATTGATAATAGCGTATATAAAGGCACCTGGAAACTTGCTGAAGATAATACCTTGTTGGTCTCAAGCTTAGATTTTGAAAACTTACGCTTTCAATTAAAGCGTGACTCTGAAGAAGGTAAAAATACTCACGATGAGACGGGCATTACAGCTTTAACAAAAGTATCCGAAGGGTTACTTGGTGAATGGGCACGACCACCCGATTATGAAGCACCTAAAAATAAATATATGCCATCAACCTACTTTGGACTATGGGAAACGCAGGATCAAAAAAACTCACAATTAATTAAAGTTTTGGATAATCGAACGGTTATCAGTTTCAATAAAGAGGAATCAACTTCAAAACTTCGAAATATACTTCAAGGAGAATGGTATAAACACGGTAAACAATTACACATTGCATGGGAAGATGGTACCTATAGCATCATTGATAATCGCAATGAAAACCAGGTGAAGTTGTTTAATTTCGATTCAGGCGAAGCAATTATTGATGACGCATCTGATTATACTCTGATAACTCAAAGCCAGGATGAATCAGAAGAATCCAATTGGTCAACAAATCAACTTGCTCTAACTCAGCAACAAAACATATCGCTTTCTCAATTTAACTACAAATCATTGCTTAAATTTTATCGAGGTGAATGGATAACTCTCGACGAGACGCACCCTGATGCAATTGAGATTATGAAATTCAGCCGTTTTGGAGGAGTCGATTTAGCATCTGATAAAAAAACCAATGGCAATTGGTATCTTTCCGGTAAGGGCTGTTTGATTAATTTAGAAGACGGTATTCGGATGCGATTAAAACATATAGGCAGCGCCTTTCTAATATTTGTTTACGAGGCAAACCGTCCGTTAGATGCATATCCTAATAAAATTTTAAAAGCCGCACCTTTACATCCCCAAAAGCTCGATATGCTAAATTCAGAGGTTTATTTTACATTAAAATTACTCGATCAAGTCGAACAGCTTCACCCAAAAGAAAAAAATGCAATTCCCTTGATTTCAAATTGGTCGAATCGGGATACGATCAATCCATCACCTAGTAGCCCATGGTGGTGGCCGATCTGGAGTGATAATCCGAAAACTAAAGAAGCCGATACTTTTTCTGCAAATAATCTATCTCCATCGTTGACAAATGATGCAGATTCAATCGCTTCTAATAAAGAATCTAAACAAAAAAATTTGCCAGATCCTGTAGACCAACCAAATAAATCAAAATGGATATGGCCTTTTTAATTCACATATTTTATTTCAACCAATTTATCTGAGGATATTTTACACATATTATGAATCCACTCAATGACACACCATTGGAGCAATTAGATCCTGAAATCGCACAATTAATCGAGAAAGAGAAACAAAGGCAACAATCTCATATTGAATTAATTGCCTCTGAAAACTTTACCTACCCTGCCATTATGGAATCACAGGGAAGCATACTCACTAACAAATATGCTGAAGGTTACCCGAACAAGCGTTACTACGGAGGTTGTGAATTCGTTGATTCAATTGAGGAAATTGCAATTGAGAGAGCCAAATCCCTCTTCGGTGCCGATCATGCAAACGTGCAACCACATGCTGGAAGCCAAGCTAATGCAGCAGTATACCTATCCGTTTTGAAACCTGGTGATAAGATTTTAACCATGAATTTGTCAGATGGAGGCCACCTAACACATGGACACCCAATGAATTTCAGTGGAATCTACCATGAAGTTGTTCATTACGGTGTGAGCAGTGACAAGGGCTTAATTGATTACGATGCAATTGAAGCAAGTGCAAAGAAAGAGCTACCAAAGATGATTACCGTAGGTGCATCTGCGTACTCAAGAGTGATTGATTTCGAGCGAATGGGTGCGATTGCTAAATCTGTTGGAGCTTATCTCTTAGCCGATATTGCTCACATTGCTGGACTCGTAGCTGCAGGGGTTCATCCATCTCCCGTGCCGCATGCAGATTTTGTAACCACCACCACACACAAAACACTTCGTGGACCAAGAGGCGGTCTGATTTTATGCAAGGAAGAGCATGCAAAAAAAATAGATACAGCGGTTTTCCCTGGAACGCAAGGCGGACCTTTGATGCATGTAATTGCAGCAAAAGCAACCTGTTTCCAAGAAGCACAAACCGATCAATTTAAAGCCTACCAAAGACAAGTCGCAAAGAATGCGAATGCCTTGGCGAACGCCCTTATTGAAAAAGGTCATACAGTTGTCAGTGGCGGTACTGACAATCATTTATTCATGATTGATCTAAGAGTGAAATATCCAGATTTAACAGGTAAGATAGCTCAAAATGCACTTGATAAAGCAAATATTACAGCAAATAAAAATACTGTCCCAGGTGAAACTCGAAGCCCTTTTCAAACAAGTGGAATTCGAATTGGGACCCCTGCCGTGACCAGCCGAGGTATGGTGGAAGACGATATGCTCGAAATCGCCAAGGCTATCAATTTAGTATTAGATAATATTGAAGATGAGGATAAAATTGCTGAAGCAAAGGCCATTGCTATTAATTTATGTGCGAAATATCCACTGCCTTACTAGCTAGCACTAAGTTAAGTATTTACACCATCTGAAGATTCGATTTAATAAATAGAATGAAGAAACAAATTAACAAACTTTCAGGATTTACCCTCATTGAGTTGCTGACTGTTGTGGCAATCATTGGTGTTCTTGCCAGTATTTTGATACCGGTTGTTGGAAATGTACAACAAAGAGCACAACAACTGAAGTCTCAATCTAACCTCAGAGCGATTGGGCAAACTTACATTAATTACTCATCAGGTGGAGCTAGAGTGAAAACCATCACTCAAGCAAAACTAGAAAGAACCCAAAGTGGAGATAATATCTACGGAGTTATAGAATTATTGGCTAAGCATGGCGGTTTAACCGATGCATCTATTTGGTTTATTGACGCAGATCCAGCTATATCACAATACGATGGAATCATGCCAGATATTATAGGTTTTAAAAATGATAATAATATTTTTGAATTATCCGATGAATGGGTAAATGATTTGCCAGTAGCGTATGACTTTGCCATTGGACTTAATCCTTCAAGCGCAAATGCAACAAAAACCCCACTTGCATGGACTAGAGGTTTAAATTCATCTGGTACATGGCCAAAATCAAGTCCTTGGGGCGGAGGCGGACATATCTTATTTTATGATGGCCACGTAGAATTCTTCAATGAAATTGGCGAAGATGACGGCTTTCTTGTAAACCCTAAAACGGGTAAACCAACCAGCAATATTTATGAAATCATTGATGAAGCCAATATTCGTAAAGCACCTGAATTCAACTTATAATTTAATCTCAATAAATTTGTAAAAGCTCAATTCAGTGCCAAGCTAATTGAGCTTTTTTTATTTAAAAATCACAAAATTTTCCTAAAGTACTCAATATTCAATTAATATGAAAAAAGATAGGGTCTACATATTCGGTCACAAAAACCCTGACGCTGATGCGATTTGCTCTGCTATCGCCTATGAAGCATTCAAGCATGCGACTGGAAATAATGAATTTGTGGCGGCTCGCTGCGGAAATACGAATGCTCGTATCGAAGCAATTTTGGATTATTTCAGATGCCCTGTGCCTCAATTCATTGGTGATGTAACTCCAAGGATAAATGATATTATGCGCAGTGAAGTTCAGTCTGTGAGTAAACAAAGTACCTGCTTTGAAGCGTTAGAAAAAATCGACCAACATGATGTCCGAGTTTTACCAGTTGTTGATGCAAAAAACCGCGTTGAAGGCTTAATTTCTTTTTTCCAATTAGGAGAGTTCTTTATTCCTAGTCCCAAAGAATCTCGAGATCTGCGCCGGGTTTATACTAATATCGAATCCATCATTCGTTCACTGAATGCCATACCGATCAACACTATACAAAAGGACTTAATCGAAGAGCTTTCGGTTCATGTCGGAGCTATGGATATAATCTCTTTTGGAGAACACCATAAAAAATTAAATACACCCATTGACCGATCGATTATAGTGGTTGGTGATCGCAAAGATATCCAAGAAAAATCAATTAACCTTGGCGTACGATTATTGATTATCTCTGGTGGCTTATCTGTAGAGGAATCAATTGTTGAAATGGCCAAAGTAAAAGGCGTGAGCTTAATCATCAGTCCTTATGACTCGGCCACTACCTCGTGGATTGTCCGAACGGCTAGCCAATTAGAAGGTCTTATCGAAAATCGCATACATTGCTTTCAAAAGGACGATCGAGTCAGTTCTATTAAAAAACGAATTGCTGGGTTAGATGATCCTTTGTACATGGTGGTTGAAGGCGAAAAAGAGCTGATTGGGGTATTTTCAAAAAGTGATATTTTGAGACCCACACGAAAGAAAATTGTTTTAGTGGATCACAATGAAATCAGCCAAGCTGTTGATGGAGCTAACGAAGTTAAAATATTAGAAGTGATTGACCACCATAAACTCGGTAACTTACCGAGCGAAGAACCAGTATTATTCATCAATCGCCCTGTCGGCTCTACATGCTCGATTATTGCAGATTTATTTCGTTCACAAAGAATCCCTGTTGATCAAAGTATAGCGGGCATTCTCATGTCAGGTATTATTTCCGATACCCTACTTTTAAATAGTCCAACAACAACTCCTTTAGAAAAAGAGCTTTTAGAGTGGCTTGAGCCTACCGCTAAAATCCAATCAGAAAAATTGGCAGATATCATATTTTCAACGGGTTCTGTAGTTTTGAATCAAAGTGCAGAAGACACCATTGAAAGTGATTGTAAAATTTACGAAGAAAATGACATCACTTATTCTGTTTCGCAAATTGAAGAGCTTGGCTTCGATAATGTGAAAGGGAAAATTAAAGATTTAAAAAAAGCACTCAAACACTTTAGAGAAAGTCAAAAGCACTTCTTTAGTATGCTTTTAATTACAGATATTAATTCACACGATTCCTTATTATTAGTTGCCTGTGATGCTGAATTAAAAGAGGAAATAAAATTTCCTGTTCACAGCAGATACAGCGCTAATTTACTTAAAGGCGTAGTCAGTCGTAAAAAACAACTACTCCCTTATATTGCCTCAATGTTAAAAAATTTAGGCATAAAGAGTTAAAACAATACATTTAGTTAAATTAAAAAAGTACCGTTTATAGTTTCTAGAAATTATAAATATTCTATTAAATCTCACTAGATAAGTCAGCTTGTGCTAGATTTTACAGTAATTTTACAATAACTTTAATGTCTAAATATTAAAGAATCTATAGTTATAGTTAATCAATGAGTAATAAACAAATTAATTGTTGGATAGGCGACGATACCCTAAAAGAAATTGAAAGAAGAGCAAAGCTTCACAATATGAAAACTTCAGCATACGGCTCTTTAATTCTTAATAATTGGTTTAAAAAATCGGGATCTCAAACTCCTATTGAGACCGAGCTAGAAGAACTCAGAAATCTAGTCAAAAAGGGGAAATTAGACAAAAAAAGATAAGATTAAACGTGCTAAGCATTTAATCTAGAATTGTAAAATTTTCTTTAAGCTAGAGGTATGATAGTCTCTATTCAGTTGTGCAATTACATCTAAGTTAATTGATTTAGGGCAAACACTCTCACAGGCCCCAATATTTGTGCAGCCACCAAAGCCTGCTTGATCCATCGCTTGTACCATTAGAACGGAACGACGCTCTTTTTCTGCCTTTCCTTGCGGAAGACTGTTTAAATGACTGACTTTCGCTCCAGTGAATAGCATGGCTGATGCATTTGGACATGCGGCCACGCAAGCTCCACAGCCAATACAAGCAGCCGCGTCCATTGCTTTATCTGCGACTTCTTTTGGGATAGGGATCTCATTGGCATCAACTGCACTACCCGTTCTTGCTGTAACAAATCCGCCCGACTGCATAATCTTATCAAAGGCTGATCGATCTACTGCTAAGTCTTTAATTACCGGAAACGCATTCGCTCTCCAAGGCTCAATTGTAATCGTGTCACCATCTTTGAAATGGCGCATGTGTAATTGACAGGTTGTTGTTGCTTTTTCGGGACCATGTGGCTCACCATTGATCACTAAAGAACACATACCGCAGATTCCTTCTCGACAATCATGATCAAAAGCCACGGGTACAGAATTTTCAGAAACTAAAGATTCATTTAAAGTATCCAACATTTCAAGAAAAGAGGCTTCTTCAGAAATATTATCGACTGAGTAATCAACATATTCACCTTTTGAATTCTTACTCTCTTGACGCCAAATTTTGAGATTTAATTTCATACCAAACAATTATTTATAACTACGAGTCGCTAATGCTACATTTTCAAAAGCTAAATCTTCTTTCTGCAATACAGGTATTTGACCCTCTCCTTTATATTCCCAAACACCGACAAAAGCATAATCCGTATCATTTCTTAATGCTTCCCCTTCTTTTGTTTGGTGCTCTTCACGGAAATGTCCACCGCAGGATTCTTCACGCATTAGAGCATCACGACACATCAATTCTCCAAACTCGATAAAGTCCGCTACACGACCTGCACGTTCAAGCTCAGCATTCAATTGTTCAGCTTTCCCTACAACTAGAACGTTTTGCCAAAACTCCTCTTTCAATTTTTGCAATTTATCAATCGCTTCATTCAGGCCTTCTTGATTCCGAGACATTCCACAAAAATCCCAAATAATCTGCCCTGTTTCCTTATGAAAAGAACGCGGTGAGCGAGTTCCTTTTGTATTCATAAATTGACTGATTCTTTGTTTTACTTCCGCCTCAACTTGTTCAAAAGCGGTATTTTTGGTATCAGAAAAGCCTGCTTCAGCGATGCCCAACTCTCCCAGATAATTACCGACTGTATAAGGGACAACAAAATAGCCATCGGCTAAGCCTTGCATCAAAGCAGAGGCTCCTAAACGATTAGCTCCATGATCAGAAAAGTTTGCCTCTCCAGCGACAAACAGGCCAGGGATTGTGCTTTGTAAATTATAGTCCACCCAGAGCCCTCCCATCGTATAATGCACCGCAGGGAAAATCATCATCGGTGTCTTATAAGGATTTTCTCCAGTGATTCGATTATACATCTCGAACAGGTTGCCATAACGCTCCCGTATGGCTTGTTCTCCATCACGAAGAATGGCATCTCGAAAATCAAGATAGACTCCCAATCCTGAGCTCGCGACACCAAGACCTTCATCGCAAACTTCTTTCGCCGAGCGTGAAGATATATCTCTTGGTGCTAGATTACCGAAACTCGGGTATTTTCTTTCTAAATAATAATCCCTATCTTCTTCCGCAATAGTATTTGGATCAAGCTCTCCTGAACGAATCTTTTCAGCGAGTTCTTTAGATTTGGGAACCCAAACCCGACCATCGTTTCGCAAAGACTCAGACATCAAAGTCAACTTAGCCTGATCTTCCCCATGAACCGGAATACAAGTTGGATGAATCTGAGTAAAACAAGGATTTGCAAAGCCAGCACCACGTTTGTAAGCTCGGTATGTAGCAGTTACATTACACGCCTGAGCATTGGTTGAAAGGTAAAATACATTACCATAACCACCGCTAGCTAAAACGACACAATCCGCTGCGTGACGTGTGATTTCTCCCGTCACTAAATTTCTAACAATAATGCCTTTAGCATGACCCTCAACCACCACCAAATCCAACATCTCATGACGAGTATACATCGTCACTTTGCCTAAACCTATTTGACGATTCAAACTAGAATAGGCACCTAAGAGCAATTGTTGCCCCGTCTGTCCTCGAGCATAAAAAGTTCTAGAGACTTGTGCACCGCCAAAGGAACGGTTGGCTAACAGACCTCCGTACTCTCGAGCGAATGGTACACCTTGTGAAACACATTGGTCGATGATCTTAGTGCTAACTTCTGCCAGTCGATACACATTAGCTTCTCTCGAGCGATAGTCCCCTCCTTTAATTGTGTCATAAAATAATCGTTGGACGCTATCTCCGTCATTTTGGTAGTTTTTTGCAGCATTGATTCCGCCTTGAGCAGCGATACTATGAGCTCTTCTCGGACTATCTTGATAACAGAAACAGGATACATTATACCCTTGTTCAGCTAAACTTGCGGCTGCAGAACTGCCGGCTAAGCCAGATCCAACAACTATTACATTATATTTACGGCGATTCGATGGATTGACCAATCGCATATTAAATTTATGATTAGACCACTTTTCAGATAAAGGTCCTTCGGGTATTTTTGAGTCTAAATTCATTTCGTAATTGCGCTAAAAATTAAATCTTAAATTAATCTGAGGACGATTGATAGATATCTATTGATTGAGAAATCGAATTAATTGTCTCCGTGCTTTCCCAAGAATATTTTAATAAATTCAATTGTGTTGCTAAGGGAATGGATGCAAAACCAAGAAAAACAACCAAGCCATAAGCCAAGCCAATACGATCTAACCTGACTCGCCAAACCGTATTTCGAAGACCGAAGGTTTGAAATAAGCTACTGATTCCATGCGCTAAATGCAGACAAAGGAGTCCAACCGATAGTATGTAGAAAAACGATACGTAAGGATTTTTAAATCCATGAATAAGCATATCGTACACGTTGAAGGTTTGAACTGCTTCACCATGTTTGATCACTGGGTGTGCCTCTTTATAAAGAGGTACATAATTTGAGTTCCCTGCAATATCAGAAAAAACAACATTATCATTGTATTCCATAGTGGGCACTACTCGTACTGTGTAATGTAAGAGATGAAAAATGATGAAAGACAGTAAAATAACGCCACTCATACGCATTGTTCTAGATGCATAACTTGACTTCACTTTATTTTTGAAGCTCAAGGGCTTTGCTTTCTTATTTTCTAAAGTTAAAAGGACGGCCATCCAAATATGAACCCCAACCGCTACCAATAACGAAAGGCGTATAAAAGCCATAATAGGATCAGGAATGGAATGCAGTTTGTAGGCATAAGCATTAAGAGCATCTGGACCTAAATAAATCAACAAATTGCCTAACATATGCCCCATAACAAATAAAACGAGCACTAGTCCTGTGATTGCCATCAACCATTTACGTCCTAAAGACGATTGAAGATACTGACGTACGCTGATCATGAACTTTATATAAGGTTAAAGACGTTTAAAAAAACAAGCTTAACTGTAAACATTCAATATAATAATGAGTATAAAATCGACAAAAACAAATTAAGTTACAAAAAAAATGGAAAAGAATTGCTTTTTCGATATGTGTCTTGAAAGACTGTATAAAATAATACACATTCCTACGAACTGAGATCCACCTATGTCAAAAAAAACCACAAAATATATCTTTGTAACTGGCGGTGTTGTCTCATCACTTGGCAAAGGCCTTACATCTGCTGCACTTGGTGCTTTATTGGAGCAAAGAGGCCTTACTGTTCGAATTCAAAAATTTGATCCCTATTTGAACGTTGATCCGGGAACTATGAGCCCTTTTCAACACGGTGAAGTTTATGTTTTAGATGATGGTGCGGAAACAGACCTAGATCTTGGGCATTACGAACGCTTCACCTCCGGCAAATTATCTCGCTTAAACAATCTTACTTCTGGGCAAGTTTACGAAAAAGTTTTACAAAAAGAAAGACGCGGGGATTACCTCGGCTCTACGATTCAAGTCATACCGCACATTACAAATGAAATTAAAGATCGTATCGCATCTGATGCTTGTGAACCCGCCGATATTGTCATAACGGAATTAGGGGGAACTATCGGGGATATCGAAGGACTTCCATTTTTGGAAGCTATGCGACAATTTGCCTTAGAAAAAAACCCTGATGATGTTATCTTTCTTCATTGCACTTTGTTACCTTATTTAAAAGCAGCGGGTGAATTAAAAACCAAACCTAGTCAACAGAGTGTTGCAAAATTAAGAGAAATTGGGATTCAGCCCGATATTTTAGTGTGCCGTTCAGAGAAACCGATCTCAAATGAACTGCGAAAAAAGCTCTCCTTATTTTGTAATGTCCCAATTAAGGCTGTAATTGAAGAGTGTGATGTAGAAACTTCAATTTATGAACTGCCTCTATCTCTTAAGACAGAAAAAGTGGACGATCTAGTCATCGAAAAGCTCAATTTGGATAATCCAGATAACTCTATGCAAATTTGGGTGGACGTAGTTCGTAGATTAAAAGCCCCATCACATAAAGTAGAAATTGGCGTTGTAGGTAAATATATTGAACTACAGGATGCCTACAAATCTGTCTATGAGTCGATCACTCACGCTGGTATTGCAAATGATTGTGCGGTTCGGGTACAGCGCATTGACGCTGAAGATTTAGAAACAGAAGGTAGCGAAATTTTAAAAAGCCTTGATGGTATTTTAATTCCTGGTGGATTTGGAGATAGAGGAATCGAAGGAAAAATTTTAGCGGCACAATACGCAAGAGAACATCAAATCCCATTCTTAGGATTATGCTTAGGTATGCAGATTGCCGTCATTGAATTTGCTCGTAACGTAGCTGGATTAAAAGAGGCAAATAGTGCTGAATTTAACGCTGAAACTCCACATCCAGTCATTGACATTATGGAAGAGCAAAAAGCATTGAAAACAAAAGGTGGTAATATGCGACTCGGTGCTTATGACTGTACGTTATCAAAAGATAGTTTCAGCTACTATGCTTATGGCTCAGAAACGATTAGTGAGCGTCATCGCCATCGTTATGAATTCAACAATGACTATCGTGAAATATTATTAGAAAAAGGCATACGTTTTGCTGGGATTAATCCAGAAAAAGATTTAATTGAAATCATTGAAATGCCGGAGCATCCATGGTTTGTAGCTGTGCAATTTCACCCTGAGTTTAAATCTAAGCCTCATGCCGCTCACCCCTTGTTTGCAAACTTTATTGCATCCACTTTAAAATATAAACAATAGAGACGAATTCGAGTTCAACCCATGGATAAACTTGAGGAAATAATGGCTAGCAAGCGAAAGTCGCTCGAGCATATCGCGCGTCCGATAAAAGCCAAAGAACTTGAAATACTTGGCCAATCAAAAAGCCCAAGCATTCCTTTTATTGAAGCTCTTTCCTCACCTGACCGACTCTCAGTAATAGCAGAGATAAAACGGAAATCACCCTCTGCTGGCAATATCGCAAAAGGTATGGATGCGGTAGAGCAAGCACGTGTTTACAACAATGCAGCAGCGGATGCATTATCCATTTTAACTGATACAGATTATTTTGGCGGATCATTGAATGATCTATGGGATGTGGTAGATTTCCTTCATCAGCATCAACGCACTACCCCTTGTTTAAGAAAAGATTTCATGATCCACCCTATTCAAGTTCTTGAAGCGGCAGAAGCAGGCGCTAAATGTATTCTTATTATTGTTCGTGCCTTAACCAATGACGAAATTAAAACCCTTCAGGAAGCTGCTTTTCATGCTAACCTAGATATTTTATATGAAATTCACAATGAGAGGGAGTTGGAGAATTGTCTCAATTTTGACCCTAAAATTGTCGGGGTGAATAATCGTGATTTGAGACAGTTCACAACAGATTTAGCTATTTCTGAAAATTTGATTCCTAAAATTCCTGAAGGCATTGTCAAAGTAAGCGAAAGTGGGATTTTTGATATCGAAGATGCATTGCGTGCACGAAATTGTGGGGCTGATGCGATTCTAGTAGGAGAAGCCTTAATGCGATCTGAAGACCCAGATAATTTAATCGAAGAATTTCATTCTTTATAACCAAATTAATTTTGCCGCTTAATCCAAACCAGACGCATACTATCCTTAATGCACTGGGACATTCTCCCAACAAAAAACTCGGTCAAAATTTTTTGATTGATGGAAACATTGTTAGAAAATCGATTGAGTTGGCGGGCATTTATAAAAACGAAGCTATTGTTGAAATAGGACCTGGACTAGGGACACTATCCAAAGCGATTCTTTCGACAGGTGCTCAACTTTTCGCTGTTGAGAAAGACAAAACCTTAGCTAATTACCTAGAGGAAACCATATCTAAAGACTCGGATAATCTTCATTTATTAAACGAAGATTGTTTAAAAAAACCACTAGGTTCATTGATGGATCAAAACCAAACCAATGATTTTAAGATAGTCGCTAACCTCCCGTACGCAGTAGCCACCCCATGGCTGGAAGCGGTTCTTTCTACCGCACTTCCAACACGAATGGTACTTATGTTGCAAAAAGAAGCAGCTGATCGCTATAATGCACAACCAAAGACAAAAAATTTTGGGGCAATTTCTATCTTTCTTCAATCAGCATATATCGTTCATTCAACTCATACTGTATCCGCTTCATGCTTTTACCCTAAACCTAAAGTCGATTCTACCTTAATTCGTCTTGATTTAAAGCAAAGTGCAATTTGTTTTTCAAAAGAAACCAAAGCCTTGATACGCACTATTTTTACACAAAGGCGTAAGCAAATCGCATCTCTGTGTAAAAAAAGCGACAATGAAGTCATTAAGCACTGGCTAGAATCCCTATTCACTAAAGGCTATACACAGAGCGTACGGGCCGAAGAAATAGACCTTCCCTCCTGGCAATTATTAGGCTATGAAAAAACGAATGAAAGTTAATCCCTTACAGTGGAGTCTACATTGGCAAATCCTCTTTTCTCTGACATTATCAGCGATCATAGCCCTGGTTTTTTTACCACTAACAGATCCAGCTTTAACAAAACTTGTCTTACAAACTGCGCAATTTTTTGGCGATCTCTTTATGAACGCATTGAAAATGATGGTTGTTCCATTAATTGTTACTTCAATGGTTTCCGGGGTGATACAACTCGGTGCATCGTCAGGAATCGGATCCATTAGTTTAAAAACTATTCTCTATTATACCTTAAGCGGACTTCTTGCTGTTCTATTGGGCATCTTTCTCGTAAATTTGATCCAGCCAGGTCATGTTGATGCCTCCGTTGCTCAAGCCTTATTGGGAGAAGCCTCACAAGTCACAGTTTCTTCCGGACTCCTTGAAGCCGTTGAAGGCAAAGATCAAAGCGATCTACTTGATATATTTAAACGAATGTTACCAACAAATATCTTCAAAGCAGCCAGCGATAATGGACAACTATTGGGGGTAATTCTATTTTCAATATTATTTGGCTTCTTTGCTGGACGCTTACCTGATAATTTGCGAACCGTTCAAAAACAATTTTGGGAAAGCTTTCAGGCAGTTATATTAAAGTTAACGGAATGGATCATAAGTTTTGCACCTATTGGTGTATTTGGACTAGTCCTTCCTATACTGTATAGTGCCCCAATAGGAGACCTTATTCATACCCTATCGGCATTCTTCTTAACCGTATTTCTAGGACTACTAATCCATCTTCTAATTGTCTTAAGCATTCTTATAAAGCTGTTTACTCGTATAAACCCTTTCACACACTTGAAAGCGATGATACCCGTATTGCTAACTGCATTTTCTACAGCAAGTTCATCGGCAACACTTCCTTTAACCATGGACGTCGTAAAAGAAAAAGCAAAAGTTTCAAATAAAACCTGTGCTTTCACCTTACCCCTAGGAGCTACGATCAATATGGATGGTACCGCATTATATGAATGCATCGTGGTCTTATTTATTTCTCAGCTCTACGCCTCAATTGGGGGTGTTGATTTAACTGTCGGTCAACAATGCTTAGTCGTTTTTCTTGCATTAACCACAAGTATAGGTGTTGCAGGAATTCCCGCTGCAAGTCTCGTTGCTATTTCAATTATCTTACCTGCAGTTGGGCTACCTGTTGAAGCAATTGGAGTGATCTGGGTAACCGATCGTATTTTAGATATGTGCAGGACTTCAGTAAATGTTTACAGCGATACTGTTGCTGCTATTATTATTGATAATTCAGAAGGGGGCTCTCCATATCCCATGGAATTCCAAAAGATTGAACCTACTGCTTAAAAAGCTCTGCTTTGGGTCCTTGATAATCTGGCTTTTGGTCTTCAACTATCACATTTGAGCGAATGCCACCACGACCACGCCAAAGCGTCTCTAAACGAGCCCATTTCGGCTGAGTCACAGAAAATAAATCCTCAAATATTTTATTTGAAGCCGCCTCAAAGAAAATCCCTTTATTACGATATTCATGCAGATACAATTTCATTGCCTTTAATTCCACACAGACTTGATCCGGCACATAAGTGAAAACCACTGTCGCATAATCGGGATGACCGGTCATCGGACAAGTCGAAGTAAACTCTTCTTGAATATGCTGTATTATATAATTCTGATTAGGATTTGGATTTGGAAATGTTTCGATGTCCATAGTTTTATAAGTGCGATACAGGATTTAATTATCATTAAGTGATAGGTCATAAATGGCATATCCGGCCAAAAGATTACAGAATAAATTCTGCTTTTTCTTCCAATCTCCAGAATAACAAATACGTGCCTCTATCTTGATGTTCTTTTCTAGACAAAATGCTTCAAATTCACGAATAGAAAAAGAATTAGAAGGAAGCGTTTTATACCAAGGATTAGGGAAAACATCGTTAATTGTTCTAGAGCCTTTTAGTAATGCATTCCAACGATTCACCCAAAATCCATTGTTGATAAACCCAACTGTCACTCGTTTGCCAACTTGTAAACTCTTACTAATAATGAAGTCCGGTTCTTCAAGTTGATCAATGGTACGACTAAGAATTACATGATCAAAGCTGTTATCATCAAATTGATTTAGAAAAGATTTTATATCGCCCTGATATGCACTGACACCTCGCTTAATACAACTTAATATCTTTTGAAAATCAATATCCACTCCAATTCCATATACCTGATTTTTTTGTTTTAAATATTCAAGCAACACCCCTCGTCCACAACCTAAATCAAGTACACGCTCTCCCTTCCCTACCCATTGGGCAATGGCTTGAAAATCTACTTGGCGTTTATTTTTAGTCGGATTCATGAATTTAAGAATTCAAATAAGTTTGTATGAGTTGATATAGGTCCTGAGATTGTACAAGGAATGAATCATGACCATAATCCATCGATAGCTCAACGTAGGAAGCTTCCTTTCCATATCTTAATAATTTTTCTACAATATCACGATTGCCTTCAGGGGGATAAAGCCAATCAGAATCAAAGCCTACAACAAGTCCCTTAGCTTGAATTTTACTAACGGTTAATTCAGGGCTGTCTCCTTCAAAAAAATCAAAACGATCTAAAGCTTTTGTTAAGTATAAATATGAATTAGCATCAAAACGAGTGACGAAACTTTTCCCTTGATAGTGCAAATAACTCTCTACTTCAAACTCTACATCAAAATGCTCTTTCGATACATCACCTTGTTTTAGTTTTCTCCCAAATTTTGCTTCAAGGCCAACATCTGACAAATAAGTTATGTGAGCCATCATTCGAGCAACAGACAATCCACTAAAAGGCCCATCTTCAGAATCGTACTCCCCTTTATTCCATTTAGCATCTCGCATGATTGCTTGACGACCTGTTTCGTTAAAAGCAATAGTTTGCGCCGTATGCCTTGAGCCACTGGCTAAAGCGATATATCGATTGAGGCGATTTGGGAAATCTTTAGCCCACTGCAAGGTTAACATACCGCCCATACTGCCACCGATTACCGCGTGTAACTTATCAATCCCCAAGGAGTCAATTAACCGTGATTGTGCTTTAACCATATCTCTAAGCGTTAGCTTAGGAAACTCTAAATTATAACGTTTACCAGTTTCTGGATTTATTGAATTAGGCCCAGTTGAACCTTGGCATCCTCCAAGAACATTTGAACAAATAACAAAATACTGATTCGTATCGATCGGCTTTCCAGGCCCGACCATAAAATTCCACCAACCTCGCTTTCGTTCCGTAATATCATAGACTCCAGCGCAATGATGATCTCCAGTTAAAGCATGGCAGATCAAAATCGCATTATCTTTAGCCTGATTTAATTGACCGTAGGTTTCATAGCGAATTTTCAATTCTGGAATCACACCGCCCGATTCAAAATGAAACGATTCAAGAGAAACAAAATCTTGATAATCAACAAACCCAACTTCACCTTCGTCGATCTGTTGTCCAATTGGTTCTGAGTCGTTCATAATAGCAGTAACAATTAACTTAGATTGTTGAGTGATTTAAAAGAATCAACTCATTTAATTGCTTTCGTTTAAGTAGGTCTGAGATTTTAAGATCTGTAAATATTCATCTAAAATTCGAGTCCCCTCTCTCGGTTTTATCAAGTCTTCTTTTGTCGCTCTATCAATTTGTTTTTTCAATTTGCGAGACAATATCTGTCCATCATATTGCGTAAGTTTCAAAACTTCATTCACAGAAAAGCCTGGGATACTATCTTCAATATAAAATCCATCTTCTTCATCATCCTCTAAAAAAACATGCACTTCATTCACTCGTCCAAATAAATTGTGTAAATCGCCCATAATATCCTGATAAGCGCCCATTAAGAAAAACCCTAAAAAATAGGATTCCTCTTTTTTAATTTCATGTAATCGCAACAATGAACGTTCATCCTCAGAATCAACAAATGATGCGATTCGACCTTCACTATCGCATGTGATATCCACCAAAGTTGTATTGACTGTTGGCCGCTCATTCAGTCTGTGGATTGGTGCAATAGGAAACAACTGATCGCAAGCCCAATGATCAATCAAAGACTGAAAGACAGAAAAATTACAGACATATTGATCTGCCATCATCGCTTTTAAAACATCCATCTCTTCTGGCTGAATTTTTTCTTCTTGATAAAATAATACTACGTCTTGGCATATCTTCCAAAATATTGCATCCGCTAAGCCCTTATCCTTAAGATTCAAATAACCTAAATTAAATAAATTATCAGCTTCTTCTTTTTTTTGTACAGCATCATGGTAGCGCTCTAAAGGAGCACCATGATAATCATTTTCTAAAATAGAAATGAAATTCTCAATAATCGGCGCCTGATTTTCTTTACGCACTTTTGGTGCAATTGAATTTTTTGAAATTCTGTCGCAAACTTCGCTGACTAAGATCGAATGCGAGGCAACCACTGAACGCCCACTTTCGCTTATAATGTCCGGACAAGCCACAGCTGCTTCACTGCAAATAGCCTGTATATTATAAATCACATCCCTTGCATATTCCTTTAAGGTATAATTCATAGAACTTTCGAAATTGCTCATTGAACCATCGTAATCAACTCCAAGCCCACCACCTACATCTAAATATTTCATAGGAAATCCCATTGCAGCTAATTCGCAATAATAGCGAGTCGCTTCCACTGTGGCCCGTTTAATCGTTTGTATATTTGGAACCTGCGAACCAATGTGAAAATGAATTAACTCCAAACAATCAGCTAATCCCGCTTCTTTAAGACTCTCGGCGGCATCAACTATTTCGGGACTGGTCAAACCAAATTTGGCTTCCTCTCCAGAAGAGCGCGCCCATTTCCCTTCCCCAACCGTTGATAATTTTATCCTAAATCCTATCTTCGGTTGTATCGCTAATTCTTTACTGATTCGAATGATTCGCTGAATCTCACTTAATTGTTCTACAACAAGAAACACCGATTTACCTATACGATTCCCATATAAAGCTAGGCGAATAAATGCATCGTCTTTATAACCATTACAAACAATCAACGAATTAAGATTTTTATGGTGCGCTAAAGCGATCATTAACTCAGGCTTACTACCACATTCTAGACCATAATTATACGCTTCTCCAGCTTCTAAGATTTCTTCCAGTACCTCACGCATTTGATTCACTTTTATCGGAAAAACTCCTCGATAAGATCCCGAGTATGCTTCCTGTTCTATCGCATCACGAAATGTTTCATTTAGCTCTTTGACCCGAGTTTGTAGCAAATCTTGAATCCGAATCGTCAACGGCAAATCATAGCCTTTGCTTTTTGCCTCTTGAATAATGTCAAAGATTCGAATCCCATTAGAATCCTTAAGTGGGTGCACTTTTAAAAAACCCTCTTCATCAATCTTAAAATGACCTTTCCCCCAATTTTTTAATCCATAATACTTTTCAGAGGATGCGATTGTCCAATCACTATCCTTAATATTTTTAGCTCTGTAATTATCTGCTCCCATAAGATCTCAAACAAGTGGATATTGTACACATGAATTAGAAGGTTCTTGAACCAAAGACAAATACGCTCAAAAAACTAGTTTGAATTAAATAATTCGATAATTTGACGAATAATAATTTTATGTTCACCTAGAGTTAAATTCCCAGAAGACATTGCATTGTCTGCTTTTGCAATTAATTCGCTCATAGCTTCATAAGGGGAAATTCCTACAGTATTAGGTAAAGAATCCCAGTACATTTCAGCAATGACATGATCAGACGATAACTTATAATAATGACCGAAATCTTTAGCTAATCCCCACTGAACATAAGGCTTTTTTTCATATTTCTGAATCGGATTTAAATGCTCAACAGTAGGTTTATAACCCTTTTTATGAAAATAAATTTCATGATTCAAATCTGACCGCAATCTCAGTACCATCGGAGTTTTACCAATAAATTCTCCATCCATATAAATATCTGAGTCCGAAGGGACTGATTCTACTAAAACCTCTTGATTCGATTGGAGATTATTTTCAACAATTGTAGAACACGCTGTAGTGAAAAAAAGTATCAATACTAAGGACAAAAATGCATTTAAAATTCTCATGAGTTCAAAAAAAATAGTAGAACTTATTATAATTTAAAGTTTTAAACTTGTTAAAAAGCACTTTTTTTAAGAGAGTAATACTGTTGGATTTCCTTAATTCCAACTCACAAAATGATAACATTATTTTTTCTTGCTCTAGTATTTACTATACTAGTATCCGCCATTTGCTCAATTTTAGAAGCTCTGCTCCTCAGCACAACACCTGTAGATATTGAAAGACTGAGCCAGTCTCATTCTAAAAGAGGAAAACTTTTAGACAAATACCTTTTGAATATAGAGGAAACCAGTTCGGCAATTCTCAGCTTGAACACAATTGCCAATACACTAGGTGCAACTCTTGTAGGCGGACTCGGTGTTCAACTTTGGCCTGAAGACCCAAATATTCTCCTAAAGATTTCAAGTTTTATGGCTGTTGCTATTCTTTTCTTCTCCGAGATTATTCCAAAAAATGTCGGCATCGTGTATCGCTCTGAATTACTACCCTACATGCCCCATGTTCTAAATGGGGTCTGCTCCATTATGATGCCCTTATCTCGTTTAGTAGGTACTTTCGTTAAATTTATCTTAAATTCAAAAAAGAAAGAATCAGATTCCGATGAAGACATTATTCTAATGGCTGAGAAAAGTGCAAAAGACGGTACACTTACCGATAACGAACGAGACATGATCAGCAATGCATTAACCCTTGATGATATTGCCATAAGCGAGATCATGACCCCTTATTCCGTCATTTATGCCTTAGACGTAGATGAAACTATTGGCACTTTATTTAAGGCAAACAGGGAACTTCCTTTTGGAAGAATACCCCTATTTTATAAAGATTTGAATACCATCGTCGGAATTGTTAGAAGAAGAGATCTACTCAGCGCTAAGGCGAAAGACCAAGATGTAATGAAAATTCGTGCATTAGCACAAAAGCCAATTTTCATTAAAGAAAAGGCCGTAGCCGCAGAGGCTCTTGAACTCTTTCTAAAGCACAGACAACAACTGGCAATTGTTATCAATGACAATAAAGAAACGGTAGGTGTTCTCTCTATGGAAGATGTAATTGAGCATATTATCGGAGAAGAAATTTTTGAAGACGACGACCCAGCAATTGATATGCGGGAGCTTGCTCGATTAAAAGATACCCAATCGAAAAAAAAGTCTCCTCCTAATTCCCTGTGATCAATTTATATCTTGAGCATACGCTTTAGCAAAATAGGTAAGAATCATATCTGCCCCAGCTCGACGAATCGCCAGCAAGGATTCATTTCGACAGGCCTTCAAATCTAACCAACCTTTTTCTGAAGCCGCCATAATTTGGGCATACTCACCTGAAACTTGATAAGCAGCAACTGGTAAAATGGTAGATTCTCGAACTTCACGAATAATGTCTAAATACTGGCCAGCCGGTTTCACCATAAGAATATCGGCACCTTCTGATTCATCCAAACTCGTTTCTAAAAGAGCTTCTCTTCGATTGGCTGGATTCAATTGGTAACTTCTTTTATCAATGATCGCACCTGTTTCTAAAGAGACACTCCCAACTGCATCTCTAAATGGTCCATAAAAAGCTGAAGCGTATTTGGCCGCATAGGAAAGAATTAAAACTGACTGAAAAGCATTTGCATCTAAGGTTTTTCGAATCACACCTACTCGTCCATCCATCATGTCTGAAGGGGCAACCATAGTCGCACCTGCATCCGCTGCTAAAACGGCCATCTCAGCAAGAATATCCACTGTCACATCATTCAAAGGAGATTGTGAACCAATTTCAACAATCCCATCATGCCCATCTATCGTGTAAGGGTCTAAGGCCAAATCAGCAATAATTGTCAACTCAGGGAAATGTTTGCGCAAAGCTTTTATTGCCCGATAAATTAAGCTTTCCGGATTCAAGGCTTCACGACCCATATTACATTTCAAAGAGGCTTCTATCTTTGGAAACAAAGCAACTCCACCAATTCCAAGCTCAATCAAGGACTCACATTCCTTAAGTAATAAATCAATTGAAAGTCGCTCAATCCCAGGCATAGAATCAACTGGCTCGCAAATCGAATCACCTTCAATCACAAAAAGAGGTTGAATTAACTTCGAAATTTTTAAATCTGTTTCCTCAACAAGATCACGTAAGGATTGAGTTTGACGCAATCTTCTTGGTCGATGAATCAAATCTAATTGATAATCTTTTTTATCTGACATATGAATCAACTTAAATAAAACTGCTTACATATCAAGTATTTGCTCCAAACCTTTTAAACAAAACTGTTTTTAAAAAAATGCCGGTTAAACTATACGATACATTAACTCGATCTAATCAAACATTAAGCCAACCCGAAGGCAGACCTTTTTATTTCTATTGCTGTGGACCTACTGTTTATGGTCCCGCACATATTGGAAACTTTCGTACTTTTTTAATTCAGGATGTTCTTAGACGAGTATTAGAAATAGATGGATTTCAAGTTAAGCATGTTCGAAATATCACGGATGTAGATGATAAAACGATTCGCGAATCCCAAGCGAAGAATCAAAGCCTCAAAACATTCACCGAACATTGGACGAAAAAATTTCATGCTGATTGTCAGAGCCTCAACTTACTGACACCAAGTTCAGAGCCTAAAGCAGTAGATCATATACAAGAACAGATACAGCTCGTTGAACAATTAATTCAGAAAAATCATGCCTATGTTGAAAAAGATGGGTCGGTGTATTTCCGCGTACAATCCTGCTGTGATTATGGAAGGCTCAATCGCATTGATCAATCTGAACTAAAATCTCAAACCGAAAATTCTGCTGGCTCCGCAAATTTATCTGATGAATATGATCGTGAATCTATTTCAGATTTTGCACTTTGGAAAGCGCGCAAAGACGAAGATGGAGATAACTATTGGACAAGCCCATGGGGTGAAGGACGCCCTGGTTGGCACTTAGAATGTAGTGCCATGATTCACCGTACTTTCGAAGGGCAGACCATTGATTTACACGGAGGGGGTATTGATCTTTGCTTTCCTCATCATGAAAATGAAATTGCACAATCTGAATCAGCCTACGAAAAAACGCTTTGTACCCATTGGTTCCATTCTGCTCACTTAAGAGTTGAAAACAAAAAAATGTCAAAAAGCTTAGGAAATTTATATACATTAGACGATCTAATTGCAAAAAACCATTCACCCATGGCCTTGCGTTACACGCTCATAGCTTCCAGCTATCGACAGCCTCTTAACTTTACCTTCGATGGGTTACGGGCATCCGACAGTGCCCTAAACAAGATTGAGCGCTTCACCGAAGCCCTACTTCAAAATGTAAAAAAGAGCAAAGAGCAATTTAATGAACACTATGTAACCACGCATAAAATCGATCACTTCGGCCTTCTTCAAAACGCTTGGGAAGGACTCAGCAATAACCTCAACACCTCTGCGTGTTTAGGATCACTCTTTGGATTAATCGGCTCTAACCCAGTTAGTAAACTCGATTCAGATGAGACAGAAAAACTCCTCAAAGCACTTGGCTCTATTCTTTATGCACTTGGCTTAAAATTATTCTCAAATCCCTTGCAGGCTTCAAAAGCACCTCAAGCGATTCTTGAATTGGCAAAAGAGCGCTGGGAAGCCAAGCAAAACAAAGACTACGCCAAAGCTGACTCTTTAAGAAAAAGCTTACAAAATGATGGATGGGATGTCAAAGATACCCCGACTGACTTTGAACTCTTCCCCCTCAATCAATAAGACACCCACATTTATAATGGATCAAAGTACCCTTACTATTAAAGCCATAGGTAATCGCCACTCACTTTGGGGTGAAGGCCCTATTTGGTGGAATGATTCGCTATATTATGTCGACATAGAAGGTAAGGCAATCATCCGACTCAACCCAGATACCGAAGAAGAAACAATTTGGGAATTCCCTGAACGCATTGGCTGTATCGTCCCCTGCAATAATGGAAAGCTACTGTATGCAGGTGATAATGGTATCTCTATTTTCGATCCCAAAACACAAAAAAGTAGCCAAATTACCGACCCAGAGTCCCACCTTCCAGATAATCGATTCAATGATGGTAAATGCGACCCTTGTGGTCGATTTTGGGGTGGAACCATCAGCTTAAAAAAAATTAAAGGTAGCGCCTCTCTCTACTGTCTTGATGCCCAACAAAATCTTGGAAAAAAACTTGAAGGACTGACCAATTCAAACGGGCTTGCTTGGTCTCAAAATAAGAAACGTTTTTTTCATATCGATACCCCAAATAGAAACATCCAAGCCTATGCCTATAACAAAGATACTTCTGAAATCACCCAAGCAGAAACCATCATCGATACAGAAGCTTTAGGATTCGATAGTTCGCCAGATGGTATGACTATTGATCACAAAGATAATCTATGGGTAGCCTTCTGTCATGGCGGTTGCGTTGCTAGCTTTGATACAAAAAATGGAAGCCTTCTACAAACGATAAAAATACCTGCTATTGAAACTACTTCTTGCACCTTTGGTGGACGAGCACTCAACCGACTCTTTGTCACTACAGGTATTAAAAAAGATTACCCAGAAACGCATGCCGGAAAAATATTCGTTATTGATGGCTTACCGATAAAAGGAACATCCGCCCATACCTATACTCTTGTATAAAGATCAATGTATCTATTTCTTGTAATACATTATTGACTCTCCAACCAAAGATTCCCTTTTTAAAAATCATGAAAGAAATGTCTCCACTAGAAACACTGCGTCACTCATGCTCTCATGTGCTCGCAACTGCGATTCTTAGGCTATACCCAGACACTCAACTTGATATCGGACCACCGACCGACAACGGCTTTTACTACGACATTGATTGCCAGAAAAAACTCGATGCCTCGGACCTTGAAGCCATTGAGAAAGAAATGAAGAAGGTGATTAAAGAAAATCAGAAATTCACTCGAATCGAAGCCACACGGGAAGAGGCTAAAGCAAAAATTGAAGCCAGTGGACAGACCCGCTATAAATTCGGCCGATTAGATGACATTCCCGAAGGCGAAGCTGTTAGTTTTTATCAAAACGGCGAATTTACTGATCTCTGTGCAGGCCCACATGTTAACTATACTAAAAAAATAAAGGCCTTTAAACTCCTTTCCATTGCTGGAGCCTATCACAGAGGAGACGAAAATAATACTCAACTTCAACGCATATACGGAACTGCATTTCCTTCTGCTCAAGAACTGGAAGATTATTTAGAAAAACTTGAGCAAGCAAAAGCACGTGACCACCGAAAACTCGGAAAAGAATTAAAACTCTTCCACATAGATGACGCTGTTGGATCAGGCATGATATTGTGGACGCCGAACGGGTCTATTATTCGAAACGAACTTCAGAATTTCATCAGTGAAGAGCTAAGGAAATCAGGGTATAGCCAAGTGCACACACCACACATAGGGAAACTTGGACTTTATCGTACTTCTGGACACTTCCCCTATTATAAAGAATCTCAATTTCCTCCAGTCGTAGAACCTGGAACATTAGAGCAACTTGCAAAGGAAGGTTGCTCCTGTGGCGAACTTTCGAACCAACTCGATGAAGGGACTGTTGATGGCTATTTACTCAAGCCGATGAACTGTCCGATGCATATCAAGATTTTTGATAGCCAACCCCACTCCTACCGAGACTTACCCATCCGCTTGGCTGAATTTGGAACTGTTTATCGTTGGGAGCAATCTGGTGAACTAAATGGCATGACTCGTGTTCGAGGTTTCACTCAAGATGACGCACATCTTTTCTGCACTGAAGAGCAAATTGCTGAAGAAATTGTTGGGTGCTTAAACTTAGTAAAACTTGTTTTCAAAACATTAGGCATGAATAATTATCGTGTTCGAATAGGATTGCGTGACACTGACTCAACTAAATATGTCGGCGATTCTAAACAATGGGATCATGCAGAAGATGCCTTAAGAAAAGCAGCTAAAAACCTAGGGGTTGACTTTACCGAAGAAGAAGGAGAAGCAGCTTTCTATGGACCCAAAATTGATTTCGTGGTCAAAGATGTGATTGAACGAGAATGGCAACTCGGCACTGTACAAGTAGACTACAATTTACCCGAACGTTTCGACCTAAGTTATATTGGAGCAGATAATGAAAAACATCGCCCTGTGATGATTCACCGAGCACCCTTTGGATCTATGGAGCGTTTCTGTGGTGTCCTCATTGAACACTTTGCCGGCAACTTCCCAACTTGGCTCGCTCCCGAACAAGTCCGTATTCTCCCTATGAATGATGAACTCGTTGATGCGGCGAAAGCAATTGAATCGCAATTATCTTCTGCAAAAATACGATGCACGGTCGATGAAGTGGCGGATAAACTTGGCGCAAAAATTCGGAAAGCAGAAATCGCTAAGGTACCTCACATGATAATTCTTGGAAAAAAAGAAGCAGAAGCTGGGAAAATATCGGTGCGTTCTCGAGCCAACAAAGAACTAGAAAATATCTCAAGCGCAGATGACTTTATAACTTCTTTACTTGATATTATAAATACGAAAAAATTGCCCGATAATCAACAGTCCTAAATTAGCCACATTAAATAGCAATCGATTGCTATCTTGCTCAATAGTTTAGATTTTATCAAGAAATCTTGACTTCAAAGCGTGGTTAGCTTTGATAACTCGTTCGGAAGCCAGGGTAGCTCAGTGGTAGAGCAGAGGACTCATAAGCCTTTGGTCGGGAGTTCAAATCTCCCCCTTGGCACCATTTTACATCAAGTATTAACTATGTTTACAGGTATTGTTGAAGAGACAGGGATCGTCCGTTCTTTTGAAGAACTGGATCAAGCATGGCGTCTCGAAATAGAAGCAAAATTAATTTTAGACGACATTAAGCTTGGAGATAGTGTTTCAATCAATGGTTGCTGTTTAACGGTTGTTGGTATTCAGGGTGCATGCTTATTTTTTGATTTATTAGAAGAATCGATTCGAAAAACCTCTATTAAATCAGTGTCAAATGGTAGTTTAGTGAATCTTGAGCGAGCTCTACTCCCCACATCTCGAATGGGAGGACATTTTGTTTCTGGGCATGTTGATGGATTAGGTGCCATTCGTTCCATTGAAAAAAACGATAAAGATACCATTATTGAAATAAGCCCTGCGGAATCAGACGTTACTTCCTTAAAATATGTCGTGCCAAAGGGATGCATTACACTGGACGGTATTTCATTAACCATTTACTCCGTAAATGAATCGAGTTTTAGTGTTTGGTTGATCCCTCATACCCTAGAAGTTACCAATTTGCACAGCAAATCGGTGGGCGATCCTATTAACATTGAATATGATATGATCGCCAAGTATTTAGAAAAATTGCAGGTTTCAAAATAACTCTACTATCTTTTCGCTAATTTTTATTGAGCTTATCATCTTAATCCCTTCTATTGAGATAACATTAAACTATGGAAGATATAATCATTTTAGGAACAGGCTGTGCAGGTTTGACTGCGGCCATCTATACAGGGCGTGCACAATTAAATCCTCTCGTTTTAGAGGGCTCTCAGCCTGGTGGACAATTAACCACCACTTCTGAAGTAGAAAATTTTCCAGGATTTCCTGAAGGAATTGATGGATACACAATGATGGATCGCTTGAGAAAACAAGCCGCTCGATTCGGAGCACGTTTTGAACACGCAAAAATTGATTCCATAGAAGTGAATGGAACGACTAAAATTTTACATGCAGGTGATAAAACCTTTGAGGCGAAAGCAGTGATTATTGCGACAGGGGCAAGACCAAGATTACTCGACATTCCTGGAGAAAAAGAAATGTACGGCGGAAAAGGAGTTACAACCTGTGCTACTTGCGATGGTGCTTTCTATCGAGATATGGATGTGACCGTGATTGGAGGTGGTGATTCAGCCTGCGAAGAAGCCCTCTTTTTAACACGCTTTTGTTCTAAAGTTACCTTAGTACATCGTCGTGATACTTTAAGAGCCTCAAAAATAATGGCCGAGCGGACTCTTGCCCACGAAAAAATTGAAGTGGTATGGAATGCGAATCCCGAAGCAGTCCTTGCAGATGAGTCTGGTAATGCACGAGCTTTAAAAGTTAAGAAAACCGATACAGGAGATTCCGAAGAGATACCTTGCAAGGGGGTATTTATAGCTATTGGGCACATTCCAAATACAGACTTTGTTCAAGGCTTACTCGATAGAGATGACAATGGCTATATTGTTCCAGCTTCTGAAAGCCAAGTACGAACTTCTCTTCCTGGACTATTTGCTGCGGGCGATTGCGTTGACCATGTTTACCGCCAAGCAATCACAGCTGCGGGCATGGGTTGCCAATCAGCAATTGAAGTGGAACGCTGGTTAGCCGAACTATAATAAGAATTTATGGATTTATCCGATTTAAGAATAAGCTACACCAAAGACAGCTTCAGTGAATCTGATCTTTTTAAAAGCCCTTTTGATCAATTTGAAAAATGGTTTTCTGAAGCACTTAAATCTAAATTAGATGAGCCCAATGCGATGAGTCTAGCTACGATATCACCGGATGGGAAGCCCCGCACTCGGATTGTATTGGTTAAGGATTTCTCTAAGGATGGTTTGATCTTTTATACCAATTACGAAAGTGCTAAAGCAAAGGGCATGGATGTTAATAAGGATGTTTCTGTGAATTTCGTTTGGCATCCTTTACAAAGGCAAATCAACATTCAAGGATTCACAGAAAAAGTGGATCGCAAAGTTTCAGAACTTTATTTTCACAGTCGCCCAAGGGGTAGCCAATTAGGCGCACTCGTCTCGCCTCAAAGTACGGTAATTGCATCTCGAAAGGTACTTGAAGATCGATTAGCTGAACTGGATGCTCGATATCAAGACGAGCCCATTCCTCTTCCTGAAAATTGGGGTGGTATTCGCATTATTCCCACACGTTTTGAATTTTGGCAAGGTCGTGATAATCGCTTACATGATCGCTTTGAATATAATTTGCAAAATGATCAATGGTTGAGTCAACGACTGGCTCCTTAACTTAAAAAAATCTGATATGTTATACCAATCTGACAAACTCCTTCTCATAGCTGGTCCTTGTTCACTTGAAAGCATTGACCTTTGTCGTGAAGTAGCAGATACACTTGCCAAATTAGAACAAGAATACCCTGCTCTTAATATAGTCTTTAAAGGCTCCTTTGATAAAGCGAATCGAACCTCAATCAAAAGCAATCGAGGAACGGGCATTGATGAAGGCTTGGCTATTTTTCGAAAGATTAAAGAAGAATATGGCTTCCCAACACTAACTGATATCCATTTGCCGGATCAGGCAGGAATCGTTTCCGAAGTGGTGGATGTTTTACAAATCCCTGCATTTTTATGCCGACAGACCGATTTAATCATAGCCGCTTCAGAAACTGATAGCGTGGTGAATGTGAAAAAAGGACAATTTTTATCACCTCAAGAAATGTCTCATGTGATTCACAAGCTAGAATCCTTAGAAGCTAAAGAAATATGGCAAACGGAACGTGGCAGCAGCTTTGGCTACCAAAACTTAGTCGTAGATATGCGAAGTTTTGGTATTATGAATGAAAACGGACATCCGACGATCATTGATGCGACTCATAGTGTACAACTTCCGGGAGCAGGTAACGGGACTAGCAGTGGTCAACGAGAATTTGTTCCTTTGTTAGCACGGTCTGCCTTAGCAGCAGGTGCGAACGGAGTCTTTCTTGAAACTCACCCCAACCCAGATAATGCAATATCAGATTCAGCAACACAGTTACCGCTGCACGAGCTCGCTAAATTAATTCCTCAATTAATTGCGATAAAAATGGCAACCCTTTCCTAGTCATTCAATTCTCGATATAACATGCGCATCACCGGAGGCAAAGCACGAGGCATCGCCTTAAAATCTCCCAATGGTCAAAACACACGGCCTGCTACCGATCGCACGAGAGAGTCACTTTTTTCCAGTTTAGCAAACAGCATAGAAGATGTTACTTGCGTAGACTTATTTGCTGGCTCTGGAAGCTACGGCCTTGAAGCCTTAAGCCGAGGAGCAAAATCTTGTCTGTTTATAGAGCACAATCGAACAGCAATTGAATGCATAAAGCAGAACGCTCAAACCGTAGTCAAAAGTGCTGAACTTAAATCAGAAGCGATTCAAATAAAGCAATCTGACTTACTTAAAGCTCACTCAGCCTCCAATCAACAAAGCTTTGATTTTATTTTCTTAGACCCACCCTATGCTTTATGGGAAAGCCATAGCGAATATTTACTGGATACACTAGCTTTAAGCTGTGCCAATGAAACTACACAGCTCATTATAGAGTGTCCAAGTGAGTTTAAACTAAATGAGATTTCATCACATTGGAGTCTTGGAAAAAGACTGGGCAAAGAAGGTAAAGGAAAACCTAATATTCAGATATACAAGAGAATCAATCTGAGCACTTAAGACCAAAAAAACTTCGAGTATTTTCAGCTAACTTTTCGGCTAAAGCTTCAGGCTCAATTCCAAATAATTCAGCACATTTTAATCCAATATTGGCTACATAGGCCGGCTCATTCTTTTTACCCCTATAGGGCTCAGGAGTTAAATACGGACTGTCTGTTTCGATCATCAAATTATCAACACCCTGCTCGATTAAAGCCTTTTGAACATTAGGTGCATTTTTATAAGTAATGATCCCAGTAAAAGAAGCACGCCCTCCTCTCTGAATAAGCAATTTAATTTGCTCCGATGAATAACTAAAACAATGCACCACCACTTTCTCCCAATCGACACCTGAAGCATCTATCATGGATAAAGTATCCTCAAAAGCATTTCGACTATGAATCACGATGGCGCAATTTTGCCTCTTAGCGATCTGTAGCTGAACTTCAAAGGCCGATTGTTGATGAGCTTTTAGGGCTTCTGTTGCTTCCGCATCTTTTGGTAAATGAAAATAATCGAGTCCGATTTCTCCTAAAGCAACTGGTAATATAGGACGACTGAAATACGCTTCTAAGTGATCCACAGTCTTTGCCCAAGCTTCGGTCACATAACAAGGATGCAATCCTACAGTATAAGCTATTCGATCAGGCAGCTCAGAAGCCAAATTATAATTGATCTCCCAATCCTTTAAATCAGTACCAATAGCAATCATTTGATGCACGCCTGAAGCTTGCGCTCGATCTAAAATCTCAGGCAATACACCCTTATTCAAGAAACCATCTAAATGACAATGACTGTCGATCCATTCCATAGTAATTAAATGTGATAAAACAAAGCAGGAAAAAGTCATCACAAAA
>NTJV01000030.1 GCA_002457235.1 Puniceicoccaceae bacterium MED-G32
GGGTGTTGTGCTACTTGTTAGCGAACCTGATTGGTTCGATGTAGACTCTTTGGGGGCAACCACTTGAGGTGCTTTAGCAGATAGGATATCGCCCTTTGTGATTCTTCCATCTTTTCCAGTGCCTTCTAATTGATCTATATCAACTTGTGTTTCAATTGAATGTTTTCGGCTAGCAGGTGATAAACTTTTTTCGGAATTAGCTACTTCCTGTGCCTTTTTTTCTTCTTCCTTTTTTGGAGCATCGTTTACATCTGAAATAGTAGGCTGAATCGGAGTTTCTTTGGCTTCAATTACTTTAGATTCTTCATTGTTTGTAGGTGCCTTTGCAGAATCGTCAATCGTAGCAACAGTCGAACCGATATCTACTTCTGCATCTTGATCGACTTTAAATTGAATAACTCCTGATACCTCTGCAGTGGCCTCTGAGGTAATTTTATCTGTCTCAAGTTCGTATATAGGTTGATCCTTTTCAACGAAATCACCATCTTTCACAAGCCATGCTGAGAGTATTCCGCTTGTTATTGATTCACCCATAGAGGGAACTTTTACTTCAATGGCCATAATAGTTAATTTAGAGTTTTATAATTGTGAATTAAGGTTAATGGCAAATCAGAAGTTCGGAATTTTTTCGATTATTCTGAATCCAAAGCCTCACTAACTAATGTAGACTGTTCATATTTATGAATCGCTAAGGAGCCTACTGCAGGACTTGCAGAGCATTTTCTGCCAACATATTTTGGCATCTTACCAGTTAGCTTTAAAATATAGGAAAGAATAAATGTCCAGCCACCCATATTTTTGGGTTCTTCTTGGCACCATATGATTTCTGCTTCATCTGGATAGCTTTTAAGTATAGATGAAAATAATTCACGATCTAGAGGATAAAATTGTTCGACTCGAACAATAGCAATATGTTCATAGCCTCGAGTTTTTCTATGACTTTCTAAATCATAATAAATTTTACCAGAGCAAAGGATGATTTTTTTAATTCTATTTTTATCCACACTGTCATCATCGATCATATTATGAAAATGACCTTCGGTAAAATCAGATACTTTTGATACGCATTCTTTATGTCGTAATAAACTCTTTGGCGTCATTATCACCAAAGGCTTTTTAAACTCCCGTTTCATTTGCCTTCTCAAAACATGAAATAATTGAGCAGGTGTTGTTAAGTTACAGACCTGAATATTATTATCAGCACACGATTGTAGGAAGCGCTCCAAACGTGCCGAGGAGTGCTCTGGACCTTGTCCTTCATAGCCATGAGGCAGCAACATAACAATGCCACTGAGTCGACCCCATTTAGATTCGCTGCTTGTGATAAACTGGTCGATAATAACCTGAGCACCGTTGACAAAGTCACCGAATTGAGCTTCCCAAATACACAGCATTTGGGGGTAATCGAGCGAGTAACCAAAATCAAATCCTAAGACTGCTGCTTCCGACAAAAGGGAATTGTGTACGCAGAATTGTGCTTGATCTTCACTGAGATCGAGAAGGTTTGTATAACGTTCGCGTGTTTCTGTATCATAGAGAACGGAGTGTCGATGACTGAAAGTACCTCTCTTTGAATCTTGTCCGCTGATGCGAACCGGAGTACCTTCAATGAGAAGCGTACCAAATGCAAGTGATTCGGCTAATCCCCAATCAATTCCAGAGTCTGTCTCGAAAGCTTTTATTTTCGCCTCTAATTGTCTTTTGATTTTACGATTTACACGAAATCCTTCTGGGAATTTTGCGTGCTGATTTACAATATGGCTAAGGGTTTCCTTCTTCGCTTTAGTTTGAAAAATTTCAAAAGAATAGGGCGGTTGTTTTCTTGCGTTTGATTCAGCAAATGGATCTTTAGTTGTAGTGCTACTTTCTAAATTTTTATTGTGCGCAGCTTCTAGTTTCGCCAAATAATCGTCTTTGATAGACTGAACTTCATCATCACTTATATCGCCTTGTGATTTGAGTTGCTCTGCCAAGATTTGACTAATTTTAGGCATACTACTAATTTTTTGGTACAGTACAGGTTGTGTGAATGCAGGTTCATCAGATTCATTATGTCCGTGTTTCCGATAGCAGTACATATCTATAACGACATCACTGCCAAAGGTCTGTCGGTAGTCAAATGCTGTCTCTACCGCAGCGACAACAGCCAGTGGGTCATTACAATTCACATGGAAAATAGGGGCTTCGACAATTTTTGCTACATCGGTGCAATAACGACTTGAGCGTGCGTCTGCTGGTCCAGTGGTAAATCCTATTTGATTATTTACAACTATATGGATGGTGCCGCCAGTTCGATAGCCGTTAAGTTGCGAGAAATTAAATACTTCAGAAACGATACCTTGTCCCGCTATGGCAGCGTCCCCGTGGATCAATATTGGAAGTACTTTTTTGCGTTCAAGGTCTTGTCGAATTCTTTGACGAGCACGTGCTTTCCCTTGGACGACTGGGTCAACTGCTTCAAGGTGTGAAGGATTAGCCGCTAGGCGTAATTCGACTAAGTGATCATCCAAGGTTTTACGTTTTGTTTCAAAGCCTAGGTGATATTTGACATCGCCATCACCATAGATGGTGTCGGGGATATAGTTTTCTGAAAATTCTCGTAAAATATATTCAAAGGACTTGCCTAAGAAATTACCGAGTACATTTAAGCGGCCTCTATGTGCCATACCCATGACGATTTCATCGACTTTATTTTTTCCACATCTTTGAAATATACTATCGAGTATCGCAATTAAAGTCTCACCGCCCTCTAGAGAGAAGCGTTTTTGCCCTAAAAATTTGGATTGTAAAAAGGCTTCAAAGGTTTCCGCTTCTATAATACTTTTTAAAATATTATGTTTTTGTTCCCGTTCGAAGCGAGGAACAAAGCATTCAGGCTCAATGCGTGCTTGAATCCACCTACGTTTTGTAGTCTCTTGAATGTGAAGATATTCAAAGCCAACGGTTTTACAGTAGGTTTTTTCTAAGCGCTCAATTAATTCTTTAAGGCTCAATTGTATGCCCCCTAAGTAATTTCCACTGTCATAAACACTGTTTAAATCCGAATTTTTAAAGCCTAATCTTTCGAGAGTTAACCGTGGATTAGTGCTTGTTTCTTTAGCTAGAGGATTGAAATTAGCAATAGTGTGTCCAAGAGAACGGTAGGCATAGATCAAACCAATGAAGCGTGCTTGTTTTGTTGATTCTAATTCAGTTAATGTTTTAGGTGCTTCTCCTTGTTGAGCATTCGGCACATCTTGTTCAATACTACTTCCTAACTCAAAGCCTTCAAAAAAGGCTTTCCAAATAGGATCTAATGAATCTGGTGATTCAATCCATTTTGAGTGCATTTCATCAATTAAATCAGCGTTCCAAGAACTAGTAGCATTACTTTGTATCATAAATTAGATAATCTAATTAAAATGTTTGAACACTCTTTTATTATTTTCAAATCTAATCATACGAATATCGAACTTTTTTATTGGTAATTTTAAAGAACGGAGATTTAATTTTTATTTATGGACTTAGCTAATTTAAAAAAAGATTTAAAAATGGCAATTTCTGGCATTGGCGCTGTGGATAAAGACAACTATCTAATGGCAATTAAGCGTATGGATGCTATGAGCAAAGATTCGAGTTTACCAAAGCAGTTACAACATTTCTTATCACGAAGAAGTTACCATAAAGCAAATGACTTTTTAGAAGCCTCAGATTTTTGAGCTTGGGTAAAGATTATGTCTAAAAAAGGAAAAAAGGTTCAGGTTTCTGGAGAGAATAATTTAAAGGTCGATCTTTGGGGGAATTTAAGTCAAGGCGATGTTTCTTCTGAAAATAGTCCGCTGAAAAGTTCCTTTGTAAAACCGTCAAAACGCTATCGAATCAAAGGACGTTTGCTAAAAAGTGGAAAGGGCTTAAAGCCAGTCACTGAGATTTATGAATGGCCCACTCACATGTCAAAAAGCGACCTCAATGCAATTTTGTTAAAAATGAAGCAATCATTTGGCTGTGGTGGCACGATAAAAGCTTCTACCAAATCTATAGAACTACAAGGAGATAAGTTTAATCAATCAGAAAGCTATCTAAAGGAATTAGGTTTTATCCTAATTCGTTCTGGAGGATAGGCTTTTACTGGTGCGGATTTTGCAATTCTTTTTAAATAAACCTAACCGAAGATTGACTAACACTGTTACTTTTTTGTAATTCTTATTATAAAAATAATTTATCTTTAGTATATGAATAAGATTTTAGCAGCCAATAGAAGTGAAATAGCAGTAAGAATTTTTCGTAGTGCTTCCGAGTTAAACTTCCGAACAGTCGCACTTTATGCGAATGAAGATCGCTTTGGAGTTCATCGCTTTAAAGCCGATGAATCTTATTTAATCGGAGAGGGCAAGGGGCCTGTCGCCGCCTATTTAGATATTGATGGAATAATCGACCTTTCAAAGGACAAAGGGATTGAAATGATTCATCCTGGATATGGCTTTTTGTCAGAAAATGCGAATTTTGCTAAAGCTTGTGAAGACAATGGTATTACGTTTATTGGGCCGAGTTCAGAGCTTCTTTCAAAGATGGGCGATAAGATAGCGGCTAGAAAGATAGCTGATGAAGTAGGTGTTCCGACTCTTCCTGGTACTGAAGATGCGATAAGTGATCGTAAAATTGCACTCAAGACAGCAAAGAAAATTGGTTTTCCTTTGATTATTAAAGCGGCGTTTGGTGGTGGCGGCCGTGGAATGCGAATCGTAAAAAAAGAAGCGGATTTAGAATCCCAGCTAGAGGAAGCTCAAGGGGAGGCAGAACGTGCTTTTGGTAATTCATCCGTCTTTTTAGAGCGCTATATTGGACGTGCAAAACACATTGAGGTTCAAATTTTGGGTGATAAACATGGTAATGTAGTGCATTTACATGAAAGAGATTGTTCGATTCAAAGACGTTATCAAAAAGTCATCGAAATAGCACCGTCTGTAAACCTGCCAGAAAAAGTTCGTAAAGAACTCTGTGAGGCAGCAGTGAAGATTGCTAAATCAATTGGCTATTATAACGCTGGAACAGTAGAGTTCTTGCTGGATTTAGATTCTCACGATTGGTTCTTTATTGAAATGAATCCCCGAATTCAGGTTGAGCATACAGTCACTGAAATTATCACAGGTATTGATATTGTTCGCAGTCAAATTTTGGTTGCTAAAGGATATAAGTTGCACGGGAAAGAAATAAATATTCCGAAACAGGATGCAATTCCAAGAAATGGCGTGGCAATTCAAGCACGTGTTACGACGGAAGACCCAGAGAAAAATTTTGCTCCAGACTATGGAAAAATTGTAAATTATCGAAGTGCCGCTGGATTTGGTATCCGCCTCGATGGTGCTATGGGTGATACTGGAGCGGTGATCACTCCATACTATGATTCCTTATTGGTTAAGATTTCTGCCTCTGCTCAAAATTTTGAACAAGCGATTCAGCGCATGAACCGTGCTTTGCGTGAAATGCGTATCCGTGGTGTTAAGACAAATATTCCTTTCATTGAAAATGTTTTGCATCATCCCACTTTCGAATCAGGAAATGCAACAACAACATTGATCGACCGATCTCCTGAACTGTTTTCTTTTAAACCACGAAAAGACCGTGCAACTAAGTTGCTGAATTTATTGGGAGAAACTATTGTTAACGGAAATGAGCAAGTTAAAGGTCGTGGAGTTCCGAAAATGGATCTGCCTCTTATTCTTCCTGATTACGATCCGAAGCTCAAAAAACCTGCAGGTACTAAGCAATATTTAGATAAACATGGGCCAGATAAGTTTTGCGATTGGGTCCATTCTCAAAAACGCTTGCTTGTTACAGATACTACAATGCGAGATGCGCACCAGTCTTTATTAGCAGCTCGTATGCGAAGTTTCGATCAATTAGCTGTTGCAGATTCTATCGCACAGAATGCACATAATTTATTCAGTTTAGAATGTTGGGGCGGTGCAACTTTTGATACCACGATGCGTTTTCTTAATGAGAACCCTTTCAAACGCCTCAAACGCCTTAGAGAAAGAATCCCTAATATTTGTTTTCAAATGTTGTTAAGAGGGGCTAATGGTGTCGGTTATTCTAATTATCCAGATAATGTGATTCGTGGCTTTATTAAGCATAGTGCTGAATCAGGTATGGATATTTTCCGTGTTTTTGATTCTTTGAACTATTTGCCAAATCTAAAAGTAGCGATGAAATCGATTCGTGAAGATACCGATAGAATTTGTGAAGCGACTATTTGTTATACTGGAGACATTACAGATTCAAAGCGAGATAAGTATGATTTAGCTTATTATGTGAATATGGCAAAGGAACTGGAATCCATGGGTGCGCATATGCTTGCTATTAAAGATATGTCTGGGCTCTGCCATCCAAATGCAGCTTATAAGCTTATCAAAGCACTACGCTCAGAAGTGGGTATGCCGATTCATTTCCATACACATGATTCAAGTGGTATCGCGAGCTCTTCAATTATGAAAGCTTCTGAAGCTCAAGTTGATGTTGTCGATCTAGCAATATCATCCTTGTCTGGGCTTACCTCACAGCCAAATATGAACTCTGTAATCAACGCTTTGCAAGGGGATCGTAGAAATACAAAATTAGACTTAGCTTATTTTGATTCACTTTCCATCTACTGGGAGGCCGTTCGTCAATTTTATGAACCGTTTGACACCAGTCCAAAGTTTGGTAGCGCAGAAGTCTATCGTCATGAAATGCCAGGTGGACAATATACAAATTTAAGAGAACAAGCCCGTGCATTAGGACTGGGTAAACGTTGGCCTGAAGTGGTGCGTTATTATCATGAAGTCAATGATTTGTTTGGAGATATAGTAAAAGTGACTCCGAGTAGTAAAGTTGTTGGAGATATGGCTATGTTCTTACTCAATAAAGGAATCGAGCCCAAAGACGTGCCTAATTTAGAACCAGGTACGGCATTTCCTGAATCAGTCATTGATATGCTTTCTGGAGGTCTTGGTCAACCTAAGGGCGGATGGCCTAAGAAGGTGCAAAAAGTCGTTCTAGGTGATAGAAAGCCAACGATGGGTCGTCCTGGAGCAAAAGCCGGTAAGGTTGATTTAGAAGCAACACGAAAGGAACTTTCTAAGAAAATCAGTGGAGAGGTAAGCGATGATGATTTGTACAGTTATTTGATGTACCCACAAGTTTTTGAAACCATGATTCAATCCATTGTGAAATTTGGTCATGCCCGAGTTTTACCAACTCCCGCATTTTTCTATGGACTCAAAGTTGGCGAAGAAATCTCGGTTGAAATTGAAGAAGGAAAAACTTTAATTATCAAATTAATCCATGTCGGTAAGCCTGATGAAGATGGTAAGTGTAGCTTAACATTTGAACTCAATGGACGTGCACGAGAATGTATCATCACAGATAAGTCAGTGAAATCGACTACTAAGCGTAGAGAAAAAGCTGATTCAGCGAACAAGATGCAAGTAGGTGCACCGATACCAGCAATGGTTAGTAGTGTGAATGCTTCTGTCGGTCAAAAAGTTAAAAAGGGCGATAAATTAATTGTATTGGAAGCGATGAAGATGCAGACAACCGTTTATGCTCTAGCTGACGGAGTTGTCGATAAGTTCGAAGTCCAAATTGGTGACCAAGTTGAAAGTAAAGACCTCTTGGTTCAACTTAGATAAGCTAGAATAAACGCAATTGATCGTCTTTTATTGGGTCTTTCTGCTCAATCAAAGAAGTATCGTTATGAATCATTTTGTTGACCCGACTAGATACGGTATGAGTTACTAGTTCGATTTTGCGACTCGCGAGCACAGCATCTTCTTTGGACATGTTTCCACTGAGCCATGCCTCATTGTATTCAGCTGGTATAATTAAGGGCATACGAGAATGAATTGTTTCGATATTCTTGTCGGCTTCCGTAGTCAGAATGACAACATTTCGTTCCTCTTCTGAAAGCGAAAAATTTAATCCAGCGAAAAAGAGAGGCTTATGGTCTTTATGATAAATGTAGTAGGGTTGTTTTATTAACCCATCTTGATACCATTCGTAGAAGCCGTTTGCGGGTATCAATGAACGACTTTCTTGCCATGCATCTCTGAATCTAGGTGCAGTATCTACTGTTTCAATTCGTGAGTTGATGTGAAAGTTTTGCGGAGTTTTGAGTCCCCAATCTGCAAATGTAAACGCTTTATTCTGTTTTTCTTGATTGAAATATACGGTTAAAACAGAGTTGCTTGGCCCAATATTATAAGAGGGGGATAAATCGACATCGATAGGTAAACCCAATTCTTCGGAAAGGGATTTTGAGGATGAGAAGAGAGAATAACGTCCGCACATAGTAGTTACAGTTAGTGGTAGTCTTTAGTTGCTTTAGACCAAATTCTTAAAGATTTTAAAAAATAGAGTTCTATAGCGGATGAAGCATTGAAATTTAATTGTAGTAAAGAAAGGCTTTTTTCAAGTGCTTTCATGATTTCATCTAAAGCAAATACTAAATATTTTTGATCATTTTGTTTGGCGGTTTCTTTAACAAAATCATTATTTAAGTCGGCGATTTGAGAGAATAACTGCTCTCGTACAGTTCGTTCTATACCCGTTTCCATTGCAGTCTTTTCTTCATCAGTTAAAGCTCTTTGAATCTTTTCTTTTTCTGATTCCCATACGCTTTCCCTGTAGTTTTCAATAGTGTTTTGTAACTTTATTACCATTCCGTAAAAACCAAAAAATAAGTGACCTAATTTAGAGCGATCGTAGCCTTGAATCAGCAAACTCATCCATTGCCAATAACTCTGCTTCCATGATTCCCAAAGTTCGCTTGTTTCAAGAGCCTTACCTGATGGGATACGATAGGTAAGGCACCGGCTTTTTATCGTATCAATTAAATCGTAAGGGCGGTGAGTGAGTAAGAATAAAATGGTATCAGATGGAGGTTCTTCTAATGTTTTTAAAAAAGCATTAGCGGACTCTTTATTCATTCGTTCAGCTTCATAAATGACCGCTACTTTATGTCCGCCTTGATTCGATGTCTTCTGTAAATCATTGATTAATCGTCTCATTGTGTTCTCGGGCAGTGCTCCTTTATTTCGATCCTCTTTTTTTCCAATACGAATAAAACGAGATTTTCCAGAAGGGCGTAGAGTGAAAAAGTCTGGATGATTGTGGAGCGCATCTGTTTTAAGAATTTTAGATGCAAGTGACTCAGCAGTCTCAGAAAGCGATTTGGCGTTTTTACTTTCAAGTAAGATAGCGTGACCGAGTTGATTGGTTTCGATTGCTTTATGTAAAACCTCTATTGGACGCATGACAGAATTATTTTAAAATTGATCCACAACTGTATCCCATATGATTTTTTTGATGGCATCAACACTCAGTAGTCCATCAATGGTTTTAAATCGTTCGGGTTCTTTTTTAGCTAATTCTAGATACCCATTTCTCACAGCTTCAAAGAAGGCCAGGGATTCGTTTTCAATGCGATCCAGTTCCCCAGATTGTCGTGATTTTGCTCTCTCTATTCCAATCTTTGCATCAAGATCGAGTAAGATCGTGAGGTCTGGCTTCAGTGTGCCGACGGTGATTTGGTTGAGCTGTTCGACTATATTCATATCGATGGCCCGTCCTAGTCCTTGGTAAACGAAAGTAGAGTCATAAAAGCGATCACAAATAACGATTTCACCTCGTGCTAAAGCAGGCTGAATACGACTAGTGATAAGTTCAGCACGCGAGGCAGAAAATAACAGCAGTTCAGTCATATCGCTGATATCGTTTTTATGACTTGGGTCTTGTAGTAAATTGCGAATTTTCTCGCCGATTAAAGTCCCGCCAGGTTCGCGTGTGATTAAAACGGTTTTTCCTTGAGCCTCTAGAGCTTTGGCTAAGGCTTCGATTTGGGTTGTTTTGCCACAACCCTCACTGCCTTCAAATGTTATGAAATAACCGTTCACTTAATTTTTAATAGATATGAATTAATAAGAATTTACAAAATTGATGATATCTTGATAGGTAGGGCTTTGAGCGTTTCTAACATAGAAGCCTGAGGTAGACACTGCAACCGCGAGTGAAGCTAAGTCGGATAACCCTAAGAGTTTAGCTGTTATGAAACCTGCGTTAAAATGGTCGCCTCCTCCCGTTGTGATTTTGGGCTTCGCACAATAGGGCCCGACTAAGTTAAAAGTGCCTTCATCGCTCGCACAATGCGCTGACTCAACAGGGTGGATTACTACAGAATTGATTGAAAGGGCATCCTTTATCGCTTTTGCCCTAAGTGATAGATCTTCTTCTTGAGTATCGATCTTCAACAATTCGGCGACCTGAGAAGATTCACGTAAATTCAAGCCTAGTACAACTTTGCCAAATGGTTCAAAGTCTTTGAGTAAGTTTAAGACTTCTAATATATCTTTATCAGTTCTTTTTTCTGGGTCGGCTAAATCAAAGAAAAAATATTTTTTTTCAGATAGTTTAGGTAAGATAGTTTCAGTTAATTGTGTAAGGACATCGGTTAAGTTGGTGAGCATTGTCCAATTCACAATAGAGATAGAATCAGCTTGATTGAAAATATTGACTAATTCTGCTTCACCTATGGAATTAATAATCGTATCAAAATTAACGTCCTCTAAACTTTTCATGGTTCCGAGCATAATCTTGCCATCTTCAAATTCTAATGCGTGAGTGACACCCGGGTTGGTTAATGAAATCGCCTGGGTGGCTTCGCTAAAATCTTTAAAGAGGGGGTGAATATCTGGCGATCCCAAAGCACCGACATATCGAACACCTAAGCCTAAGGATAATTGTGCGTTGGCCATGATCGGGCCATTACCTCCGAGTTTATCCAGCTTTTCCGAAAGTTCTATATTTGCGCTTTTTCCAGCAGCTGAACCGATACGCTTAGCAAAATCAGTAATGCTTGGAATTAGATGTTTAAGATTATTTTCATAATCTACCTTATCCACAGGTGAGACAATCTTATCAATAAAGCCGTCAAATCCAACAAATGCACTTAATTCGTTAATATTTT
>NTJV01000004.1 GCA_002457235.1 Puniceicoccaceae bacterium MED-G32
AGGTGTCGCGACAAGAATGATTTTTGAAATAGCCGAATCAAGTTGATAGTTTTCTGCAGTTTTTTTGTTTAGGTACATTGGATCGATAAGGCTTTTTTGGCTGAGTAAGGTATAGTAGCTTTGTTCTAAATCTGCTAACTGTTTCCAGCGTTCGACTTCTATTCCAAGTTTAATACAAGTTGCTGCGATATGAGATAAATCTAAGCCTTCAATCCCAATCTCTTTTCGTAACTTATGAAAACGTCTAGCATAGGAGAGCTTTGAGATATCACTGAATGGGTAGGTATTGGGAAATATCGTATTAATAGAATATTTTTTTGCCATTCCCAATACTTCAATCCAAGTAAAGATGCACTGTTCGTCTGTCGCCTTGTTCGCTGCATCCAATTCCAATTCAAGAAATTGTATTGGAGTAATGATTTTTGGACTCAAAAGACCTTTGTTTATTGTTAGGGGGTCAGTACTCAGTGCTTCTAATAAATGCCTGCCAGATTTAGCCGTTGGAATGATTACAAGGAGGTGACTTAGGTCGATCAAATGAGCGTTTTTATCAATTTCACTCAATAAGAACTCTTTTACCTGTGGGATAAGTGCTTCATTCCAATTAAGATGTTTTTGATTCGATGGCATATTACGATGGCATATTAACTAATGCTTAAAGTGCTCAAGAAGAGCTAGTATTTCATTTTTGGGGTCATCATGATTTTGGTCTATGGCAAGCTTGAGCGCCTTTTCTAGAATTTTTTTAGCTTCATCTGCTTGGTTAGAGTGAAGCAGTGATTTTCCTAATAATATATGGGCGAGCATCCAATCATCTTGAAGCTGTATGCATTTCTCTAAATGAGGTATCGCATCGGCAAATTGCTCTTGGTCAAAGAGTATTTTACTGAGGCTGAAGCGAAAAAGTTTATTTTCAGGTGCTTCTTGAACTTTTTGGATAAAAAAATCTTGCTGACTCATCAATTTAATTAGGATGTTGCTTTATTTATTGCATATGTAAAAAACTATTTAAATAGTTAATTAACAATAGGAACTGGCAAAATTTACGACAATACAAAATGAAAGCAAATAACGAAAATAATGACAATACGCATGACTTATATGCGGTTCGTTTGGAAAAGCTTGAAGGTCTAATAAAAGAGGGGAGAAATCCTTTTTTAGCTAATTTCGAGCAAAAATTCTCTTCTGAAGCGGCACAGTCACAATATGATGAAAGCTTAGAAGACGATCAACAGCCGATTGTTAAGGTAGCGGGGCGTATCATTGCCTTTCGTATTATGGGCAAGGCAAGTTTCATCAAACTACAAGATAGTGCTGGGCAAATTCAATGTTATGTGACCCGTGATGAATTACCTGAAGGTGAGTACAATACCTATTTTAAAAAATTAGATCGCGGAGATATTATTGGTGTGGAAGGTCGATTATTTAAGACTAAAACAGGTGAAATCACAGTCCGTGCTAGTGCTTATACATTGGTCTCGAAATCTTTGAGGCCTCTTCCAGAAAAATGGGCTGGTTTGACAGATGACGATAAGATTTACCGTCAACGCTACTTAGATCTTATCGTAAATCCGGAATCGAGAACACGCTTCAAGCAAAGATCAAAAATTATTCAAGCAATGCGCACCTATCTATGGGGCTTAGGCTTTACAGAAGTGGAGACACCTGTTTTGCAATCCGTAGCTGGTGGTGCTGCTGCTAGACCCTTCGAGACTCATTTTAATGCATTAGATTGTCCGTTTTACCTCCGAATCGCACTTGAATTATATTTGAAACAAATGCTGGTTGCTGGTGAAGAAAAAGTTTTTGAGATTGGTCGAGTTTTTCGTAATGAAGGGTTATCGCGTAGGCACAACCCTGAATTCACCATGCTTGAGTTATATCAAGCCTATACCGATTTTCGTGGTATGATGAATTTAACCAAAGGCTTAATCCAACATGTAGCAGAAACAGTAATTGGGGATTTGACGATAAAAAGACCGGACGGAAAAGAGATCGACCTAAGTGGTGAGTGGCGAGAGGTCGCTTATAAGGATTTGATTAAAGAAGCGACCGGAGATGCTACTTGGTTTGAGTTATCAAAAGAAGAGAAGTTGAAAAAGTCGAATGCATTAGGGATACAAGTCAATCCAGACTTAGAAGACTATGAAATCACAAATAATGTTTTTGAGAAGTTGATTGAACCGACCTTGATTCAGCCAACTTTTGTCACACATATCCCGAAGCAACTATGCCCATTGGCTAAAATTACACAAACAGATGAGACAACAATTGACGTATTTGAGTTATGTATCAACGGGCAAGAAATTGCACCCGCTTACTCAGAGCAAAATGATCCATTAATTCAAAGAGAAATGTTCTCAGCTCAAGTCGGCGAAGAGGTGCAGGATATGGATACTGAATTTTTGACTGCCTTAGAATATGGAATGCCTCCTGCAGGCGGAATGGGATTAGGGATAGATCGATTGATTATTCTACTAACTGGGGCGGAGAGCATCAGAGATACGATTCTTTTCCCAAGTTTGAAGCCGACAAAAGACTGAATTAAACTTACTTTTCTTTATTAGGTGGGGTAAGCAATAATCGTGTTTTTAGCCCAGGTAAATAATCAGAAAACTCGGCATTCTCTGGAGCATTGCGAAGTGTTCTTTGTACCATGCCCATTTTTGCATCAAGGTTATCAACCATAGAAACAAAAACGGCTTCGGGCGTGGCTGCCATTGCTGCAGCTCCCCATTCTTTTTCGCCTTGATGGCTCAGTATTATATGTTCCAAGCGTTCTGTTAAATCTTCACTGAGATTTGATAAAATAGCTGCTTTCCTAGCAACTTTATAGCCGAGCACTACATGACCTTGTAGGATGCCAACTCGAGTGGTTTTTGTCGCAATATCACCCTCGTATTCTTCTAATTTTCCAATGTCGTGTAAAATAATACCAGCAATTGCTAAATCAAAATCAACCTCTTTATAAATTGGCAATAAAGCCAGTCCAATTTGCAACATGTGGACCGTATGTTCTAATAATCCATGACGATAAGCATGGTGCATGGCAATGGCAGCAGAAGCATTACGAAAAGCTGATTCATGGTTCTGAATGACGTTTTCGACAGTTGCCTTCAATGCAGGGTGTTTAATCTGTTCTATGCCAAATGTTAATTGATCCCAGAGGTAAGATTCACTTTCGGGCGGTACCTCTATTAATTGATGAATAATTCCTTGATCAGTCGCTTCTTCCAATGAGTAAAGTGCTACAGAATAAATATCAGGAGAGATTTGTTGATTATAAAATCGGGTAGTTCCTTGAATCTTGATTAAGCTACCTTCAGAAATATCCTCTAGTGTGACATAGGCATTACTGTTATTAAAGATATTAGTAACAAAGGTTCCACTAGCATCAGAAAATTCTAAAAGAAGATAAGGGTTTCCGTTTTTAGCAGTTTTGGTCAATTTACGCTTAATAAAATAAATTCCCGTAAAGGCTAATTCAGAAGATGGATCAAGAGCTTGGAGTTGTTTTATCGATAAATAATCAGTCACATATCCTAGTATTAGAGATATTAACAGAGATGCAATTGGAAAAATAAATCGAGGAAACTCTTCATTAATTGAGAAAATTTATTATTCCTTAAGTGAATTTTTTCAGTGATACAAATAAGAGGATAAAAGTAAACATGCCTAGAATCGCTGCATTATTTTCGGGTATTTGTACAGTTATAGACTCCAAAGCAAAATTCTCAGTTGCTGGTGCATCAGGACTTAAATATAATGAAATCTGCTGGCCGGGTGTGAATGCCTCATTGATAGTGAAGTCATCCTGACCACTTAATGCAGTTTTTGTATTTAAGTTAAATTGATTTCCACCTTCGAAAGATAAAATGGCTTCATTCGCGGATTCTTCAATATATCGTAAATCAATAGTATTCAAAATACCTGCAACATTGAATGAGAAGACAATGGTTTCTTTGCCATTTATATTATCAATTCTTTGCGTATGATCAGAGAGTCCATCGCTATTAACACCAAATCCTTCAGCGCCACCGTTTAATTTAGCTTTTGTTGAGGTATCATTCAGCAGAGCCTCCATAGAAAGGGTAATACCATTCTGAGTAAAAGAGGCTTTAGAATCTTCATTATCAAAAGAAGAACCAGCAGCTGTAAGTGCGGCACCATCATGTAATGAAAATTGTATGGATTGTCCCATTAATGGAATGATTAGGACTATTTTCAATAAGCATAGTAGACATATTTTTGTTACTAAGGTTTTTGGGATAAAAGAAGATATTGTAAATTTCATAGTATTTAGCTAATCTATTTATCGTTATTTTTCAAATAAAAAAATATTTTATTTAGATCAGTCCTAAAATCATTTTCCCTTCTTCGGTGATCATTTCTTGGTCCCAAGGCGGATCCCAAACAATGCTTACTCTTGCCTCTTTGACTCCGGGTATAGTTTCAAGGTGATTTTGTGCATCTTCTGCAATTGCTGGCCCCATTCCACATCCAGGAGCTGTGAGTGTCATTTGCATTTCGACAATGTGAAGTTCCTCTTCTTCTTTTATCTCTAGTGAATATACCAACCCTAAATCAACAATGTTAACGGGTATTTCTGGATCAAAAACTTTTTTCAGAACGGTCCATAAAGCATCCATTTTAGGAGGACCCTTGTGGTTTTGACCTGAACTTTTCTCGTTTACAACAATTGTTTCGCCAAGTGCATCAGCATCACTTCCTTTAATTCGGAACATCCCATTTTCTGTCATGATGGTGAAATTTCCACCTAAGCGATGAGTGATGACAACATTTTCACCTTCAGCTAATTCCATGGGTGTACCTTGTGGAATTAAAGTAGCTTCTACCGCTCGTGATAGTATGCGTTTATCTTCTTCCATCTTGCTTATGACTTTATTTTGGAGGCAAACTTTTCTTCTAAAAGCTTTCGAATATTTTCAGCTAGTGAATCTGAACCTAGTTTTTCAATAATTTCTTCAAAAAATCCGAGCACAATTAATTGCATAGCAACTCTATGTGGGATACCCCGACTGAGCATGTAGAATAATTCATCTTCGTCGATATTGCCAGTTGTGGCGCCGTGTGAACACTTTACATCATTGGCAAGAATTTCTAATCCAGGAAGTGCATTAGCATCGGCTCTTTGGTCGAGTAATAAATTACGATTTGTTTGGTAAGCATCGGTTTGTTGTGCTCCTTCTTCAACTTGTATCAGCCCTGAAAAGATAGTTCTACTCGTGTCAAAGAGTGCATTTTTATAGAGTAAGTCAGATACTGAGTTTGGGGCATTGTGAGTCTGGAAGGTTCTTTGGTCAAACTCCTGAGTCTCTTCTGCAACGGATAAAGAATACATGGTTACGTGGGCACCTGAGCCATTGATTTTTATTTGGTTCTCATAACGGGCTTTTGCTGCACCCAAATTAATGGCAATGTTTTCAAGTTGTGTATCTCTATCTGCAATAGCTGAGTCTAATTGAAAGGAAAGGGTTTTAGAATTAAAGTTTTGAATTACTTTTCTATAAATATTTGCTGACGGGTGACCTTGAATGTTACTCGCAGAAATATTTAAGCATCGGTTTTCCTCAGTCGTTGAAGCTAAGACATCAATCAATGAAACCTTTGATTGTGCTTCGGCAATGATGAGCGTGTGTGGGCAAATTAGACCTTTATCGGTATTAGACCAATGATAGACTGCAATGGGTTCGTTAATTTCAACACCTTTGGGTACATAGAGTACCGCACCTGCTTTGACATTAGAGGCGTGCAATCCAAAATATTTTTGAGAACCTAATCGGGTAGAATCTTTCAAAAAATAGGGCTCTAATAAATGAGAGTGATCTTCAATAGCTTCATTGAGCGATAGAAAGCGAACACCTTTATCAATCAATTCTTTCGGCAAGGGTTTAGATTGAACTAAATGATCATCAACAAAAATGAGTTCAGCGATTGGGTCTTCAACCAGTTTTGAATTGGATAATGCATAATCTATAGCATGGTCTTCAGGCATTGGCGCAGATTTGAAGGCATCAATGTCTTCAGATAAAACAGAAGCAAAACGCCAGTTTTCATCCTTTGCTGAAGGCACTGGTAAATTAGAATAAGTTTCGTTGCCAGAATTGCGTCTATCAAGCAACCATTGCGGTTCTAGTGCATTAGCGGTGGTATGTGTATTGACTGTAGTATTCATTAAATGATGAAGCTAAAATTATAACTATGGTTATCCGACGGATCCTTCCATTTCCATGTCGATCAGGCGTTTTAATTCTACTGAGTATTCCATAGGAAATGCCTTGAGTAGATCATTGACAAATCCATTGACTGCAAGACTCATCGCTTCTCCTTCAGAGAGACCTCGTTGCATCATGTAGAAAATTTGTTCGGCACTAACTTTTGAAACACTAGCTTCATGTTGTACCGTATTGCCTTCGCCTCTAGTTGTGATCGCAGGGTATGTGTCAGTTCGACTATTCGTATTTATGAGAAGAGCATCGCATTCGGTATTATTTTTACAATTTTTCAAATGCTTTGGCATGTGCACTTGGCCTCGATAAGTCGAACGTCCTTTACCAATTGAAATTGATTTTGAAATAATGTTACTGCTTGTTTCATCAGCAAGGTGAATCATCTTAGCTCCAGTATCTTGGTGTTGTCCGTCATTTGCGAGTGCTATTGATAACACTTCTCCACGGGCTTTTCGACCTTTGAGAACTACGCCTGGATATTTCATGGTTAAACGTGAACCGATGTTACAATCGATCCATTTAACTTCTGCATTTTCTTCTGCGTGCGCACGTTTAGTGACTAAGTTAAATACATTATTGGACCAATTTTGAACCGTGATGTACTGGATTTTTGCATTCTTTAATGCAACGAGTTCAACAACCGCACTGTGTAAGGTAGCCGTCTCAAATTTTGGAGCCGTACAACCTTCCATGTATGTGATTTCTGATCCTTCATCGGCTATGATGAGGGTTCTTTCAAATTGCCCGAAGTTTTCCGCGTTGATTCGGAAATATGCCTGTAATGGTTGTTTTAATTTAACGCCTTTTGGGACATAAATAAAACTGCCACCAGAAAATACAGCACTATTGAGAGCAGAAAATTTATTGTCGGCAGAAGGAATAACTTTCCCAAAGTAGGGACGAAATATTTCAGGGTACTTTTCTAACCCTTCTGTAGAGCCGACAAAAATAACGCCTTCTTTTTCTAAATCTTCTTTCATTCTAGAATAAGCAGCTTCTGAGTCAAATTGTGCCTCAACTCCAGCTAAGAATTTTCGTTCTTGTTCAGGAATGCCTAGTCGTTCAAAGGTTTCCTTAACATCGTCAGGCACCTCATCCCAAGTGCGACTTGGTTTTTGCCCTTTGGAAAGATAATAACGTATATTATCAAAAACGATGTTTTCTAAATCTTTGCTCGCCCAATGCGTAGGCATGGGTTTTTTGTTGAAGATTTCTAGTGCCTTGAGTCTGAATTCTTTAACCCATTCAGCTTCATTTTTTACTTTAGATATATAGGCTACTGTTTCTTCATTGAGTCCAGTACCTGCATCATAGGTGTAGTCTTCGGGGAAGCTAAAGTTGCCTTTTTCGTAATCAACTTTGATGGCTTCTTCTTGTTCGTTGATGATTGATTCACTCATTATTGGTTTGATTGGCTGGTTTTATTATTGAGCTAAAGAGGAGACAAATGAGTCTTTTACCCAGTCGTATCCTTTGGATTCAAGCTCTTTCGCTAATTCAGCATCTCCGCTATGCACAATTTTTCCATCGTACATCACATGCACAACATCAGGAATGATATAGTCTAAAAGCCTCTGATAGTGAGTGATGATTAGGAAGCCTCTTTCTGGACTTCGCATTAAATTAACTCCATCAGCAACAATTTTCAGTGCATCAATATCTAAGCCTGAATCCGTCTCATCCATTATGCAATAGTCTGGCTCAAGCATAGACATTTGTAATACTTCGCATCTTTTTTTCTCTCCACCAGAAAACCCTTCATTGAGCGATCTTGCTGTGAATTTTCGGTCGATCTTTAAAGCGTCCATTTTGTCGTAAAGCTCTTTATAGTATTCAACAGCATTAATACTTTCATTCTCTGGTAGGCGCGCTTGCTTTGCCGCACGAATAAAATTGGCTATACTCACGCCTGGAATTTCTAAGGGATATTGGAAGGCTAAGAAGAGACCAGCTAAACTAATTTCATCAGGCTCTTTCCCTAGGATAGATTCGCCATTTAGCAAGATCTCTCCAGAAGTGACCTCATAATCCTCATGCCCTGCAATGACTTTAGCTAGGGTACTTTTACCAGTTCCGTTCGGGCCCATTAAAGCATGAATTTCGCCTTTAGGAATATTTAGGCTGAAATCCTTGAGGATGGGCTGTCCGTCAATGTTTACGTTTAAATTAGTGATTTCTAAGGATTGCATATACAATTATGAATTGTTGTTAATTTTTTTGATCGAACCATTGAAGTTAATATCAATTTGTTCGGGTTGGAAATTTTTCGGCAGATGTTTTTTTAAGGTATCAAATACGGAGGCTGGCAAGTCTACGTCATAAATAGTGCCTGTATCTTTACAGAGAAAATGTGCATGAGGTTTTAAATTTGGACAGTATCGAGTGGACTCTCTCTCAAAGTTTACTTGGCGAATCAGCCCGCTTTCAACTAATGTTTCGAGGCAATTATATATAGTCGCGAGTGAAATCGAGGGCATGGTTTCTCGCGAACGGGTATAAATCTCATCCGCAGTCGGATGATCTTTTTTATTAAGAATTAAAGAAAATATGTGTTCGCGCTGTTTGGTTGGCTTTAACGAACTTTTCTCTAGTGCATTCTTAAAGATTGTTTTATATGCTGGAGATAAATGCATGTACCTTTAATCGTTATATAAAATCATGAAAAGACAAGTGTAATTAGAATAATTCTAAATTAATTTTTGGAAACTCGACTTTTTTCTAAACTTTAGCACTAATTAAAGAAATCATGGCAGGATATAAGGCATTTTTATCGGATATTTCAAAGTTGCAGTCGGAACGATTATTTCTTGATCCTCAGGAAAGTCATCACCTGTGTCGTGTATTAAGGGCTTCAAAAGATAGTGTTGTAGAGGTTTTTGATGGGAAAGGTACAATTTATAAGACTAAGCTTTTGGAGGCAAATCCTCGGAATGCAGAATTGGAAATAATCCAAAAAAAGACCTATGCTTTGCCAAAAAGGGAATTGATTTTGCTTATGAGCATCCCAAAACCAAAAGCAATGGATCAAATATTAAAACATGCGGTTGAGATAGGGATACAGAGAATTATACCAGTTTTTAGTGAGCATAGTGCCTTTAGGTTAAACTCTGAAAAAATGGAGGAAAAATTAAATAAATGGCAAAGTATCTTAATTGAATCATGTAAACAAAGTGGGTGTCCACTTTTGCCTCAAATGCATGCGATTGAGTCTCTTGAGCAGTTTTTTTTAAGGTATGCATCTGATTGGAAGCAGAATGCTATGGGGGTTGTAGCTAGTTTAGAAGGTGATGCTGATTTATTATGGGATAGATTGGAGCATGCTTATGAAAGTGAAAAAATGATTATTTATGCGGTAGGTCCAGAGGGTGATTTTTCAAAAACTGAATATGAAGCATTTAAAGATTTAGGCTTTTTAAGTTCACGACTAGGGGCGCATGTCTTGAGATCGGAGACAGCTGTTACTTACGGTCTTAGTGTAATTGATCAATTTTTGCGGACTCGCTAAGATTATCTGTCATGAATGATTCAGATCCAAATATTCTAAAGGATCATTTTTTTGAACGAGATTCTTTTTTAGTAGCGGAAGAGATTTTAGGCTGTGCCTTAGTTCGGGAATTACCCGATGGAAATTTAATTCGTTCAATTATAAGTGAAGTTGAAGTTTATGATGGCTTCTTAGATAAAGCTTCTCATGCGCATCGAGGAATTACAAAGAGAAATCAAGTGATGTTTGGTCCTCCAGGAAGAGCCTATGTTTATTTGTGTTACGGAATGCATTGGCTTTTAAATATAACAACAAGGGAATCAGGGTATCCTGCTGCTTTATTAATCCGTTCGGTGAGTGATTGTAAGGGGCCCGGTCGTACTACTCGTTTTTTTCATATAAATGGTGAGCAAAATAACCAATCGCTGAATAAAGAAAATGGGCTATGGTTAGAAGCGAATAAAAATAAGCTCCTGAAGAACATAAAGAAAGAGCCACGAGTAGGTATTGATTATGCAGGAAAGCCTTGGGTAAATAAACTCTACCGTTATGGCTTAAAGTCTTTAGAGGATTGCACCAATTAAAATTCTAAAGATTTATTTATTCAGTTTTTATTTTGTGAGCGGATTGCTTCTAAAATATTTTTTTTGAGATCCTTTGGGATTTCAATTGATTGCAAGGCATTATGTAGCTCCTCCTCTAAATTGAAATCTTCAGAAAGGTCTTCTACAATTTTTTTAAACTGATTATTATCCTTAACTAACTCTGAAATTGTATCTTCATTCAGTATCTTCTTTCTTTTTGTTTGGTTTAGGATTTGTTTTTTTGGATGATGTGGGTTCATTGTCTTTGGTTTTATCGGTCGCTATATCTTTAAACTTTAAGACAGATTTTAACTGCTTTTTACCTCTAGATAATCGCGACATTACAGTGCCAATAGGAATAGTTAGGATGTTTGAAACCTCTTTGTAAGAAAGGTCTTTTAAGTAAAAAAGTATAATTACTTCTTTATAAATGGGCTCGATTTTATCGAGTGCACTGAGAACACTATTTTTTTCTTCTTTATGAATTATATTTTGAGTTCGGTTACTCGGGTCTTCGATTTCAATACTTAATGTGTCAAAATCATTTAAGCGTGCGGCTTTTCTTCTTTGATTTAGAAACTCTCTATAAAGGGTGGTAAATAGCCATGATTTTATTTTTGAGCTATTTTTAATGGTGTGACCTTTTTTGCTGTAAATTAAAAAAGTTTGTTGAGTAAGGTCAGAAGCTTCGTGCGGACTTTTACTTAAGCTGTAAGCAAAACGATACAATGGCTTGTAATAAGCTTCAATGATTTGTTCGATTTGCTTTTGAGAGCTCGTTTTTGGAGTATTAGAGTTATCTTTTTCTTCTTTAGTCATTTTGGGGATGATTGAAGTAGGATAATGGAATTATGGACTCTTATGATGAGTTAAAGTATTAACATCGCATCGCCATAAGAGTAGAACCTATAATTATTTTTAATTGCTAAATTGTAAAGTGTTTTTAGCAACTCTACTCCATGAGTAGTATCTGGCTCAAGGAAAGCTGATACTAAACAAAGTAAGGATGAGCGAGGTAAATGAAAATTGGTGATCATGGCATCAACACCAAGAAATTTAGCAGGTGGATAAATATACAGATCGGTACTGGCTGAGTAGGGTTTATCAAAAAATTGTTCTAGAGTATCTGAGTTTTTAGATAGGTGTGCATAAAATGATTCTAAGGATCGTACACTAGTTGTCCCAACGGCGACTCGCAATTTTGAGCCTTTGGGCTGTAAGGCTTTTATGGTAGCTGGAGGAATTTCAAAAGATTCTCGATGGATCTTATGGTTTTCTATCGCATCGACTTGTATCGGCCTAAAGGTTCCTATGCCAACATTTAGGCTAAGGTCTAAAAAATCATGTCCTTCAGCTTTCAATTTTTCAATGAGTTCATTTGTGAAGTGAAGTCCCGCGGTTGGTGCAGCAGCTGCAAATGGTTTGTTGTCATCCGCATAGACAGTTTGGTAACGCTCAGAGTCGAGTTTATCTCGAATGTCTTTTTTTTCCCTTTGTATATATGGGGGAAGGGGCATTTTGCCAAGTTTGTTTGCTAGGTCATAAACATTATTTTCATGAAACAAATTAAACCGAACCTTATATTCTCCGTTAATATTAGTATCTAATACGTTCGCTTCATAATGATTTTCATCAAAAAAGTATCGAGCATTTAATGTTTTTTTGCCGGGCTTAATCAAGCACCACCAAGTATTTGAATCTTCGGCAGGATTTAGCAATAAACATTCAACTAAGCCTCCTGTCTTTCTCTTGCCAAAAAGTCTGGCTTTGAGCACAGAGACTTGATTTCTGAAAAATTGTACATTTTTAGGTAAAAAATCACCTATATCTTTAAATTGGGCATGGCTTATCATTCCATTTTTTCGATTATAGACTAATAATCGAGCGTCGCTTCTTTTTTCGCTGGGTTCTTGTGCAATTAAAGATTTCGGTAATGTGTAGTCAAATAAGGATAAATCCATTGTGTTATTTTTTAGTTTTCTTACTTAAGCAACTTAGGTTAATTTTATAAAGAATTAGTATGCAAACTATTTTAGACAGTTTCAGAAATAAGGGCTATTTATTGGAGTCTAATGTTTATCAGTATCTATTAAAGGAAAAGGTAGACAAAATACTTGTTGCTTGTTCAGGAGGCGCAGATTCAGTTTTTGCTCTATTGCTTTTAATGAGCCACCAAAAAGAAATGGGGTTTGATTTAGAAGTGGCTCATTTTAATCATAATTGGAGAGGGGTGGACTCAGCCAAAGATGCTCAATATGTTGAAGATTTTGCAAAAAAACTGAAATTATCGTATCGCTATGATTCAGCTAAGTTAGATCAATCAGTTAAAACAGAAACAAATGCTCGAGTGGCTAGAATTGAATTTTTGAGAAAGACGGCAAAGAAAGTAGGGGCAAGTGTAATTGCTTTTGGTCATCAAATGGATGATATTTTGGAAACACAGATTCAGCGTTTAGGACGTGGATCGAGTATAGAGGGTTTAATTGCTCCAAGACCAGTTCATTTATTTGAGAATGAGCCAACTCATATCCGACCGGTTTTAAATTTCAGTGCAGAAGCAATTAAGGAAATATTGACAAAGCATGAGTTAGCCTGGTGTGAAGATGCTAGTAATAATGATGAGAGGATTGTACGAAATAAACTCCGTAAGAGTATCATTCCTCAGCTAGCTGAGTGGATGCATAGAGATGTTTCTCAGGGAGCCTGGAGAAGCAGGAAGTTATTAGAGGACGATGCAAATTTTCTAGATGAATTAGCAAAAGAGCGATTGCCTGCCTGTTACAAGTTAGAAGCTAAATTAGATCGCTTATTACTGAGATCAGAAAAACAATCACTTACCAGAAGAGCTTTCTTTTACTGGCTTCATAAAATGAATCCAAATTTTGTAGCGAGTGCTCGCTTACAGGAACAATTGTTAAATGCAATTTATGGTGAACAATTTCGCGAAAAGTTTTCGCTAGGGGAAGCATTTATTGTAATGAATAAGCGACAAATATGGATAGAAAAGAGTTGAAGTCTTTTTTTTCTTTTATTTAGATTATCGGTTCATAATTTGACATACTAATTAGGAAGAACTACTTTCACATACAATGTTTAATAATCAAAATTTTAAAGATTCGAACTCAGAAAAGAATAATTCACGCAAGCCAAGAAGATTTCAGCCGCGTGTTTTGTATATCTATTTGATCATTTTGGGTGTTATTATGGCCTTATTTTTCGCTAACCCAAATTCGGGTTTATCAGTTAAAAATCTGACGATTAGCGAAGTTATAGATAAAGTTCAGGCTGGTGAAATCACCCCTTGGGAAGGTACGATGAAACCAAATTTATCTTTTGGTCGTGAAGGGTATTCCATTTCAGGAATCTTCAGACCAAATAGTGATAGCTCTGATTTAACGCTTACTGAAGATAGTCAGATGGAAGTTCGATTCTTTGCAGAAGGTCGTCTAACAGAAGATGATTTTTTGCTAATGAGAAACTATTTTAATGAACGACAATCAAGCACGATGCTCCAGGATGTGCTTGTTAGTTTTCTTCCCTTTATTCTAATTGTAGCCCTATTATATTTTCTCTTTGTTCGTCAGTTAAAGAGTGCAGGAAAAGGGGCTATGAGTTTTGGTAAGAGTAAAGCAAAAATGCTAACTCGAGACAAAGACTCCATTACTTTCAAAAATGTTGCTGGCTGTGATGAAGCTAAAGAAGAAGTTGGCGAGGTCGTAGACTTTTTGAAAGACCCAAAGAAATTTCAGAAAATAGGAGGTAAAATACCAAAAGGTGTGCTTATGGTAGGCCCTCCAGGTACTGGTAAGACTCTATTAGCCAAGGCAGTGGCTGGGGAAGCAGACGTGCCATTCTTTTCTATCAGTGGTTCTGATTTTGTTGAGATGTTTGTCGGAGTGGGGGCAGCTCGCGTCAGAGACATGTTTGAGCAGGGCAGAAAAAGCGCACCTTGTATTGTTTTTATAGATGAGATTGATGCAGTAGGACGTCAACGTGGAGCAGGTCTTGGTGGAGGTAATGATGAACGTGAACAAACTTTGAATTCACTCCTTGTTGAGATGGATGGTTTTGATGGTCACGAAGGTGTGATTATAATTGCAGCCACGAATAGACCAGATGTCTTAGATAGTGCTTTGTTACGCCCTGGGCGTTTTGACAGACAAGTAACCATTGATTTGCCAGATGTGATTGGGCGTCGTGAGATCTTACAAGTTCATGCTAAAAAGATAATTCTATCAGAAGAAGTGAATTTAGAAAATGTAGCTCGCAACACACCTGGGTTTTCTGGTGCAGATTTAGCTAACTTGTTAAATGAGGGAGCATTAATAGCGGCACGCCATAATAAGAAATTTGTCGAATCTAATGATCTTGATGAAGCACGTGATAAGATATCATTCGGTCGTGAGCGAAGAAAATTAATGGATGATGAGGATCGTAAAATTACTGCGTATCATGAGGCAGGACATGCTGTTGTTCAGGCAGTAGTCGATGATGGTACGATGCCTGTTTATAAAGTAACAATTATTCCTCGAGGTCAAAGTTTAGGATCTACAATGTTTATGCCTAAAAAAGACCTGTTAAATTATTCTAAAAAGCGATTATTGAATCAAATATGCTGTGGTATGGGAGGTCGATGTGCTGAAGAAATAATATTTGATGATATCACAAGTGGAGCTTCTGGAGATATTAAAATGGTGACTAAAACAGCTCGTCATATGGTATGCGATTGGGGTATGACTGAACTTGGTACGGTTGCTTTAGGTGAAAACAAAGACCATGTTTTTCTTGGACAAGAGATACAGCGATCACAAAATTATAGTGAATCAACAGCTATAAAAATTGATAACAAGATAAGCGAAATAGTGGATATCCAACATCAACGTGCTTTAGACATTCTTAATGAAAACAGAGAGTCTTTAGAAGTCTGCGCTCAAGCACTTCTTGAGCATGAAACGATTGAGGGTAAGCATGTTTATGAAATATTAGAATTTGGCGAAATCCGCTCACCGATTATAGAAACACGCTCTATTGCTGAGAATGTATCTGAAGAAAGTAGTGAGGAAGAATTGAAGACTGAGGAGCAAACTGATCAAGGAGATGATGATTTAGCAGGCGACGAGTCCCCGATTCAAGCACCTGCTTAAGATCCGTTTTTACTCTTTTTCTTTTCTGTACATTTTGAGCTACAGGAACAGCCTTTCTTTTTCTTATTGTACGCAGGAGTAAATTTGCAAATCAATATCCATGAAGCTAAGGTACACAGAGCAATTACCATGATTGTATCTAAAAGGTTCATAGGAAAAAGTTTATAGATTGATAAGTTATGATACTTGCCACCCAAGCAATAAGACTGAGGCTAATAAATGATCCTATTGCCCATAGCCAATTTAGTTCTTGAGCGATAATTGCAACTGTAGCTCCGCACTGCATACAGAGTGCAAAAAATATCATAATAGAGAAGGCAACAGCTATATCAAAGACAGGCATGCCTTTACGTTTGCCTTCTTCCCAGGTTGCATTTTTTAAAGAGGCTCTAAGGTCTCTCGAGTTTTCATCCATCTCTCCGCCCAATGAGTATAGGATACCTAAGGTTGCGATTATGACTTCTCTAGCTGGAAAACTTGCAATGACCGCAACTGTAATTTTCCAATCGTAGCCAGAAGAATTAAATATTGGTTGCAGCCCTTTACCTAATTTTCCGCCAAAACTATTCTCTAAATAAGCACTATCAATTTTGGCTTGTAAGCTACTTTCATCTATTAATTCAACTGCGTATTGATTGCGAATTTCACTTTCAATATTCGCCGGGCGAGGAAAGTAAAAGAGCGCCCATATAATAATAGTAAATGCAAAAATTAGAGTTCCTGCACTGCTAATAAAGGCATAGCCACTTTCATAAATTCGTCCGTAAATGTTTTTTAGGTTTGGAATTCGATAACGAGGTAATTCCATGACAAAGGGTATAGATATGCTTTTTCTTTGAATACATTGATTCATTAAGTAAGCGGCAGGCGCAGCTACTAAGACACCAATAAAGTGCATGAAGAAAAGTGTTATACCTGAAATCGCAGGTCCATAAGCTGGCTCAACAAATATACCAATCATTAAAATATAAATCGGTAAGCGAGCAGAACAACTCATCAATGGAGCAATCATTATGGTAATGATTCGTATTTTTTTATCATTGATGGTACGTGTTGCTAAAATTCCAGGAATAGCACAGGCATAGCTAGACAAAAGTGGCACAAAGCTTTTTCCATTTAGGCCGCACCATTGGAAAAGTTTATCCATTAAAAAGGCAGCACGTGCCATGTATCCAGTTTCCTCTAAAAGGGAGATAAATAAAAATAAGACTAATATTTGTGGCAAAAATATAACAAAAGCACCAACACCACTGAGTACGCCATCTACAATTAAGCTTTGAAGCATTGGGGTGCTTTCTAAAGCAGAGGAGGCAAGGGATTGGACATGAGCAATACCCCCTTCAATTAATTGCATAAACGGACCAGACCAAGAATACACAGATTGAAAAACGAAATACATCATTCCAACAAAAATGACTAAGCCCCAGAACCGATGTAAAAGCAGTTGGTCTATACTTTCTGAATGTATAGATTTTTTAAGTGTTGCTTGACGGGCGATGATATCCGCAAGTATGGGTTTTAAAAATCGAAATCGAATAATTGATTCTACAGCATTTGGATGGAAGCCACCTTTATGAACGGTCTCTTTTGCCTTTTCTATAGCTTCTAAAATTTGTGTTTTTTCGCCTTTTAGCCTATCTGCTACCGCACTTGAAGCATCAAATATCAATCTTTGTATTTCACCATTTGATAGAGATTGTGATGTTTGATCGATAGCACTTAAATCCGCTTTTAGTGTATCTACCGCTTCTTGTACGGGTTCAGGCCATTTCGGGCGAACCATAATTGCTTTATTGCTTAGTGCTGTTTTGACCGCTAAGGCAAGCTTATCAATCCCTTTTGCTTGATTAGCAACTGTGGGTACAACTGGTACACCTAGGCGTTTTTCCAGTAACTTAGAATCAATCTGTATGCCTTTTCTTTCCGCGATATCCCAGCAATTCAGTGCAATGACAATAGGCACTCCTAATTCAGATGCTTGAGAAGCTAAAAAAAGATTTCTTTGCAGATTTTCTGCATCGATGACTATTATCATTAAACTAGGACTGAGATCAGGTATATTCCCTGAAAGAACATCAACGGTAATACGCTCATCTATGGTTTGAGCACTTAAACTGTAAGTGCCAGGAAGATCAATAACAGTTAGGGATTCTGTTTTACTCAGTTTCCAAAGTCCGGATTTTTTCTCAACAGTGACACCTGGATAATTGCCCACTCGTTGTTTTTGACCAGTCAAGGCATTGAAGAGGGACGTTTTACCCGTATTGGGATTTCCAATTAGAGCAATTGTTGATAAACGCTGATCCATCATTATTTTATTGGGTCGATTCATTAATGATATCAACTTCCAAGAAGGCGGCATCTTTTAAGCGAATAGATACATGACAATCTTTAAATTCGATCGATATCGGATCTCCAAGAGGAGCTTCATGGCGAATACGGATTAATTCTCCAGGGAGTAATCCCATATCCATTAAACGACTTATGCAACGCTGTGACTCATCCATTTTGAGTACTTTATAATGTCCTTTGTCTTTGATTTGATTCAGTTGCATGATTGGTTTGAGAATTAGTCTCAATAGCATAGATTGCAATAGTAATTTAGATTATTGCAAACTTTGAGCTAATTTTTTGTAGAAAATTTGGACTTATGAAATCGTGCGGTTATGATATATTTTTCAGCCCAGGGTTTAAGTGATAGGCGCTCTTTTTCACTCAATGTTCGTACGATTTTTGCGGGAGAGCCTAATACAAGAGAACCTTCAGGAATTTGGCTTCCTTTAGTGACAAGGGCATTCGCCCCAATAATGGACTGTTTGCCAATAGTAGCTCCATCAAGGATAGTTGCATTCATACCTACAAGGCATTCGTCATCGATAGTACATGCATGAATAACGGCTGAGTGTCCTACGGTGACAAATTTTCCGATAGAGACACCAAAGTCGTCTGCCAGGTGAACGACAGAGCCATCTTGAATGTTTGATCCTTCATCAATACTTATGGTATTTATGTCACCACGTAAAACTGCACTATGCCAAATGCTGACGTTTCTCTTTAAATTGACTGCTCCAATCACAGTTGCTCCTTTAGCAATATAGACTGAGGGATCAATTTTTGGATCTGAATTCAAATATTTTTTCAATCGTTCTTCCAAAGTCATAATTAGAAATGGTTATTTAAAAGCCTAGGTTTCTATCACCACCTAAAGGAACATTGGGTTTAGAATGGCCATCTTTTTGATCGGCTGAAAAGAGTTTGTGAATTTGATAGCCTGCCCGAAATGGGTCACCGTGATCTTTGATCCATTCGGTTATGGTGTCTAAGATATTTGCATCATTTCTTTTTGACCATTCTGGATGAAGCCAAACAGTTTCAACATTTGTAATATCAGGGAAACGTTCTAACCATTGCTGAATGGCGGATGTAGTATCAACAATAAGCTTAATTTCATTAGCAGATTGAATATTTTTTTGCAGCGGTAATTTCCATTCTTTAGGGGAAAGGGTAATCCAATCGAACGTCCCTTTGATTTCAAACGCACCAGATGTTTCTAAGTGTACGGGTAAATTTGCTTCTGAGCAAAGTGCACAAAGTTCATTTAAATTATGAATGGTTGGTTCACCTCCGGTAACTACCACAATACTCGCATTATTTTTTTGAGCATTTTCTATCAAATCTTTTGGGTAAATTTTTTCAATAGTCTTTGGAATGAAATCAGGATGCCAAGTGCCTGCACTATCACACCATGGGCAATGAACCGGACATCCAAATGTGCGAATAAAATAGGCAGAACGCCCCTGATGAATGCCTTCACCTTGCCAGGTAAAAAACTGTTCATAAATAGGAAGCTTACCATTTTTAGTCATACTTTTTAGGGTGCTTAATCTCTTTTACGAAGGTTACTTGTTTTTTGGAATGTAGCTAACAAAATTTTTCTCGTCTTCATAAAGTTTAAGACTACGAATGGAGACTCTGCCTTTTTCATGAGCTTCAATTAATTGTGAAAATGTCTCGTATAGAAACAGAGCAATTCCTTCGCAAGAGGCATTGTCCACCCATAATATTTTGAATAAATCCTTAAATTCACTTTGGGATAAGGATTGTACCTGACTATCTTTTTTAGAAAAAAGACATGCATGATCTAGATGTTCATCGATAAATGCTTTGAGGTATTTCAAATTTCCAAAATCAACAACGAATCCATTGGCATCTAATTCAGTCGCTTCAAATTCAATGACGATTGTCCAATTATGACCATGAATTTTTGAGCAATGACCTTTGTGTAAAGGTTGTCTATGAGCAAAAGGTATATCTTTATAAGTTTTTGAGCAGGTAAGCATGTTTAGTATTCCTCATTCAATTTCCAATTGGTTTCAAGCATTTGTTCTATAGTTGGTGCTTGAGCTTCGTATTCTGTTGGGTCTTCAACACCCGCTAAGTAAAAGGCTTCTCTTCTTTCTACGCAAGTACCACAGCGACCGCAATGTAGCTCATTACCTTGATAGCAAGACCAAGTCTTTTCATAAGGCACTTGGAGTTGTGCTCCTAATTTACAAATCCCCGCCTTTGTCATATCAACAAAGGGACGATTAAGCTTCACTGAATGCCAGTCGCATAATTGCATTACCTCGTTCATGCCATTTGCAAAGGATTCACGGCAGTCCGGATAAATAGTATGGTCTCCCGCATGGGCTGCATAGCTGACTGAGCTCGCTTTGCAATTAATTGCCCAAGCTGTTGCTAAGGAAAGGAGAATCATATTTCTATTAGGAACAACAGTCGCTTTCATCGATTCTTTCTCATAATGTCCTTGGGGAATAGCTTGCTCAGGGTTGATTAGACTGCTGTTAGACAATAGTTCAGTCACGGAAGTTAGGTCTATGATTTTGTGTTCAACAGATACTTGTTCACATAGACTTTTTGCATAATTGAGTTCTCTCTTATGTTTCTGACCATAGTCGATAGATAGACAGCGAACCGTGTAATTATCGTTCAATAATTTGTAGAGTAAGACGGTTGAGTCCATGCCCCCTGAATAAATTAATATAGTATTCTGTTTTTGCATGAATTGATTGTTAGCGAGAATATAGATGTAGTATTTGAAAATTCGATTTAACTGCAATGAATAATTCTTTTTTAAAGTAGGGTTTTTTATCTTTAGATAATCAGACTAACTCGTTGACAGTAAGCAGATAAAAATTTTTATAAGATAATGCGAATCGATCGTTATATAGCACAAAATAGGGTCATTGATATTGAGAGTCATGATTTCAAAGGTGCTTTAGAGGAGTTGCTAGATGTTTGTGAATTACCTAAAGCGACTCGCATAAAAAAATCAGATTTGATGGAAGAGTTGTTAGATCGAGAAACTCAAATGACAACTTATTTAGGGAATGGAGTTTGTTTACCGCATGCCCGTGTCAAAATGAAACGCCCTTATATGATAGCAGTAGGTCGTTGTCCGAAAGGTTTGGAATTTAAAGGACAAAGAGATTATCCTGAGATTCGTTATCTATTTTTATTATTAGCAGCAGAAAATGCGCGGAGTTACCTGTATGGTTTGGCGGCACTGGCAAGAGTATTTCAAGATAATGCTCAAATGGCTCGATTAGCTAGTGCACAGTCTTTAGTTGAATTTAAGCGAGAGTTGAAGTCTGTCTTTGGAGGGCAGGGAAGAACAACGATTAAGGGACATAATCGTTTTAATTTCTTAATGCTTAAGGAAGCGGCAAAAATTGCGAAAGGTTCTAATTGTTCCTCAGTTGTAGTTTTTGGTGATACCTTTGGTGGCGGAATTGAGATTGGTAATTTTTTTAGTGGATTTAAGACCGTACTCATTGCTCACGGAAGTTCTGAGGCGATTAAACTCAAAGATAAAATTGATGCAGTACTGCCTGTGCGTGCTTATAGCCAACAGCGTTTGTCTCAATTAAGAAGTGCGGTGTTAATTGGCTTGGCGCGAGGAGTTTTCAAAAGTACAGATCGCTTGTGTTGCGTAGGTGGTATTCCCCAAAGTAATCAATTCGATAGTGTGGTTGTAGTTGATATTGATCGTGAATTTAGATCCTTATTAATTGATCGTTCAGATGTATTGCCTTCGAATGTTTTACCCGAGGTTGTTGAGCGTGTGCTTGGTATTGCTACAGAACTGGCAATGGAAGGCCGAGAAGGACATTCAGTCGGTTGCTTATTTACAATTGGAAGTGCCGATAAGATTAACCAATATACAAAGCCTTTAATCCTAAATCCGTTTCACGGATACGATGAAGAAGATCGGAATATATTGAATCCATTTATGGATGAAACGGTTAAGGAATTATCCACTATTGATGGGGCTTTTGTTATACGAGGAGATGGGGTTTTACTGTCTGCAGGCTCATTGATTCATGCTCCAGATTACAACCATCGTTTGCCTAGTGGTTATGGGAGTCGTCATGCCGCTGCAGCTGCAATAACTAGTGTAGTCGATTGCTTATGTGTAGTCGTTTCAAGTAGCACGGGTCAGGTTTCATTATTCCGAAAAGGAGAGATGCTTCCATTGATTGAAAAAAGCTTTGTTCAACGCTGATTGCGTCTGTATGCAGTTTTTTGTTGCAAACAGATGGATTAAAAAAATGAATCATAATCGTGAATTCTAGAATCCAAAATATTTTTGCTCAGTGTAAAAAAGAAGAGCGTGCTTGTTTCGTTGCCTATCTATGTGCAGGTGATCCTAATTATGAGAGTTCAATCGAAGCTTGTCGAAGTTTAATTGATTCAGGAATTGATATACTAGAATTAGGCGTTCCTTTTTCTGATCCCTTAGCAGATGGTTTGACCAACCAGCTTGCTGCTCAGCGAGCTCTAGAATCAGGTATGACAAGTGAAAAAGTTTTTAAGCTAGTGGAAGCCATTCGAAGTTTCAGTTCCATTCCAATCGTATTTTATACTTATTATAATCTAGTTTTTTCTATGGGAAGTGAAACTTATGCCAAGCGAGCAAAAAAGGCAGGAGTGGATGCGTTATTGACCTTAGATTTACCGCCAGAAGAATCACAAGTGCACTTGGATGCCTGTGAGGCGGAAGAAATAGAGACAGTATTTATTGTGGCACCGACAACACCTGAAGAGCGTTTAGTGAAAATCTGTGAAGCGACTACGGGTTTTATTTATTATGTATCACGTGAAGGAGTGACTGGTGAGCAAACAAATTTATCACAGGGGATACAATCTCGTGTAGATTTAATAAAGCGCTATACAAACTTGCCGGTTGTTGTTGGATTTGGCGTATCTAATTCAGATCATGTTCGTACCATTGCACAAGTGGCTGATGGTGTTGTTGTAGGAAGCGCAATTGTCAATTGTATCGCCCAAAACCTTGATAATCCAAAAAATATAGAATTCGCTTTGAAAGATAAAATGAAGGTACTTCTTGAAACAAATGCTCTTAAAGGATGATTCTTTGAAGTTTTCTCCCTTGTCTAAGTTTAAAACCCTAATCAAATTTGATGCATGAATAATCGATTTGTTGTTATAATGGCAGGAGGTAATGGTGAACGATTTTGGCCAGAAAGTCGTAAAGCTTTACCTAAGCAATTTTTGCCAATTGTTGGTGATCAACCAATGCTTACTCAAACTATCAATCGGCTGAAAGGCATGATTGATCCTCATAACATTTTTGTGATTGCAGGAGAACAACATCGTTCAGTGATTATTGATATTTGCCCTGATTTAGATCCTGAGAAAGTCATTGGTGAGCCGATCGGTAGAGATACTGCACCAGCTGTTGCCTTAGCAACTACACTTGTATCAAGAGAAAATCCGAATGCCGTATTTGCTATGTTGCCTGCAGATGCGGTAATCCATGATGCGAATAATTTTTGTTCAGTTTTGGAATCAGCATTTGTTTTGGCTGAAGCAGAACCTGTCCTTGTTACAATAGGGATTAAACCAACTTCACCAGCTACAGGTTATGGCTACATCAAAAAGTCAGAAGCGAAAGGAGAGTATGCAGGACTTCAATCATTCCATGTGAGTCGATTTGTGGAAAAACCTAATTTGGAGAAAGCCAAGGAGTATTTAGCTTCTGGAGATTTTTATTGGAACGCAGGAATGTTTATTTGGTCAGTTGATTCTATACGTGCTGAATTTGAAAAAAATTGTGCAGGTTTATGGAAGTCATTACTTTCCGTGAATCAAGCATTAGATGGTGGCGAACCATTAGGTGATATTTTAGCTCGTGAATACCCAACGATTGAAAAGATTTCAGTCGATTATGCGGTTATTGAAAAAGCAAATAATGTTGCTATGATTGAATCGACTTTCGACTGGGACGATGTTGGTGAATGGTCTGCTATTGAACGTCATAATGATTCAGACAAAGAAGGAAATTGTTTTCAGGGACAAATTAAAGGTCTAGAAGCACAAGGTAATATTGCCTATAATCGAGAAAAAGATCATCTAGTTACCCTGTTAGGTGTAGAAGGTTTAATTGTCGTACATACGAAAGATGCTACTTTGATCTGTAAAAAAGAAGAATCACAAGCGGTGAAAAACTTAGTTAAGAAAATTTCAGCCGATGATAATTTAGCCAATTTTGTTTGAATGTCTTAGGAATAGATTGGGGAGAAAAGAGAATTGGATTAGCCTTTGCTGATTCATTGGCTGTTGCGGTGCCGATTGAGCCAGCAATACAGAAGAAACTCAAAGAGCGATTGGCTTATATTGAAAACCAAATAAAAGAAAGAAAAGTTGATGCAATAGCTATCGGCTATCCTTTAAATATGGATGGTACTATTGGATTTAAGGCTAAAGAAGTAGATGTCTTTATTAAGAAACTAGAAAATCGATTTCATTTGCCGATAACTCGTGTGGATGAGCGTCTTACAAGCCACTTGGTTGAACAGGATTACAAGGGTCATAAAAAGAAAATCGACCCTAAGAGTGGAGCGATTGATTCAAGTGCTGCCTGTATTATATTACAGGATTTTTTAGGATTTTCAGGAGATTCAAAGCTTTCTTAAAATTCCTTGCTTGACCGAATCTCTTTTGAATGCGATTTAATAAGTCTCTAGCGGGTATAGTTTAGAGGTAAAACTCCTGTCTTCCACACAGGTGTCGTCGGTTCGATTCCGTCTACCCGCACCATTTCCATAATTAGGATTTGGATGAAATGTATTTTGCTGAATAAATGAAAAGCTTGCTCATAATACTTGCCAATTTCGTTCGTGAGCTAGGTGCTATCTTATTATTTATTAATAAGTCACTAATTGCATTTTGGGTTTGTAAAAACCGCTTAAAAAAAATCATCCAAAGCACTTTAGAAATAGGATGTCGTTGTGTCTTCATTGTCTTAATTATCGGGCTCTTTACAGGTATGGTAATGGGACTTCAAATGTATTATACGTTAATTAAGTTTGGTGCAGATGCCGCCTTAGGAACAGCAGTATCATTGTCTTTGATTCGTGAACTAGGCCCTGTGTTAACCGCATTGATGATCGTTGGCCAATCGGGCTCTGCTTTATGTTCTGAAATTGGCATCCAAAGGAATGGTGAGCAAGTAGATGCGTTAGAGACCATGGGTATTCATTCTATCGGGTTTTTGTCAGGACCTCGACTCTATGCTGGATTAATCAGCTTTCCTATTTTGACTGCATTTTTTGATTTGATTGGTTTATTGGGCGGTTATTTTTCTGGCTGTGTCTTGATGGGACTGGATGGGGATATTTATTGGAAAAAGGTGTTTTACAGTGTTCAGTTTATTGACGTATATGGAGGCTTTATTAAGTCTGTCTGTTTTGGAATTTTTACGATAGGAATTTGTACCTATGAGGGCTATTACGCACATTTAAATTCTTCTTATAAAGGGATACAAGGTGTGACACAAGCAGCGACAAAAGCGGTTGTTAAATCAAGTGTTTTGGTGTTAGTTTTTGATTACTTAATTACTTCTTTCTTACTCTAAAATGAACTTTCAAATTAACATAAAAGGATTGAGTAAACATTTTGGTACTAACGTGGTTTTGGACGGAGTGGATCTTCAGATTACGGCAGAAACAATTACTGCGGTTATAGGAAAAAGTGGCACGGGAAAATCAGTCTTGTTGAAACTGATTGCAGGAATTCTGGAAAAAAACTCAGGAACGATTGAATGTACTAAAATATTAGAGAGTGGCGAAGCTATTCCAATTAGCTTTAACGATATAGGCTTTAGTTATATGTTTCAAAATAATGCCTTATTTGATTCTATGACGGCTTTTGAAAATGTCGCATTGCCTTTAATTGAGGGAAATAATCCTTTACCTAAAGAAAAAGTTAAAGAAAAAGTGAATCATTTATTAGAGCAACTTGACTTAGCGTCTTCAAGCAATCGATATCCAGGAGAGCTTTCTGGTGGAATGAATAAGCGAATTGCTTTTGCTCGGGCGCTTGTCACTGAACCTAAAGTCGTATTATTTGATGAGCCGACTACAGGACTAGACCCTGAAAGAAAATTTACTGTTTTTGACATGATTGAGAAATATAGAAATTTATTCGGTTTTTCTGCCTTATTAGTCAGCCATGATATTCCAGATGTTTATAAGATCGTTGATTCAGTTGCTTGGTTAGATGAAGGAAAGATTCAATTCTTTGGAAAACCAGAAAACATTGATCTTATTTCAGAAATCCCTATAAGGGAATATTTGAAAACTGGTCGTATTAGTTCACGTAATTTATAATTTAAATAATAATATGAAAAAAATTGAAATCATCGTAGGCCTTTTTGTTTTATCAGGATTGATTGGAGTATTCTTTTTGGCTTTTAGAATAGGGAAAAGTGAATTTATTGGTCAAAAAACCTATGAGTTAGTAGCTGTTTTTAATAATCTAAGTGGAGTGAGTGAAAATGGCAGAGTGGAAATCGCTGGTGTTCGAGTTGGTTCAGTGCAAAACATTCAGCTGAATGATAATTTTCAAGCAATTGTTACTTTGAAACTTCCCGAGCATTTGAAATTGGATGATGATACCATTGCTGCTGTTAAGACTTCAGGTCTTATTGGGGATCGTTTTATAGAATTATTTCCAGGCGGTTCAGGAATACAACTAGAGCCAGGAGATCTTATTTTTGATACTCAATCAGCAATAGATTTAGAATCTTTAATCAGTAAATTTGGCTTTGGCGATTTAGAGGGTTCTAGACAGTCAATTGAATAAAATCATCAATGAAGATCTTTAGATTATTTTTTTGGGTATTAGCCTTCTTCTTAGCTAATCATTTGTGGGCTACAAATGATCCATCAATTAAAATAAAAGAAACATCTGAGTGTGTTTTAGAGATATTGTATTCTGAGTCACAAGATATTGATAAGGAAATACTAGCTTATTTAAGTAAAAATTATAACTTAAATATTATCATTCGCCGAACCCTTGGTAGAAATTGGAATAAGATCGATTCTGCACATCAAAATAAAGTTGTAGAATTAATTAAGCGCTTAGTTCTTCGTGCCTATATTGATGGAATGCACGGAAAAATGAAACCAGAAATAAAATATTCTAAGACCCGTTATTTGTCTAAAAAGCGTGCTGAGGTGCCTACTTTTGTTTATTTATCTGATAAACCATTAGCTTTAACATATCGAGTAGGTTTAGTTTCCGATCAATGGGAAATATTTGACATTGTAGTTGAAAATATCAGCATCGTTCTAACTTACAGAAACCAATTTGATGCCTTTTTTGATAACAACACTAGCGAGGCTTTAATTGAGAAATTAGAAACCCTACTGACGAATGAAAATCTTGGTAAATCGCTTCCTATATAATAAGGTTCTTTTATTCACGACTTTATTATTTTGTTCCTGTCTTTTTGCTGACGATTCCAACTTAGATTATGGATTCAGCGAAGAAGAGAATTGGTCAGATGATACAGAGACAAAAAGTGATCTGTTAGAGCCAATCAATCGTTCAGTGTATCATTTTAATGATTTTATTTATCTTCATTTTTTTGATCCTGTTACAAATGTTTATGTCAATTATACGCCTGAGAGCGTGCGTAATTCGTTAAACAACTTTTTTACTAATTTAAAATATCCAGTCCGTTTTTTAAGCAATGTACTGCAAGTCAAAGTCAAAGAAGCCTATTATGAGTCATTGAAATTTGGCATCAATTCAACCATTGGCATTTTTGGAATTCATACACCTTCAGACAAATACGACTTTCTCAATGAGATTCCCAATGAAGATCTCGGACAAGTTTTAGCCGTTTGGGGAGTACCAGCAGGTCCCTTTATCATGGTGCCAATTTTAGGTCCTTCGACATTAAGAGATTTATCTACAAGAATTGTTGGTCGAGAGATAAATCCAATTGATGTAAGTTCAGACAATTGGGATACCGTTGATACTCAATGGATTGCTCTGTTGAATACTGCAGAAATCTTATCTCTTAATGAGGAAATGCTGCCGAGGTATAAAGGACTTAAAAAGGCTTCAATCGACCCATATACGGCACTTCGCTCTACTTATTTTCAGCAAAGAGAACAAGAGGTTAGCCAATAACTCTTTTTAGGCTTTTATAGTCGCTCATCTTCATCAAATAATAAGTGGTCTGAATTTTCAGGACGATTTCCATGAAGTTCTTTTGGAAGGCACGAGTAATAAATCATAAGCCATAAGCTCCATGATATTGGGTAAAAAAGGATTGGAAGTGAAATCGAGAAAATAATGCTTAAAGAAAGTGTCCATGCAATTGGTATCATATTAGAAAATCCTAAAATAAGAAGTGGGCTTATAATTCCAAACGCAATGACTCCATAATTTAGGCAGATAGGACCAATATAAAAGCCATTGCCCCGTTTGATAGGCATATTGCATTCTGGGCACTTTTCATGTATTATGATCCAGGAGTGACCAATTTTAGATCGCCCACAATTTGGGCACAAAGCCTTTAAGCATCGATTGAAAATTGTCTGTCTGTTTATCTTAAGTGTCAAAATAGAATTCGTTTATATTGGATCGTTTATATTTGAATAATTGACTTTGTTCTTTTTTACAAATCCGGTAACATCAAAATGATTACAGAATACTATTTTTTCCAAGAAGGTCTGCTAAAATCCCGCAATTGTATGCTTTCTGCATTAATTCCTGCTAATACTGGGTCATTTTTAATTTTGTTATAACGGTTTTCGGACAAAGCAAAGGACAATGAATTTGCAGTTTGAGTTTCAACAATATGATTATCTACCAAGAATTGAATGCCAATCTTAGTATTTCCATGTGCTTCATCTGCAAGCACTCTTAATTTTTCAATAAAGCCAGCTGCTTGCTCATTTGGGTGAAGAATGAAGTTAACTTTCGTTACAAAATTTGAAATAGTATTATTAAGGTCGTGTAATTCATAGACGTAGAATTGAGTCTCGTCGTCCTTCTTTTGTATGATGCCTTCAACAATAACAGCTCTTCCTTCTTCAAGGAATTCTTGGTATTTTTGATAGGTATCTGAAAATACAATCATTTTATAGTTCACAGCTCTTTTATTTAAGCTAAAAGTCGCCATTTTTTTGTTATTTTTTCGAGTATATAAGGTGTTGATTCCATCAATAATTCCTGCAATCCGGAAGGCTTTCCGATCTGTGATTGATTCTAATTCGGCTTCCTTATGGAATGAGTCTAATGAATGAATGAGCCCTTTAAATGTTTCTAATGGATGCCCTGAAAGATAAATTCCTAAAAGTTCTTTTTCGTAATTCAATTTATCGATTTTGGTCATAGCTGGAATGTTAGCATTTGGCTCCGATGTTGATTTCCCATATTCCAAACCACTGGATGTATCTCCTCCAAAAAGATCTATCTGCCCATCACTTTCATTGTTTTTCTGTGATTGCGCATCGGCAATAGAAGCAGGTAAAAAATGTAAGAGTTGATTTCGATCAATATTAAATGAATCAAAGGCGCCAGTTTTAATTAATGCTTCAAAAACTCGTTTATTAATTTTTGTGTCGTTTAAACGATAGATGAATTCGTAAAAATTTAAATAAGGACCATTCTTTTCTCGCTCATCTATAATGATTATAGCTGCACTCTCGCCAACACTTTTAATGGCAGATAATCCAAAGCGAATGGATTCTTCATCTTTTTTAATGATGGGAGTGAAATTAATGCCTGATTGATTGATGTCCGGGCTGAGTACAGCAATTTTCATCGAATGACATTCTTCTAAAATGTGTGCAATTTTTGAGGCATTTCCTTGCTCAGATGTTAAAATAGCTGCCATGAACTCAATTGGGAAATTTGCTTTTAAATAAGCTGTTCGATAACTAAGCATAGCATAAGCTGCTGAGTGGGATTTGTTAAAGCCGTATTCTGCAAACTTTTCTAAAAGTTGAAAAATAGAAGTCGCAGTTTTGGCGTCTATATCATTTGTTGTTTTAGCGCCATCGATAAAGACTTGTTTTTGCTGATCCATTACAGATTTGATCTTTTTACCCATGGCACGCCTGAGAACGTCTGCACCACCTAAAGTATAGCCAGCAATAATTTGTGCGGCTTTCATCACTTGTTCTTGATATACAAGTACTCCGTAAGTTTCTTGCACAAGTTCTTCTAAAAGTGGATGTGGAATATCAATCGATTCAGGATCTTTTTTTCCTTTGATGAATTGGGGGATAAATTGCATCGGGCCAGGTCTATACAATGCAATTAGGGCAATGATTTCTTCAAATGAACTAAGTCCTATTTGGCGACATAGTTTTTGCATACCAGAAGATTCTAGTTGGAAAACACCTGTTGTTTTTCCGCTATTTAGTAGATTAAAAGTAGACTCATCTTCTAAAGAAATTTTTTCGACATCAAATTCTGAAGTTTGATTAGTCTTTGAGATATAAGCTTCTGTATCACTAATTATAGTAAGTGTTTTCAGACCAAGAAAATCCATTTTCAAGAGGCCTAAATCCTCAGAAGGGCCTTTAGGATATTGTGTTGTTAAAGCCCCTTCCTGCATAGTTACTGGAATGAGATCGGTGATATCCTGGTCAGCGATAATAATACCACAGGCATGTTTTCCAGTATTTCGAATCATACCTTCGATCACCTTGCCTTCTTCAATGATTTTTTTAGCAACTGGGTTGCTCTTAATTTCTTTGGCTAGTTCTTGAGATTTTTTAACTGAATCACTTAAAGTAATGTTAAGTTCATCGGGAATCATTTTTGCAATCTTATCAGCAACAGAATATTCAATGTTGTTTACTCGTGCCAAATCTCGAACGATCATTTTAGCACCAAACGTACCAAAAGTTATAATGTTTGCGACTCGCTCTTCACCATATTTTTCACGAACATATTCCACTACCTCGTCTCTGCGTCGCATACAGAAATCAACGTCAAAATCAGGTGGAGATATCCGCTCTAAGTTGAGCATACGCTCAAAAAGTAAGCCAAACTTCAATGGATCAATATCAGTGATTTTTAAAATATAAGATACTAGACAGCCTGCACCTGAACCTCTACCGGGACCTACTGGGATACTTTTTTCCCTGGCCCAGCGAATAAAGTCCCAAACAATTAAAAAGTAATCAACAAATCCAGTGCCAGAAATAATAGCTAATTCATAGTCTAATTGTTTGCAGATATTGTGAGCTTTTTTATCAAACTTATCAGGGTTCTTTTGAGTCGCATCGTAGTCGATCTTATAGCGTTCCGCTAAACCTTTTTTACATAAATCAAAAAGATAAAGTCCGTTATTTTTTAATTTGGATTTCTCTGAAGACGATAGGGTGATAGGGGCTTTTTCATCACGTTTTAATACTTCATTTTTTTTCTCAACATAAATATCTGTAATACGATCAAAATTAAGATCATCCTTTTTATAATCGAGAGTTTTAGGGGCTTCGAAAACGGGGTAGTGATTTTCTCCAAAAGGAAGCTCGACATCACACATTTCAGCGACTGCTGAGGTATTAGTGATTGATTCAGGGCATTCTTTAAAAATTAATTCCATCTCTTCTCTGGATTTTAGGAAAAACTGCTGTGCATCATAACGCATGCGTTTTTCATCATTTAATTTAGCCCCTGTTTGAATACACAGTAAAGAGTCGTGTGGCATCCAATCTGTTTCATTCACGTAGTGTACGTCATTGGTGGCTACAATTTTTAAGCCAAATTCTGAAGCTAATCGAATGAGGTCTGGAATGATTTTCTTCTGATCACTTAAGCCGTGATCCATGAGCTCTATAACGAAGTTTTCTTTGCCAAAGATATCAATAAATTTTGCCGTAGCCTCTCGCGCAGACTCATAATTATTTTCTGATAATAACCTTGGAATAACTGCAGCTAAACATCCAGAAAATCCGATCAAATCTTCACTATATTTAGACAAAGTATCAAGATCAGTACGCGGTCTTTTATAGAAGCCTTCTGTATGTGCCTTTGAAATGATTTTACACAAATTCTGATAGCCCTTGAAGCTTTTAGCCAAGAGACCCATGTGGTAAGCTTTTTGTGTAGATCTTGCTTCATTGTCTTTTCCCAATTGGCTTTCGTAGACTAAATAAATCTCACATCCTAATAATGGTTTAATGCCATGACTTTTAGCTTTTTTGAAAAAAGAAGTTAATCCATAAAGTACTCCATGGTCAGTTATCGATAGAGCCTTCATACCTAACTCTTCGGCGCGCTCACAAAGTCGGTCTATTTTTGCACAACCATCTAGCAAACTATGGTCTGTATGTACATGAAGGTGAACAAATTCTTTGTCTTTGGATGGCATGAGTATTTAATCAATTAGTTGAATTTTATAGGTTCTTTATACTCTAATTCTTCAAAGATGTCTTTTAAGTTTAAAGCTTTAGTCTTTAGCTTACTTTTAAGCGGGTTTAATTCCATGCAAAAATTTCTTTTGGGTGAATTATTATTCAGTTTTAAAAATTCCTCAGGATTTTCAATATTTGCTCTTCTTAGGATGAGTGTAGCTAGGTCATATTCATTAATTGTTTCACTTCCACCCCAGTGAAAAATTCCATGAAGATCTTTTCGTTCACATAGCTCTAAGATTACATCAGCAATATTTGTCGCGCTTGTTGGTTGGAATTTTATTGTGTTGGTTAATTCAATAATTTGTTTGGATTGAACGGAGTGAGAAATTCTTTGATTAAAGGGTTTTTGCTCAGAATTGAAGCCAGAAAATAATAGCTCAGGAATTCTTAGTATTAAGGGATTTGAACTACTATTTTTGAGTATTTCTTTTTCGCCCAATAACTTTGTTTGTCCATAAAAAGTTTGAGGGTTTGGCGTATCGGTAGAGCGATACAAATCAGATTTTGTGCCATCAAAAATAGCATTCGATGAAATATGGATGAATCGTGTGCCAAGGTGGTGGGTTAATTGAGATAAAAATTTAGGTAAATGAGTGTTAGAGCGAGCCATAATCTCTTCATCAATTGTTTCTTCTGCACAATTAATCAATACTTCAGGCCATTCTTGAAAGAGAAGTTCTTGGAGTTTTTGTTGATTAGTTAGTTCGCATTCTAATATTTTCCCTGATTGAGCATGCCTTAAGCTTGAATCTCTTTTAGGGTCTAATACGGCAACTACCTCGAGACCTCTAATTGATGATGCTTTTAAAAAAGACTGCCCGATGGGGCTAGATATGCCGATGAGGAGAGTTTTCATTTTAAGATATCTAGAATTGCAATTATCTAAGCTTATTTCAAATATATTCCATTATGAATTACACTGACCTAGCAAATCCAGGAGTTTTTGATCAGCCGATGTACATTCCTGGCAAACCGTTAAATGCTGTCGCTAAGGAATATGGTTTAAAAATAGATTCTATCGATAAATTAGCTTCGAATGAAAATCCTTTTGGTCCATCACCAAATGCTCTTCGCTCTTTGTCTAATGCTCTTGATTCCGTTCATTTGTATCCGGACGGAAGTTGCACTGAATTAAAAGAGGTAATCGCAAATCAGTTTTCTTTAAATTCTGAAAATATCATTGTTGGTAATGGGTCGAATGAAATTATAGAGCTACTCGGGCATGTCTTTTTGAAACCGGGGTTGGACGTTGTTGTTGGCTCTTATTCTTTTATTGTTTATCGTTTAGTGGCACGTTTATTTGGAGCTAATGTAATCGATGTTCCAATGGATGATTTTAAACATGACTTGAGAGCCATGCTTAAAGCGATCACTCCCAATACTAGATTAGTTTTTGTGGCTAGTCCAAATAATCCAACGGGCATGGCCAATCACCCATCCGAAATTATTGAATTTATTGAGTCCATGCCAGAACATGTAATCCTTTGCTTTGATGAGGCTTATGCTGAATATCTTGAAGAGTTGCCAAACCTTGTGCCTTACATCCTTGAGGGTAAAAATATTATTTGTTTTCGCACTTTTTCTAAAATTTATGGACTTGGTGGCTTACGAATTGGCTATGGATATGGTGATTCTGATTTAATCGCCTTGTTGAATCGTGTTAGACAACCATTTAATGTTAATAGTTTATCTCAAGTAGCAGCTATAAGCGCATTAAGCGATTCTGATTTTTTAAATCATTGTAAAAAGGCAAATGATTTAGGGCGAAAGCAGTTAGTTGAAGGCTTAAATCGTCTAGGGTTAAAGGTTTATGGAGGTTCTGCTAATTTTGTCTTTGCCCAAGTAGGTCAGGGTCAAAAACTTTTCAAAAAGCTTCAAGCTAAGGGTATTATCATTCGTCCATTAGACAGTTATGGTTTACCTGAATATATTCGTATTACTATTGGTACTGAAACCCAAAATGATCGATTTTTAAAGATTCTAGAGAAAGAGATGGATTCTTAACTGCTCTATTGCTCTATGTTCGAACATTAAGAATTAATCCCTTAAGATTGCTCCTAATTCCATTAAAATGGCGTTTCGGTTTTTTGTGAATATAAATAA
>NTJV01000005.1 GCA_002457235.1 Puniceicoccaceae bacterium MED-G32
CTTGAAGTCATTGAAGGTCCTCTTATGGATGGGATGAAAGTTGTCGGAGACCTCTTTGGCCAAGGAAAAATGTTTTTGCCACAAGTGGTAAAAAGTGCCCGTGTCATGAAAAAGGCTGTCGCCTATCTGACCCCTTTCATGGAAGAAGAAAAAGCAGCCAATCCAAAGGCCCGTTCGCAGGGACGATTCCTAATCGCAACTGTCAAAGGCGATGTTCATGATATCGGTAAAAATATTGTTTCAGTGGTTCTTGCTTGTAATAATTATCAAATAAAAGACCTCGGTGTTATGGTTTCTTGTGATGCCATTCTGAAAGAAGCAAAAGCTTGGAATGCAGATATTATAGGACTTTCTGGGCTAATCACACCCTCTCTTGAAGAAATGATTCACAATGCAAGTGAAATGAAACGCTTGGGCTTTACTCAACCTTTACTTATCGGCGGGGCCACAACCAGTAAGGCCCACACAGCCATTAAAATCGCACCGCATTACAATGGGCCTGTGGTACAAGTCGGGGATGCTTCCCTGGTGACAGATGTTTGTAATCAATTGCTCAATCCAGAAAAAGCCCCTGCCTATATTGAAGAACTCAAACGAGATCAAGACATCCGCCGAGAGCGTTTTCTCCAAAATCAAGATAAGACTGAACTCCTTTCTTTAGAAGAGGCTCGAAAGCATCGTTTCCAAACCAATTGGTCAGACATTTCAATTACTTTACCTGAGACTACTGACTTGCTTATCGAAGACAATGTCGATTTAGCCACCCTTTCAAAGTATATCGATTGGTCTCCTTTCTTTTGGGCCTGGGAACTCAAAGGCGTTTACCCAAAAATTTTAGAGCATAAAAAATGGGGAAGCCAAGCCAAGCAACTTCATGAAGATGCCTTGCAGTTATTAGACCGCATTATTGAAGAAAAAGCCTTTACCGCAAAATCTGCTTTACGTCTTTGTTATGCAAATTCCGAAGACGATAATATTCTGCTCTATGAAGACCGTTTGAGAAAAAAACATCTCGGGACTATCCCCGCTCTAAGACAACAAAAGAAAAAAGTCAGCGACCCAGTTTATTATAGTCTAGCTGATTTTATTGCTCCTCGAGACAGCAATCGACTCGACGCTTGTGGTGCCTTTATTTGTAGCATCGAAAATGTAGACACGTTTGCTAAACAATTTGAAGACGATAAAGACGACTATACCTCAATCCTCGTCAAAGCATTAGGTGACCGCATGGCTGAGGCTCTCACAGAATATACTCATGAATGTGTTCGAAAGCAACATTGGGGCTATCAGGTAAATGAAAATTTATCTACAGATGCTTTAATTAAAGAAGAGTATATTGGAATTCGCCCAGCTTTAGGCTATCCCGCTTGTCCTGACCATTCTCATCTTGAGCTTGTCTGGCAACTTCTCGATGGTGAAAAAAATACCGGAGCTACTTTAACCGAAAACTTCGCTATCAATCCTGCTTCCACAGTTAGCGGACTTTATTTTGCCCACGAAAGAGCCAATTACTTTCATGTCGGAGCACTTTCTAAAGAACAAATGAGTGATTATGCTCAACGTAAGAACGTCTCTTTAGCCGAATGTGAGCGTCAATTAGCTACCAATAAGGGTTATTGAACTAAATTAGTTCAATCAGTATAATCTTCAATATAAGTAAATTGAACCTTATTAGTACAATTATAAAATAATTACTCAGGGCTAACCTTGACAAATAGAACTATTTTAGTTCAATGAGCTTATGGTAACATCGCCACTTTATCCAGTTGTCTTATTCCGAGCCTTAACTTCCTCAAAAAGTAGAGGGGCAAGCACAGAAATTGGATATTTAAGCGAAATGCTGAGTAATCCAAAGATTTCCAAAGATTTGCTCTCTCCTTATTCGAGAAATCAAGACGGTTATTTTCAAGGGATCTTTGCCTCAGGTGACCATTTGCTTCAAAACCTCTTCTTAATACGAGAACATCTGTACCCTTTAGACATTCAATTTTCCATTGGCATTGGCGAGATACACACTCCTATTAATTCGATAATGGCCACAGAGATTGAAGGGAAATCCATAGAAAATGCGAACTTTGGGCTCTCTCAAGCCCCGAAATCTGGAAATTATTTAATTATGCATGGTTTTTCAAAATCATTAGAACGTCTAATGAATCCAAGTATGGAATTACTTTGGTCTTCAACTCGTAACTGGAACCAAAATCGCTTAAGAATACTGAATTATATATTACAAGGATACTCAGAAACAGAAATAAGCCAGCTTTTAGAGATAAGCGAACGTGCTATTTATAAAAATATAGCTGAAGCAAAACTAGGACATTGGAAGGATCTGATCTTAGCCGTGGAAGAAAATATTAGCAGAGTCCTTAAGGCTTACCAATAATATCCTATGATTAGTTGAATAAATTGGTTCGACCCTTTATGGAAAACCCTTTTATAAATTATCTATGTCACTTTTTTACGCAACATTAGCTACAGGCTTATTCTTAATTCTTTGCGGAGGATCTTTACTCTTTAATTACAATCGTTCGCGCACTTTTTTAAAAGCCTTTCCCCGCTCAAAATCTGCCACATATATTTTAATGGTCGCAGCAATGATTTGGTTTTCTCTAAAAATTTATAATTTAGGCATCGCAGATTTTGGTGATTATAAAACACTTTTATTGGCAATCTTTTTAACTATCACCGTTACCTCATTTTATTTTGTACCAGATTTTTTAGGCGTTCGTGCGCTAGCCGGATTAACTTTACTCATTGCCGATGCCTTATTGGATGCCGCTTACATGCAAGACCCCGCATCACGTTTATTTTTAGTCAGCTTTGTTTATGTAGCCATCCTCTACGCTTTTATCTTGGGCGCGAGTCCTTATTTTCTACGTGATACAATTGATTGGTTTTATAAAAATCAATTGCGAGTACAAATTTTTGGTTATCTGCTTTGTATATATGGGGCATTGCTCAGTTATGTCGCTTTGAATTACTAAAATGTCAAATAACGCTACAGGCAAAGGGATACTATTCATCATTTCAGGTCCAGCAGGAAGTGGAAAGACAACTATTTGCGATGGGCTTATAGAGAAAGAGTCACTACAAAGAATTGTCACCTCTACCACTCGCAGTCCTCGACAAGGTGAGATTGATGGTCTTGATTATCACTTTTTAACTCCTGACGACTTTAAAACAAAAATTAAAGAAGATGCATTTTATGAATATGCCACTGTTCATAATAATTACTATGGGACACAAAAATTGGATATCATTAATCCGATATTAGCAGGTCAAAATTTACTTTTGAATATTGATGTGCAAGGCGCAAAAACTATTAAAGAAAAAGCATCAGCGGATAAAGATTTGAAAGGGCATATTGTGACCATTTTTATTATGCCACCTTCTTTAGAAGAATTAAATGAACGGCTAAAAAATCGAGGTACCGATTCTAAGGAAGAGATTGAACGTAGGTTGATTGTTGCTCGTTCAGAAATGGAACAAGAAAAACATTACGATTATACAATCATCAGTCAGTCCAAATCAGTAGACCTAAATACTGTACTTGAAATTTATAAGGAAGAAATTATGCGCATGCGCTAAGCTTTCCGACCGATCATCATAATGCCTTCACAATTCACAAAAGATGCTCTTAGCCAACGAATCTCTTGGGATAGTATTGATACAGAATACATTGATTCAATAATTGCCCAAGCCAAGGCTGAGGATATGTCTGGTTTAGGATTAAAAAAAACACTCAGCCATCCTTTAGATGTCACATCAGAAATTATTTCAAATACAGACAAAGGGAAAGCGTCCCTTATTGCCCGTGAGACATTCACACTATGTGGGCTAAACATGGTTCCCTTAATTTTAAAACACTACGACCCATCTTTGACCTTCAGCACAAATCATCAAGATGGTGAAAGCGTTACAGATGATCAATCATTTGGAATTATAGAAGGCTCTTCGAAAAGCTTACTCCAAGCAGAGCGCATCTTATTGAATTTTCTTCAATATTTAAGCGGTATCGCAACGACTACAAAAACCTATTGTAATTGTTTGGGTGATTCAGAAACCCGTTTATTAGACACACGAAAAACCACACCGCTTTATCGAATCTTAGAAAAATATGCCTTTGTTTGTGGCGGAGCCTATAACCATCGTTATGGTTTATATGATCGTATCATGATAAAAGATAACCATCTTGCCGTTCTAGAATCAAAAAAAGATCACAGTCTAGCCGAACAAATAGAGCAGCTGCGATCTCGCTTCCCGTCGCTACCAGTACAAATTGAAATTGACTCACTGACGCAACTTCAATCCGTTTTATCCGCCCGTCCAGACTGCATCTTACTTGATAATTTTTCTATAAACGATACTAAAGAGGCCATACAAATCATTAACAAGCAGGCTTACACAGAAGCCAGCGGAGGGATTACATTGGCTCATTTAGCTGAGTTAAAAGCCATAGGGCTTGATTTTATATCAACAGGTGCGCCGATACATCAAAGTCAATGGGTTGATATTGGATTAGATTGGCAATGATGAAAAATCCAAAGACTCAAAACCAATCTATAGAGATAGACTCAACAGAGATAGCTATTTTGGAAACCCTGATTAATACCGATGATTATATTTCTGGAAGTGTCTTAGCCAAGTCCATAGGAATTTCAAGGACGACTATTCATACAAAAATTGATCAACTAAAAAGCGCTGGCTTCAAAATTAATGCTATATCCAATCGTGGTTACTGCTTGGAAAAACTCCCAAAAAAACTCACCCCTCAACTTTTGTTCACTTATGGTAAACAATTAACCAAAGATTTTCAGCTCTTCTTTTATCCATCGATTGATAGTACAAATTTTGAAGCAGAGCGTCTTTTTTCAAATGGAGCAAAGCCCCCTTTTGCTGTATTTACTAATAAACAAACAGCAGGTAAAGGGCGACTCGGACGCAAGTGGCATAGCCAAGCAAATCAAAATCTTTACTGTTCGATTATGTTTTCGCCTAATACACAGCCAGAAAAGCTACAGAGCTTCACCCTTTGGGCAGGCATTGAAGTATGCCGTTCAATTAAGGCTTTGATTCCTACACTTGATTTGAAAATCAAATGGCCAAACGACCTTTACTGTAATGGAAAAAAGGTTTCTGGGATTCTAACTGAAGCTAGAATTGATAGCGACCGCATGCACACAATCATCTTAGGGCTAGGTCTGAATATCAATAGTACGACAAAATCTTTTCCAGAAGAAATTAGATCCATCGCAACTAGTTTACGTGCGGAAACAAACCAATCCTATGACATGAATGCCTTAAGCATTGAAATCATACAGGCAACCGTGCGTGCCTACAAAAAATGTACTGTATCTAATAATAATGAAAGTTTGAGCAAGGCATGGGATGCTTTTGACTATTTAAAAGATAAACCTATTTCGTTGACAGAGAATGGGCAAAAAGTTTCCGGTCTGGCTCTTGGCATAAATTCATACGGGGCTTTACAAATCAAAAAAAATGATGGAAAAATACACACTATCCATTCTGGAGATGTCACTTTAAAACAATGAAAATACTCTGCATTGATATAGGGAATACCAATTTAAATTATGCCATTGTCGAAAAGATGGAGGTGACCGATGCAAATTCTTTTCCGACAAAGCGTCTTAAAAAAGACCTACATTATATCAAAGAGTTTCATACACTTATTGAAAAACATGCTGTCTCAGCGGTATCTTTTTGTTCAGTTGTCCCAGATCTAAATAACCGATTAAGAACACTTTTAAATTTAGAAATACCGATTTATCAACTGACAAACCAAACGCTCAAAGGGCTAGATTTAAATTATCCAAAGCCCGATGAAGTGGGGCACGATCGCATCGCAAATGCACTCACCGCTCAAACATACTTTTCCGTCCCTGCTATAATTATTGATTTGGGTACTGCAATCACTCTAGATGTTGTGAGCGACAAAGGCTACGAAGGTGGTATCATTGCCCCTGGGTTTGAGTTAATGACTCGTTACCTTAACGAACAAACCGCTCTCTTGCCAGAATTAGATAATGAAGCCCTCGGCTCTGTAAAAGGTAGCTTCGGAAAATCCACAGTCCAAGCAATGCAACTCGGAGTCTCTATTGGATTTTCTGGAATGGTCGATGCTCTCTTGCAACATATCTTGAATACTATGAAAGACTCTGACGCAAAAGAGCCGATCGTTTTATCCACAGGCGGTAGTATTGCAAATTTGACGCAAGATTGGGTAGAAAAAACTCAATTTGTTGACCACATTACCCTCATTGGCCTCGCTGTTGCCTATGAACGATGGGCTAACAAAGATTCTTGTAATTGATAAAACTGCAATAATTTTGAAAGGCTTTTTCTTTCTGCAGCAGACTCAGAATCAGCTAATTGCTTTTCAATATTATTAATAGACTCCTCAATTACTGAAGCTTCTAAATCATTTGTCGATACCGCTTCATCGGTAAGGATGGAAATCTTATCCGAAACTAATTGAGCAAAGCCCCCTTTGATGGCAAATACCTCTTGGCTTGATTCATTGATCACCTTCATAACCCCTAATTTCAATTGGGTAACCAAAGGAACATGGCCTGTTAATACACCAATCTCTCCTGATTCTGTCGGCAAAACGACTTGTTTTGCTTCGGCAGAGAAGACTCTTTCTTTCGGTGATATAATTTCTAGCTTTAGCATTGAATCGATGATTTATGCGTTTGCGCTTTCAGACGCTGAATCAAGTGAACCAATCATGTACAAATCATTTTCAGCCATCTCATCGCATTCACCATCAAGGATCATTTTGAATCCTTTAATTGTATCGGCAACAGATACATACTGACCTGAAATCCCAGTGAAGACTTCTGCCACATGGAATGGTTGTGATAAGAATTTCTGCACTTTTCTCGCACGATAAACAATTTGCTTATCCTCAGGAGAAAGCTCGTCCAATCCAAGAATCGCAATGATATCTTGTAGGTCCTTGTAACGTTGAAGTACATTTTGCACACCACGAGCCACTTTGTAATGCTCTTCACCAACAATTGCTGGATCCAAAGCATTTGAAATTGAGGATAAAGGATCCACCGCTGGATAAATACCTAACTCAGCAATAGAACGCTCAAGAACAATTGTTGAATCCAAGTGAGCAAAGGTATTTGCAGGTGCTGGGTCAGTCAAATCGTCCGCTGGAACATACACCGCTTGGAAAGAAGTAATAGAACCTTTCTTAGTAGAAGTGATACGCTCCTGCAAGTTACCCATCTCTTGAGAAAGCGTTGGCTGGTAACCCACCGCTGAAGGCGAACGGCCTAAGAGGGCCGAAACCTCTGCACCTGCTTGCGAGAAACGGAAGATGTTATCAACGAATAAGAGCACGTCTTGGTTTTTCTCATCTCTAAAATATTCCGCCATCGTCAAGCCGGATAAAGCCACACGCATACGAGCACCTGGTGGTTCGTTCATCTGACCATAAACCAAGGCCACTTTAGAATTTTCAATATTCCCTTGGTCGATAACACCTGCATCGGACATTTCATGGTACAAATCATTACCCTCACGAGAACGTTCACCCACACCGGCAAAAATTGAATACCCACCATGTGCCTTAGCAATGTTGTTAATCAATTCCATAATCACAACTGTCTTACCAACACCAGCACCACCGAACGCTCCAACTTTACCACCCTTAGTGAATGGGCATATTAAATCGATCACTTTAATGCCTGTTTCTAAAATTTCTGCTTCAGTCGCTTGGTCAATTAATTCAGGAGCACCACGGTGAATCGGACGACGTTCTTCCGTTTTTACAGGGCCTTTTTCATCCACTGTATTGCCTGTAACATCAAAAATTCGACCTAAAACAGCTTCGCCTACTGGCACACTAATTGGAGCACCTGTGTTAGCCACTGACATCCCACGTTTTAATCCATCCGTAGATGACATTGCAACTGCACGAACCACGCCTTCACCGATATGTTGTTGAACCTCTAAAACTAATTGCTTCTTTTCGTCATTAACCGTAAACTCAACAACGATAGCGTCTAGGATGTTAGGAACATTCTCTTCAGCGAAAGCGACATCGATCACCGCGCCAATAACTTGAACTATTTTTCCAGATGTACTCATAATATATATCTCGTTTAAAATCTTGTAGTAATATTTTCGTTTGATTATGCGGCCGAGGCGGCAGCAATTTCTAAAATTTCTTGGGTAATCGCCGCTTGACGGGCTTTATTATAATCTAAGGTCAATGAATCCACCAATTTAGATGCGTTATCCGTTGCAGCCTTCATCGCAACCATGCGGGCAGAATATTCAGAGGCTCTGGATTCGAGAATCATTTGATAGATCATAAAATTAACGTATAAATCAGGCAACTGCTCTAGAATTTCAACAGGGGATGGCTCGAAGGCAATCGCCCTACTATCCTCAATGGCTAATTCACTCTCACCTTTGATTTTATTTTTCAACTGTTCTAAAAGTGTTTCCAAATCAAGAATTGGGAGCAATGGCATGATGACTGGTTTTTGGATGAGCACATTGATGAAGCTTGGGTATGCGATTTCTAAAGTGTCCACCTTTCCTGATTTGTAGGCTTCAATAGCCGCTTCAACTAAGGGTGATACTTCATTGGTTTCTGCTTTATCAGAAATTTCATAAGCAACCTCTAAGTCTAAGCCTTCACGTTGTATAAACTGTGCCCCTTTTTTGCCGACACTAAAGAAAGATGCATCCCCCTTTACCTCTTCGGTAATCAAGCGAAATAAATTAGTATTTAAAGGTCCGCACAAACCTTTATCAGATGACAGCATAATAATGCCACGGCGTTTGACTTCTCGTGCTTGAAAGAATGGATGTTCAATTGTCTCACCAGAAATCTTATACGCAGTACTAACTGTGTTCAGCATATTAGCCAAAATCAATGAGTACGGGCGCCCGGCGATTGCTGAATCTTGCGCACGCTTCATTTTTGATGAAGATACCAATTGCATCGCACGAGTAATTTGTCGGGTATTTTTAACCGACTTAATGCGTCTGCGTATGTCTCTTAAATTAGCCATTGATTATTCTAATATCCTAAAGTCGTTCTCTTAATTAACTAGCGAAACTTATTTGCCACTCAGATAATAATTTATTCAACGCTTCTTCGATGGCCTCGCTTATTTGTTTCTCGCTACGGATTTGATCCATGGTAGAAGAGCCGATAGTTTCTAAAAATTCTCTTAGGCTAGTAGTTGCTTTAACAACATCTGCAACGTCAATCGAATCAAAATAACCATTTTGAACTCCGTAAATCAAAGAGGTTTGTACCTCAACTGGAATTGGATTAAATGCGGTTTGTTTAAATAGCTCAACGACACGGGCACCACGATCCAACTGTGCTTTTGTCTTAGCATCTAAGTCAGAACCAAACTGAGCAAAAGCTGCAAGTTCTCTAAATTGCGCTAATTGAAGTTTCACCTTACCCGCAACTTTTTTAATCGCTTTAATCTGAGCAGCCGAACCCACACGAGACACAGATAAACCTACAGAAATCGCAGGGCGAATGCCTTGGTTGAATAAATCCGTTTCTAGGAATACTTGCCCGTCTGTAATTGAAATAACATTGGTAGGAATATATGCAGATACGTCACCCGCTTGTGTTTCAATGATTGGAAGTGCTGTCAATGAGCCATTTCCATTGTCCTCATTGACACGTGCGGAACGCTCCAATAAGCGTGAATGCAAATAGAACACATCCCCTGGATAAGCTTCACGACCTGAAGGGCGTTTCAAAATAAGTGAAATCTGACGATAGGCCACGGCTTGTTTTGAAAGATCATCGTAAACGATCAATGCATCCATTCCATTATTCATGAAATACTCACCCATCGATGCACCAGAGAAAGGAGCAATATACTGATTGGCTGGATTATCCGCAGCAGGTGCAGTCACAACTATGGTAAACTCCATTGCATTCGCTTTTTCTAAAACGTTGATCGTCCGAGCGATATTAGAATTCTTTTGTCCTACCGCTACATAAATTGAATAAACTGGACGAAAACCTTCTTCAAATGTTCCGTCTTCGTTTCGATGCTGATTATTAATCTTGGCTTGGTTAATAATTGTATCGATAGCAATTGTTGTCTTACCTGTTGAACGGTCACCAATAATCAACTCACGCTGTCCACGACCAATTGGAATCATTGAGTCCACGGCCATGATACCTGTTTGCAAAGGCTGATCGACAGACTTACGTGGAATAATTCCTGGAGCAATTTGGTCGACAGGGTAAGATTCATCGGAAGCAATAGGCCCTTTTCCATCAACAGGACGCCCAATCGCATCTACCACACGACCTAATAAGCCTTTACCTACAGGAACAGATAACAACTTGCCTGTCGTACTTGCCTCATCGCCCTCTTTAAGCTTTGAATAATCTCCGAGAATAACACACCCGACTGAATCTTCTTCCAGGTTCAATGCCAATGCTGTTACCCCGTTTCCAAAGTCAATCATCTCGTTATACATAACGTCCGACAAACCTTCAAGTTTGGCCACTCCGTCCGCTATCGAAACGATGCGTCCGACATTCTTTTTCACTACTCCCGCTTCGTAATTAGCGATTTCTTTTTCTATTTGTTCAACTATTGAGCTCATGATGTTTTAAATTCTTGGTTTATGATTATAGTTCCCCGGATATACGTTTTAAATGTGCCGACACTGAAGCATCATAGACGTCATCTCCTATACGGACTTGAAGTCCCCCAATTAATGCTGGGTCGAGTTTTGTCCTAACTTGTACAGGACGATTATATTTTTGTTCAAAAACATTTTTTAATGATGCGATGGCGCTATCACTCAACACGGTTGGTGATGTTACCTCTATAGTTTGCCAAGCAATCGCCTGTGATACTTTTGGGCGCAATGCTTTGAGCAATGGGATTAAATGCTTAAAGCCAGATTCTTTTAATCGAAGAACCCCCTGCCATAGCTCCGACTCATTCAGTTCTCCCTTTACGGTTGAAAGAGAGATCAATCGTTTGGCTAGTCGGTTAATTTTTTTTCTCTTATCCATTTAATCTAAGATAGATTACTGCTTAAATTTTCTGCTGCTGCATTTGAATAGCGCTCTTTGTCTTCAGAGCTTAACTCCTTGTCTAAAACGCGTGCAGTTGTCTCTACGACTAAGCGCGCAACCTCCGACTTAACTTCAGCTAGCATTTTTTGACGCTCTAATTCAGTAGCCTCTCCTGCCTTACGAATCAGGCTCTCGGCTTGCGCCGATGCTTCTTGAATTTTTTGTTCAAGCATCGCCTTTGATTGGTCTCTTGCATCACCTAAAATTTTCTGTGCTTCTGCGACTGCTTCTTTAATTTTTTCCAAACGCTCTTTTTCCGCTTCTAGAAGCTGTGCTTTCATTTCTTCAGCGTACTGTAAACCATCAGCAATTTTTTTCTGTCGCTCATCGTAAGTGGCTAAAATCGGTTTGATCGCAAATTTATATAGAACAAAAGTCACCAATAAGAAATTCACCATTTGCGCAATCAAGGTCGGCCAAGTAACACCGAATTTTTTTGCGACTGCTTCAATTCTTCCAGGCTCTTCAACCAGCGTCGTACTCTCAGACTCAATTGTGGAAAGAACTGCATCTGCAGAAGCATCCGCGGCTTGAAGTCCAAGCGTTAAAAATAGACTGAATAAGCAAACTGAAATGAATTTATACATAATACTTAAAAGTTTTAAAATGAATCACCGCTGTGCATTACTGGCACAGCGGTGATTGAAAAGATTAGCCAAGGAAAATGGCGAAGAAAATAATCGCTTCGGCGAAGGCCATACAAATAATAGACTGCACTAGAATTGAAGTGGCTGCTTCTGGATTACGCCCTACTGACTCACAGGCTTTAAAACCAATAAGTCCAATGCCAATCGGCACGCCTAATGCCGCTGCTGCGACTTGAATTTTTCCTTCGATTGCTGCTAATAATAGATCAAATATCATAATAATTTTGAATTTTAGGTTAATTTATTGTGTGAATACCATGCCCGCGCTTTGCTTCACGGTCACATGATAAAAATTTATCTGTTAGTGTTCCTCTCCATGATTTGTTATCAATCCTATATAAATGGCAACTAATAATGTAAAAATCAATGCCTGTACCACGCCAACTAGGATTTCATAAAAATAAAAAGGCACAGGCAATAAATATGGGACTAAGCCCGTCATGCTCGCTAATAAATTTTCTCCTCCAAATACATTTCCATATAAACGGAAGGACAAAGAAACGGGTCTAAAAGCAATAGAAACTACTTCAATCACCCCAACTAATAAAAAAATAGGTGTGAGTAGCATATAAATAAGAGCCGGCGTATCTTTCTTGCTCGCTTTATTTCCGAACAACTCCCAAATAAAAAATTTAGCCCCTGCGATTTTAATCGTCAGATAGGCCCATGCAATCATGGCAATTAAGGCCAATCCCAAAGCAGCATTTAGATCCGAACTAGCAGGCCTTAGCCAGTACTTTAGATGCCCGAATTCATCATAAAACCCAAACACCCCAATTCCTGGAAGCAAGCCACTCCAATTATGAATAAGGATGAAAACAAAAAATCCAAGCAACAACGGGAATGCTTGTTGAAAGGCTTGTTTTCCTAAAATTGGCTCAAGCAATCCTTTCAAACCCTCGATCAGGGTTTCAATAACACTTTGTGCTTTATTCGGAATTAAGTTGGGCTTTCCTACTGCAAAACGAACAGCTACAATGAAAACAATTGAAACCACCCATGTCGTTAAAATCGCATTGGTGAGCGGTAAATTAAAAATTCTACCTATTTCGTATGCGTAGGGACTAACTCCAGTGGAGCCTCCAGAAGTGTCTGCCCCAAATACAAAACTTAATGGTAATAGTAAAAAAAGATATGTTATGAACTGTTTCAAAAAAAGATTAGCTCCGTTTTTATTCAGCTTTTGTAAAATTTAAACTCTACCCAAATGAACACGACTTATCCTTCGGTCAACACTCTAATGAAAAAATTCTAAAAATATTGCATTTATACGATAAAATGCGATGCTCTTAAATATGGTTAGTCCAACAAATTTAACCGATCATATTTCTCAACTTAGGGAAAATAAACAAGCCTCTAGTGTTCTGAATTCTGGGGAGAATACTCCGACACCCCCGAAAAAGAAAGCACCCGCTCCTAAAGAAGCCGCATTCGATGCTTTTATGACTATCTCTTATACGCTATTTTTGATCGCTTTAGTTGGACAATTATTTTTGATCATCAGCCTAGATATTTTCTAGATCACTGCACCTCTCCTACTACAGAAAAGTAGCCCTCCATTAAGTTCTGAAAATAGGTAACCTCTTCATGAAGCCAGTCTGCTTCTTCTCTAATTTTCCAAAACTTTGACTGGTTGAGGTGCTCAACCGTCCAATCAAAATAGGATCGGTCATCCGTACGGAAGTAAAATAGCCCGTCTTTTTCCATTCGGCTTGCTAGTTTTTCCAGAAGGCTACTTTGAATCATTCGTTTCTTATGGTGTCTCGCCTTAGGCCAAGGGTCTGGGAAAAGAAATACCACTGCTTCAAATGTGATTTCTTTTGGTAAAACCTCTAAAAATTCCCCTAATTCAGCTTTGAGAAAATGTAAGTTATCTAAATTACGTTTTTCTTTCTTTTTATTAGCTTTGTCCACTCGACCAGCAATTAAATCTATACCTAGGCAATTTTGCTTTAGATTCTCCATTGCATAACTAGTCAACCAATGCCCATGACCGCAACCGGCTTCAAAAATAATCTTTGCCTGATCGGGGAAATATTCCTGAAGATACTTCAAGATCTCTGCCTTACGCTCTTCTGAACGCTTAAGTTCTTTTAAATAACCCTCCGGCATAGATATTCTACCATCTGTTTGGCTCATTTATCTATTCCTCGTCAGAATTTGAATAAGGCAAACTAAAGACAATTGTTGTTCCCTCGCCGACTGTACTTTCAGCTCGTACCACTCCACCATGAAGCAAAATGATATGCTTTAAAATACTTAAACCCAAGCCAGTTCCTCCCTTTTCTGCGCTTCGTCCTTTGTCCACTCGATAGAATCGCTCAAAAAGATGCGGTAGACTCTTCTCTGGAATCCCTGGACCATCATCCGACACTTTGCAAATGATATATGACTTATCATCTGATAAGTCTGCTGATAATCGAAGTACCGTAAATTCAGAAGCATAACGAAAGGTATTTTCTATTAGATTATCAAAGACTTGATTAATCCTGTGGCGATCAAAAGCAAATGGCTCGATCTCCGAATCAAAGTGTACTTCTATCGTTTGCTTTGTTTGGATCAATCGGCTAGTATAGCTTTCTTGTACATCGTACAATAATTGATCAAATGCTTGAACCGAATAATCTAATTGATCCGGCTGCGACTCTAAACGAGATAATGTCAACAAATCCTCAACCAATAAATGCAACCGCTCTGCATTATTTTTTATCTTCTTCGTAAATCGCTTTTTTGCTTCTTCACTCAAAGAATCATAATCATCCACTAAAGTTTCTGAAAAGCCCTTAATAATGGTTAATGGTGTTCTCAATTCATGTGATACATTGGCAATAAAATCGGTTCGCATCACCTCTAATTCTTTTAAGCGAGTGATTTCATGGAGTACAAGCAAAGTAGCCATTGAACTCGCTCGATTTGACCGAGAAATTTTAGAACATGACACCTCAAACCATAGAGTAGCTCCTCCCAATTCAATAGATACCTGTTCTATAGGACTTGATCGATTTTTTTTAAATTTGGCCAAGTATTCCAATAAGCTAGTAGATCGTAACATCGACTCTAGTCGAACTGATTGCATCTCACGCCCAAAATTAAAAATACGTTCCGCTGATTCATTAGCGTATTCTATGATATGGTCATCATTTAATACAAATACGGCCTCTTGGATAGAACTCAAGGTAGCTTCCACTTGGTTTGAAAAGCCACTTGTCTCTAAACGATCGGACCCGTAATCATCAATCAGAGTATTCACTGAAAGAATTAATTTTTCGAGATTCTTAGTCTGCATCTTTGCACTCGACTCTTTGAGTAAAAAACGCCGCTTTTCATCCACTGCTTCTATTAGTTCCTTGACGAGCTTCTCAGATTCACGTGCCCGAAAAAAGTACCCTCCGATCAGAAAAACGATAATTCCTAATAAGAATAAACTCATTCAATATTGACTACTTTATAGCCTACGCCTCGGATTGTTTCTATCATATTTGCATAAGGCCCAAGTTTCTCTCTGACTCTCCGCACATGGGTATCAACGGTTCGAGTCTCAATGTCTGTATCATAATTCCATACATTGACTAATAAATTTTCTCTTGTTTGGACTCGATTTTTTCGAAGCATTAATAGCTTTAACAAACGAAACTCTGTTGCCGTTAAAATTACTAATTCTCCATCCACCCTCAATTCATGTAAAGTTTCGTCGAGTACTACACCTGCAATTTGAATGCGCTTTTTATTGTTCACCGATTCATTTGACCCCTTTCGGCTAAGTATGTTGCCCACTCGTAATAAGAGTTCTTTTGTATTAAAGGGTTTGGCCATGTAATCATCTCCGCCTGATTCCAAACCTTTAATGCGATCCTCTACCTCACCTCGTGCTGTTAAAAAAATAATTGGAATTGTATTCATATTTGGATCAGAGCGTACCATCTTACATAATTGCAAGCCATTCAATTCAGGCATCATAATATCCAATATAATTAAATTTGGATTAAATTCTCTTGCCACAGAGATAAATGATAATGGATTATTGACCACCTGACAAACATGGCCATCTTGTTCTAATTTATACTTTAATAACTCAGTAACATCTGGCTCATCATCAACAATCAAAATCCGATTTACATTATTGTTTTTCATCAAAAATTATTTACATAGTTAACAGCTAAGAATACCTAATAAAATTTGAATTTTTTTCGTCAATATAATAACCTTTTTCCAAAATAATAGCACTCTATTCAAATAACATGAATAAAAAAGAATCAGACACACAATCCGAAGCTCCAGAATCACCTAATTTGGACGAAGCAACCAGTGCACCTCAATCGGATGCAAAAATATCCGATACTCAGAAAACAGGAAAATTAAATACCGAGTCACCCAAAGAAGCTAAACAAAGTACAAGCGATTCACCAAAGGAAGACTTTAAGTCGCTTTACCTAAGAAGCCTAGCTGATTTGGAGAATTTTCGTAAGCGTGTCGCTAAAGACAAGCAAGATATCATTAAAATGGCGAACGGATCTCTAATCGAGTCACTCTTACCAGTTATTGATACCATGAAACTTGGGTTACAGGCAGCAGACAATAAGCCCGAAGCCGCTGATATTAAAAAAGGTTTTGAGATGGTACTTGAACAACTCAATCGTGCGCTTCAGGACAATGGTGTTTCAGAACTTTCTCCAGAAGGGTCGCTTTTCGATCCAAACCTTCATGAAAGCATCGCCTACCAAGCCTCTGAAACAGTCCCTGAAGACCATGTAATCCAAACCGTACGCTCAGGTTACACATTAAATGATCGATTGATTCGAGCCGCAAATGTTATTGTCTCTTCTGGAAAAGAATCTAGCTAAACCATAATTATGTCTAAGAAAGATTATTACGAACTTTTAGGGGTTGATCGCAATGTGTCCGAAGATGCTTTAAAAAAAGCATACCGAAAACTTGCGGTAAAATATCATCCTGACAAAAATCCAGACGACAAAGCAGCAGAGGCTCGATTTAAAGAAATTTCTGAGGCGTATGATATTTTAAAAGATCCAAAAAAGAGGGCCTCATATGACCAATTTGGGCATGCTGCTTTCCAAAATGGAATGGGTGGTGGCTCTTACCAAGGTGGTGGAGTCGATCCTTTTGATATCTTTCGTGAAGCTTTTGGTGGCGGCGGAGGCGGTGGCATTTTTGAAGATTTTTTTGGTGGTGGCTCTGGACACAGTTCCAGTGGTGCTCAGCAAGGATCCGATCTTCGTTATGATTTAGAAATTTCATTAGAAGCAGCAGCCACAGGCACTGAAAAGCAGATTCGCTATCGTCGTCATTGCGAATGTAAATACTGCCAAGGATCTGGTGCCGAACCAGGGACTTCAAAATCTCTATGCTCAACCTGTAATGGCACGGGGCAAATTTCATCCAATCGTGGATTTATTAGTTTTCGACAAGCCTGTCCTGAATGTTCTGGTACTGGACAAAAAATCGATACCCCTTGCTCAAAATGTCGAGGCGAAGGACGAGTCATTGACCAAAGCACAGTAAAAGTAAAAATTCCCGCAGGCGTTCACACAGGCTCTAGACTTCGTTCAGGAGGAAATGGCGAAGCGGGTATTAATGGTGGCCCTTCAGGAGACTTATACATTGTTGTTATAGTCGCAGAACATGAATTATTTGAACGCCATGACAATGATCTATTTTGTGAAATTCCTATCAAGTTCTCACTTGCTTGTCTAGGAGGCACCATCCATGTCCCTACTCTTTTTGGCAAAGGTAATTTGAAGATAGTTGAAGGAACTCAAACCGGCACCGTGTTCCGCTTAAGAGGACAAGGGATGCCGCATTTAAGAGGTAATGGGCAAGGTGATTTATTAGTAAGAGTACAAGTAGAAGTCCCCAAAAAGTTAACCAAGGATCAAAGAGAGAAGCTTGAAGCATTTTCTGAAGCCTGTGGAGATTCTGGCAATCCTGTACCAAAATCTTTTGTTAAAAAAGCTAAGAATTTCTTTAAATAAACAAGAAATATGTCTTTTAAGATTATCATACTAGGATCCGGCCGTGGCAGTAACGCTAAAGCGATACTTGAAGCTGAGGCAAAAGGACAATTGGGCGAAGTATCCACAGTGGCGGTTTTATCTGACAAAGAAGAAGCGCCTATTCTCGAACTAGCCAAGCAATTTAACAAACCTTCTCACTGTATTTTATGCAATCCTCGCAAAGCCCGCTTGAATCCAAATGAAACAACTGCCTTTCTTGAGGTTATCCAAGAATACCAACCCGATTTGATTGTATTAGCTGGGTTTATGAAAATCATTGACCCACATTTTATTCAATCATTAGAAGGAAAAATTATTAACTTACACCCGAGTCTCTTGCCAAGTTTCCCAGGAATTAACTCGATCGAAAGTGCTTTAACCTTTCCCGTAAAAGTCACGGGCTGCACAGTACATTGGGTGATTCCTGAAATTGATGCCGGTACCATTATTGATCAAAAAGCAGTGACTATTGAAGCCAGTGATACCTTAGAAACTTTAAGTAAAAAAGTACATACCGCAGAACATCAATTACTCCCAGAAGTGATTCTTCGATTAAGTACTGGTGAAATTGCTTTTCCAAATTAAACAAGACCCACACTATGACTGACGCACCACTAGATTTAAAAATCTCCGTGCAACTCCCAAACGATCACGTTGAGGCTTTGGAATCATATTTTTATGAATGTGAACCAAACCCATGGGTATTGATTCAAAAAACTGTGGCTGACCCTTATTATCTCAACGGTTACTTCAATCAAGAAGATGACTGCACACAAGCTATAGCCGATATCAAAGAAAAATTCCCTCAGCTCGACCTCTCCTTTAACAAAGAAAAATTAGTAGCGACTGAATGGCAAAACGCCTACAAAGAATACGTCAAACCATGGAATGATCGCCTGCTTCATTGGGTCCCCTTATGGGCTAAAGAAACTTACTCCGTCCCCGAAGAAGGCCGGCCTATTTATGTGGATGCGGGAATGGCATTCGGAACAGGTTGCCACGAGACAACTCAACTCTGCGCCTCACGGTTGGTTGATTTTTTCTTGTCTGATGTGACCAAAGACAATCTGACTATGGTCGATGCAGGATGTGGCTCTGGTATTCTTGCTCTATCGGCAAGAGCACTTGGCTTTCAATCTATTAGAGGATTTGATAATGACCCAGATGCTATTAAAGTGTGCCACGACCTTCTTAACCACAATCCTTCATTAAACCAAATTGAATTCAGTGTGGACGATTTAGTTTCTGGGTTACCGGAAGACTCAATTGATTTCCTAATGGCCAATATTCAGACAAATATTTTACTCCCATTTGCCGAACCTATTATTAAAAGCTTACATGCCTCAGCTCACCTAATCTTGTCAGGAATTCTAACCAAAGAAATAGAGCTTCTAAAACTTCACTATTTGGAAAAACTTAATCAGTTACGCCCAAATGCCAAAATTCTTACGGACTCACGAGAAAAAGGCGAATGGAGTGATTTAAAGATTGAGATTATTGCTTGCGAAAGTGAAAAAATAATTTAGCAAATAAGTATGCAAACTATAGGTGAAAAAATAGAAGAGACACGAAAGCGTAAAGGTATCTCTCTTTCTGAAGCCGCAGAAGCGACAAAAATCCGTAGAGATTTTCTTCTAAATATTGAGAGCAACGAATATGATTACGATCTTCCTGAAATTTATAAGCGAGGATTTATCAAAAATTATGCAAAATATTTAAAGCTCAATCCCGATAAAGTTTTATCACAATATCAAGAGCAACTCATCACCCTGTCACGCCGTACCAAAAAAACCAACACAGACTTTTTTACCCCGAACACCGATTTAAATCAGACCTCAAATCAAGAAACGCTGGATCCCCTTTTAGAAAAGCCGTCCCTAGGAAAAATTAATTTAAATAAACCAGCGGAAACAGCCAAGGAAGCTCCTGCTTCAGATGATTCGCTTTTAAAGAAAGATTTGTACGTCAAAACAGCTATTTTTGCGGTTTCAACTTTGCTCTTTGTATTTGGTATTTTCTGGTTAATACAAACCATCAGCCAATCCATAAATTCCAATAATGATGCACTTGCTACACCTACTAATGTAGCAGCAACAAGCTCCGTGAGCCAAAGCAACGAGCCCCCTAGTAGCACCGAATATCCTATCAAGGAAATTACGCTTAAAGCGAGTGGATCTGTGTATGTTCAAATTCGTCAAAAAATTGACAATAAAGAACTGTTAGCTAAACCGTTAATCGAAGGAGAAATACAGACCATCAAAAGGCGTGGGCCGGTTGATATTGCTTTCACAAAAGGTAATTTTATTACCCTCTTTACAGATGGTGAAGTAGATCCAATTGAGCCCAACACTACTAGTGCTGGCAAAATAACACTCCCTTAATTCCGAGTGCTACGAGCACTTTCTCCTGTCCTCAAAGCAAGTGGTTGAGCAAGAATTTCTCCCGCAATCAATGCTGCTTTTATATCACTCTTGTTCCCTAATACGGACCTAACTTTTTCGCTTACTTTTATTGAAATATGAGGAGAAGATGAATTAGGCTGATGGGACTTTTTACTCATATGATCATTTTTGATCTGCTCCACTTGAGCTTTCAAGCGCTTCGCCTCTTCTTTCTTACGCTGAATTTGCAAGGCTTGTTCCTCTAAATGCTCTTGAAACTGACTCGGGTCATCACCCTCTCTTGAATCCCTTTCGACTCCATCCTCTCGAGCCATTTTCTTCTCCATCGGAATTTCGGCACCTACTTCTTTAAGCCCTTCCCGCTCTTGCTTTTTTCGCAAAATTTCTCTGCGAATTTCTTCAAAAGGATTTTCTAACGGCTCGATATTATCCGGCAGATTCTGCTCTTTAGAGCGACCTTTTTTTTCTGAAGAATTTTTGAAAAAAAGATTCAGTACATAAACAATAATGACTCCCGCCCAAACAAAAAGATCTGAGTAAGATTCGAATGAAAAAAATTGTTCGATAGCTTATTCCTCCCCTTCCTTAGAGATAGAATCTCTCATGTCTGTATCTGCTTTAATGTTATTTAAGCGATAGTAATCCATGACACCTAAATTTCCGCTGCGAAATGCTTCAGCAAGAGCTAAGGGGACTTCTGCTTCTGCCCCAACAACTTTAGCATTCATCTCTTCAACTTTAGCTTTCATCTCTTGCTCTAATGCAACCGCTGCTGCACGACGCATTTCCGCCTTAGCTTGAGCGACATTTTTATCTGCTTCAGCTTGAGATTCTTGGAGTTTTGCACCGATATTTTCACCGACATCTACGTCTGCAATATCAATGGATAAAATCTCAAAAGCCGTGCCCACATCAAGACCTCGTTCAAGCACTACTTTAGAAATTTTGTCTGGTGACTCTAATACATCTTTATAGGAATCGGCTGATCCAATCGTAGTCACGATCCCTTCTCCTACACGTGCAATGATAGTTTCCTCTAATGCACTTCCAACATATTTATCTAAATTCGAACGAACAGTAACTCTTGCTCTAGCTTTCACTTGAATACCATCTTTAGCGACGCCATCAATACTTCGCTTCCCAGTTTCTTGGCTTGGACACTCAATCACCTTGGGGTTAATCGATGTACGTACCGCTTCAATTACCGACTTACCTGTTCCCTTGGTCGCCAAATCAATGGCACACGCTTTTTGCCAATTTAATGATATGTTTGCTTTGTCCGCTGCAATCAAGGCTTGAACTGTTTCGTCTACACTTCCATCCGCTAAATAATGTGCTTCCAACTGATCGGTCGACAAAGTCAGCCCCGCTTTTACCGCAGTAATTCGAGCATCAACAATAAGAGATACAGGTACCGCTCGCAAACTCATTGCCACTAAAGTTGGGAATCCAACCGTGGCTCCTGACAGCCAAGATTTTACAAATATGCCGACATAGTTGATGAAAATAAATCCAACAACTATTGAGACAAGTCCAATGATCGAATAAATAACAATATCCATAATAGTATAATTAGGTGGGAATAAAAACAGGTTAAATTAAAAAGATTCTTTAACATTTATTTTAAAATTATCCATTGAGCAAACTAAAACCGATTTTCCTTTCTCAATATAATTAATTTCCGCATGAGCTTCATATTGCTTCCCGTCGATTTCTATTACGCCTGATGGATTCAATCGAGTGATGGTTAATCCATGCTTACCAATAAGTTCTTTTTGAACAGGCATGGCTTCTCCTTCTTCAGTCAAATTTGATTTCAATGCACTGGATAAAACAATCGAGCGTTCTATAAATGAACCCTTAAATAATCGGGCAAAAATCAAAGCCCCGACAATTGCAATGCCCAAGGCACTGAAGAGATTGATTAAAGGCATCTGTAGCAACTCAAAGGATATGGGCATATCTTGGCCTGGCCAAAAATCAGCCATGGCAAAAAGTAAACTTCCAATGATTAAAATTAAACCAAGCAACCCAAAAACAAAGAATCCAGGTAAAACAAAAATCTCAATACAGAGACACAACAAACCAAGGACAAAAAAGAGAATCAACTCATTCCCCGCTAAGCCTGCAATATTCTGACTGATAAAAAATAATCCAAGTAGGACGATTCCCCCGATCCCAAAGAGGCCAAATCCCGGAGTTTTGAATTCAATAAACAACAAAAGCATCCCCAACCCAAGAAGAATTGGAGTGATATTTGCCAACCACTTTGCCCATTCTTCTGAATAAGTTATTTCATATCGCTCAAGGCGATACCCACCCGTTCCAAATTCTTGGTCTAATAAAGACTCAATTGTCTCAGAGATCCCATCTCCCAATAAAGTAACTGCTGGATCTCCGTATTTTTCAACCGCCTGTTTAGCCGTAAGGGTTAGTAATTCCCCAGCCGGCTTAATCAGTTCCCCCTCTATGGTGAGTTCATATTCTGAATCAAACATCGCTCGAATCACATCCGTTCGATAGCGGTACCCTTCAGACAAGACACGAATATTCGCTAGTAAATAGCTCTCTATTTTCATTCGTGCCGTTTCTGGGACATCTTCTCCTGTGCCTTGAATCACCGCTGCTGCTCCCATTTTTCCTTTCGGTGAAAAATAAATCTTATCACAAGCAGAAGCAATAAAGGCACCAGCAGAAATGGCATCCGTATTGACGAAGGTTGCGGTTTCTCCTTCAAAATAATCGAGCATTTCCATCATCTCTAAACAAATGTCCAGTCGCCCTCCAGGCGTATCCATATCTAAAAGTACCATATCGGCTTTTTTACGAATGGCTTCTTTCAGGCCCCGACGTAAAACAAATAAATTTGGCTGATTAATTGCTTCGCTTATTGGAACCACATAAACAAACTTAGTAGCTTCAATCTCTGCATTGCTTGCAATTACCGATTCACTTTCTTGTTTGATATCCTTTGCAAACTCAGTCTCTCCATACGCCAGCCCCACAAATCCTACCAAGTATATAAAAAAATATATAAGAGAAACAAAGCTAAATTTGAACACTGTTGTCATATAAAGAGTATGAAATAATTCTTCAACAAATGCAAGCTCTGCCATAAATCCTTCTCCGCAAAGGTATCTCCATACAAATATTCAATTCTCTTCTAAATATTCCTTGAATTTAACCGCACCATCCACAGGCAAAAAAATACTGGATATTTAAAAAAAAGTCTTCACAATGATAAATAGTGGAACTTCCATCTAAATGAAAATCATAATTGTAGGAGCTGGCCAAGTCGGTCACAATTTGACTGCGACACTCTCAAAGGAAGGGCACAATGTAACCTTAATTGAGCAATCGGAATCGCTATGTACCAAATTAGACGAGGAGCATAATGCTCGAGTCATTAAAGGGAATGGAAGCTCTGCCAGTCAATTAGCTGAATTAGATGTGGATAGCTGTGATGCCTTTTTGGCAATGACGAGTGATGATAGTACGAATGTAATTTCTTGTTCTCTTGCTAAAGGACTTGGAGCAAAAAACTCGATCGCTCGTATTCATGATGCGACTTACAGTGATGCCTCAAGCTTCAGTTACCAAGTTCACTTCGGCATAGATTTATTTGTCAACCCTGAGGGTATTTGTGCGGTAGAACTGGCAAAAGCCATTCGCAATCCTAGCCGTGTCGCCATTGAAGATTTTGCCAAGGGACAAATTGAAGTACAGCGTATAGAATTGGCTAAAGGCTCAAAATTTATCAACAAAACCCTCCGCGAATTAGATTTTGGCAACAACTTAAGAATCGGCGTCATCGAACGTGAAGATTCTGTCATTATCCCAAATGGAGACACCGAGTTGAAAGAAAAGGATCAACTCACTCTTTTTGGACACCCTGATACTCTTTTCAACCAGCGTGAAAAATTTGACCCTAGGCAAAAAATCGAAAGCACTAGTGTTGTTTTATTCGGAGGTAGTGAAACTACCATTAACTTAGTTCGTATGTTGACGAATCCTCGCTTCAAAATTCGTGTCATTGAAAAAGACCCTGAACAGTGTGAACTCCTAGCCAACCTATTTCCACATATTGAAGTCATAAATGGTGATGCCACATCTTTGCGACTTCTTGAAGAAGAACAAATTGGTTTCGCAGATTATTTTGTAGCTTGTACAAAAAACGATGAAGAAAATATTTTGACCTGCATTCAGGCGTCTAAACTTGGAGCGAAACATGTACAATTGGTGATAAACAAAAGTGACTACGATAAATTGATCAACTCTTTGAAAAAAGATTTAAATATTGAAGTCGTTGTTTCTCCAAGAGTTACCATGACAGAATACATGCGAAAATATTTAACCAATACTCAGTTAACCGCGTTAGCTGAACTTCCCAATAATGCTGGGCAAATTTTACAATTAATTATTCCCCACAATTCTCCTGCAATTGGAAAAAAAATTAAAGATGTTGCTTTGCCTAAAGGAACTTTATTGGTTGCCCTGCTTCATAAATTCAAAGCAAAGGTACCAGCCGGAGACGATACTATTATCACCGATGACCGTTTAATAGTGATCACGGGGAAAACGGAAAAGAAAACCGTCCTGAAAAAATTGCTCGGTTAATATAATTTTGTCATTCTCTAATGAACCTAATTATCATCCAAAAATTATTAAGTATTGTATACTTTGCCATGTCATTGGCTCTTGGTCTTTGTATGCTTGGAGGATTAATCATGGGAGAAACCTTCCAGAACCAATCTATTGAAGGATTCTTATACAGTATTTTAATTACTTTAACCTTAGCTATTTTTCTAAGAATCATTTCCAATCGTGCTTCCCCTAAGCCCGAAACAGATAATTTATTTTTTCGCCGTGAAGCGCTCTGCACCATTGGCTTAACTTGGCTCTCAAGTTCTTTAATTGGTGCTCTACCTTTTTATTTAGGTTTAGAAAATTGCTCCTTTGTCGATGCTTTATTCGAAGGGACCTCAGGACTTACCACTACAGGAGCCACGATTTTTAGCGAATTTTCTGACCTCACACATAGTTTATTTCTTTGGCGTTCTTTAAGTCAATGGATCGGTGGATTGGGTGTGATTGTATTTTTCGTTGCTATTCTCACTTCATTAGGAGCAGGAGCGAAGATTTTGTTCAGTAGTGAATCCTCTGTGACTGCATCCGATTTTGAACAAGGACGTATTCAAGATGGTGTTAATAAATTATTAGTGTTTTACATCTCGCTTACTACGATTTGTTTCATCGCTTACAAACTAGGAGGAATGGATTGGTTTGATGCATTGAACCATGCCATGACCACCATTGCTACAGGCGGTTTCAGTACCCATACGGAAAGCTTTGCTTTTTTTAACAGTCCACTAATTGAAGCCATTGCGATTATCTTTATGCTGATCTCAGCTACGACTTTTATTTTTATCATTCGACTCGTTGAGGGATCAAAAGATATATTCAAAAAAGGCATAGAGGTTTATATCTTTTATGGTCTAACTTTTTTCAGCATGATTCTCATTTCGCTATTGCTGATGCAGTCAGACACATCGCCCTTTACCCTACAAACTTTTCGGGAGGTTCTCTTCCAAACCAGCTCTATTATAACTACCACTGGGTACACCTCCGCAAATTATGACCTGTGGGTCCCCTCAGCAAAAGTCGTACTTATGTTTCTTATGTTTATTGGTGGCTGTTCTGGATCGACCAGCGGAGGGATAAAACTTATTCGTATCATCATTGTATTTAAGGCCATTTTTCGAACTATAGAACAAACCTATCGCCCTAATAAAACAATCATTCCACGACTAGGTAAAAAAACACTGAGTGATACTTTTATCCACAATGTGCTGATTTATGTGATCCTCATTTTTACCATACAAGGGGTATCCGTCATTATTCTATCCCTACTTGAGCCAAATTTAAACCTAATCAGTTTATTTTCTGCAGTACAATCTGCACTTTATAATATCGGTCCCGGCTTTGATTCCATCGGCCCATCTGAAAATTTTAGCCGACTCCACGACACTTCTAAAGTCTTCCTTTCTTTCTTAATGATCTTAGGAAGGCTCGAAATTTATGCTTTAATTGTCCTCTTTATCCCGAAAATTTGGCGCTCTTACTCTTGATCCCCATCATCTCCGATGGCTTCAACTGGGCAACCCTCTAAGGCTTCTATACATAAATTAACCGCCTCTTCGCTTTCGGGCTGCTTATAAACGTACGAATATCCACCTTCTTCATTACGCATGAAAAAATCAGGAGCTGTCTCTCTACATAGATCACAATCTATGCACTGTTCATCCACATAAAATTTGCCTAAAATATTTTCAGGCCACTTTTCTTCTATTTCTGCCATACCTAAGAACATTTTTATAAAATGATTTGAGTCAAGATATAGCTGTATTTATATAAAAAATATTCATACGTGCTTGCACAATAATTTCAAAAAAATTAGATAATGACTATGATCTATGATCGACCATACATGAAATCTGAATCTGATAGCGCTTATCAGCAGAAATCTATGGTATTTATCTTACTGCTTATAAATGTAGGTCTATTCGTACTACAAAATGTTTTACATATCTTACTTCCGGATATTCGAATCATCGAAAACCTGTTTGTACTGAATTCTGCCAACCTTCTCGAGGGGAAAATATGGACCCTCTTGACCTACTCTTTTCTCCACAGCTATCCGGGTCTTTTTCATATATTTGCCAATATGATTGGGCTTTATTTTATTGGAAAAGTAATCGAACCTATCATTGGCTCGAAATCCTTTTTGTATTTATATCTTTCATCGGCAATAGTCGGAGCCTTGTTTTATCTAAGCCTTCATCTGGACCCTTCAAAGGGCTTGTATGGCCTAGTTGGTGCTTCTGCATCTATATCTGGAATTCTTACATTCTTTTGTTTAATCAAACCTGAAGAACGTATTACTCTATTAGTATTCTTTGTCCTTCCTGTTTCACTAAAACCTAAATGGCTTCTCAGAGCCTACTTAGCCATTACAATATTGTTTCTATTTTCTGAAGAACTCACTGGAGCAGTAAATGTTGCCCATTCCGCTCACCTTGGTGGTATTTTGACGGGCTTTATTTATTATCGCTTCTTTTATAAAGTTTCCTTTTCTCCTTTTTCAAAATTTCAAGAACCTATCATTGAATTACCTAAATGGTTTAAAAAGCAAAAGAAGCATTTTTCAAATGTCCGCTACACCGTCAATTATTCAGACCAAAAAAAACAAATGAAAGCAGAAGTAAATGTTATCTTAGATAAGATTAATTTACATGGGTTTGAGTCTTTAACAGAAAAAGAAGCCGAAACATTAAAAAAAGCCCACTCTTTGTTTGATAAATAACAACCTAATTCATTTCTTTTGCTAATACTGTCTTTATGAAACTGCTTCGAATTCATCTTTTTTTCTCTAATAGCTTTCTGCTCTTATTCTCTGTTATTCTCTTAAGTGCAGAAATTAAACTGAGTGAAAAAGAGCAAGTCGCTTTGCAAACTCAAACCCAATGGGCGATCGATCTAATACGCTCCAATCATTATTTAAAAAATGAAATTCAATCGATTGACGGTTCTCAAATCATCGAAAATTTTGCGGGTAATTTAGATTACTCAAAACTTTATTTTCTTCGTTCTGATATTGATGATTATTTATTTCGCTTTTCTGAATCAATCGAAGGCTTTTTAGAAACTGGTAATTTATATCCTGCCTTTGTCATTTATAACGATTTCACAAACAAATTTAAAACCCGTACCGAATGGGTATTAAGACGTTTGGATGAGCCCTTTGTATTTCAAAAAGAAGCTCTATTTGAATCTGACCGAACCGATTCCCAATGGATAGAATCAAAAGCAGACGCCGATGCGGTATGGGATAAATTTATTCATTATCAAGTGCTCAATGAGCTCCTTTCAATTGCTGGAGAGCCAGAAGAAGACTCCGAAGCCGATACAGTGGATACAGAGACACTCGAAAAACAATTGAATCGGCTATTCTCGGAACGATCTTTCTTTGATGCAAAAATGGATGAAGTTATTGAAAAACTTAAACGTCGCTATAACAGAAATTTAGGCATTTTAGAAGATCGAGAGGTGAGCGATATACAGGAAACGTTCATTAATGCCATGACTCATTCATTTGATCCTCATTCCAGTTTCCTTTCAACACACACTTTAGAAAGTTTTAACTCAGCGGTAAAAAATTCCTTTGTTGGGATTGGTGCTCAACTCCAAGATGTAGATGGTATTTGTACGATCAAAGATATCTTACCAGGCGGTCCAGCTGAACGCTCCAATGAATTAAAGGCCGAAGATGAAATATTAGGAGTGGCACAAGGAGATGAAGCATTTGAAGATGTCATTGATATGCAATTACAATACATTGTACGGAAGATCAAAGGGCCGAAAGAGACGATCGTACGATTATTAATTCGTCCAGGGGATTCATCAGACCCCTCAGCAAGAAAAATAGTTTCGCTAGTTCGTGATGAAGTTAAACTGACGGCTAACCTTGCTAGTGCTAAAGTAATCACTGTACCCGGTGAAGACACAATGATTTCTATTGGCGTGATCGAGCTCCCCTCTTTTTACGGAAACATAGGCTTAACGAGTGCTCTTGGTACAACAAGCGATGATGTTCAAGAATTAATCGAAAAACTTAAAGGGTATAATATTGAAGGATTAGTTTTAGATTTAAGAAAAAATGGAGGCGGACTTCTAAGTGAAGCGGTACGCCTAACTGGCTTGTTTATTCCTGTTGGTCCTGTAGTGCAAGTAGTCGATGCCCGTGGGAAGAAACAGGTCTTGCATGACCAACTCCCATCGATGGCTTGGAAGGGCCCTCTCATTATTTTAACGTCTAAGTTCAGTGCTTCCGCATCTGAAATTGTGGCTGGGGCCTTACAAGACCATGAACGAGCCTTGATCATTGGAGACAGTGCAACTCACGGAAAAGGTACGGTACAAGAAATTTATCACATGAATGCACGCTCACCTATGAGTTGGTTTCAGCCTAGCCAATCACAGACTCCTCCTGTCGCTTCAAAAATTACAATTAAACAATTCTTTTTACCTAAAGGTAGTTCCACTCAACTCAAAGGCGTTTCTTCTGACATCATTTTACCTTCCATCAATGAGCTGTTTCCCATCGCTGAATCAGATTTAGAAAATCCAATAAACTGGGCATTAATTGAGCCCGTCAATTGGTACAACAATTGGGAAAAGATCGAAGTTTCCAGTCCCTACCAAGAAAACTTAATCCCCTACCTATCTCAATTGAGTGAAGGACGACAAAAAGAAATGGAAGAGTTAATTTATCTCCAAGATCAAATTGACTGGCGATCCCAAGATTATGATGAAACCGAAATTTCTCTCAATTTAGAAACCCGTATAGCAAAGCAACTCGAAGAAAAATTATTTAACGAGGCCCTCGAAGAACGTTATGATGCTTTAAAAGCAAAGCCTTATGATCAACTAGAAGTTCTCTTAGATGTCCGAGTCGAACAAGAAGCAGATTCTCAAAGCCTAAAAGATTCTTTTGCTACTAAGGAGTTGGATGAAGTGCCTGAAGAGGATTCTCTAGATCTTGAAAACGATGAGGAAGAAGAACCCTCTTATGACATACACTTAAGAGAGAGTCTTCGTATCATGCGCGACTGGGTATTATGGGAAAATAATACACTACAACGAGGAACTGCATTCAGTTTATTTCCCAATTAAACTCATCGTTGCATCCACAAAAAGCGATCATACCCATTCAAATCTTGGGTAGTTCTTATCCCATGGTAGCCAATGCTATTCGCCTCCTTCGATAATTCCTCATGCTGGTCTGTTCCTGTTTCAAAAACTAAATGCCCTTTCGGTTTCAAAAAGCTGAACGATTGACGCATAATCATTTTTAAATCGGACATGCCTGCATCTGCAGACAATAAAGCTTGCTTCGGTTCAAAGTCTTTCACCTCCGGTTCAGCTAACTCATAAAGTGCCTGACTCAAATAAGGTGGATTCGATATGATTACATCAAACTGTTTTTCTGAAGATAGTGCCGATAGCCAATCGCTCTCAAGAAACGTAATTTTATCGGCCAACCCTAACGCATCTGCATTACTTTTTGCCAAGGCGAGGGCCTCAGGGTCTCGGTCAACGGCCGTTATTTCCCCAGAGATTCCTGCTTTTGCAATCGCTAAAACAATCGCACCAGAGCCAGTCCCTAATTCTAAAATATGCTCTGCATCCTTAAGTAGAGGCAATATTTGCTCAACCAATAATTCTGTTTCTGGTCGAGGAATTAAAGCACGCTTATCCACTCGCAAAGAACAATTGTAAAAAGAACATTCCTCTAAAATATATTGCAAGGGTTCACGCATTGCTCTTCTTCGAACCATATCCCGCATATGATTCAATTCCTTTTCATAAATTGGACGATCTAAATCTAGGTATAAATCCAAGCGTTTCAACTTCAGCGCATGGGATAAGATTAAGTCCGTATCTAGTTTCCCATTAGGAATTCCTTTTTCAGAAAAAAACTTTTCTGTCTTACTTTTGATCTCTCTCAGCGTAAGTAACATCCTCGACACTCTTTACCCTTTTTGAGACTGTACCAAATTTTCAATACGGGCTTCGTAATCCACATTATGCAAAGCCTCAATTAAAGATTCTAAATTACCTTCAACGATTCCTGGAAGGGAAAAGTTTGTCCCGATGCGATGATCCGTCAGTCGTCCCTGCGGAAAATTGTAAGTGCGAATCCGTTCAGAGCGATCGCCCGTCCCGATTTGCCCTTTGCGTTCAGCCGCATACTTTGCATGCTCTTCTTCTTCTTTCGCTTTAAGCAAACGAGACCGTAACACCGTCATTGCCTTGGCTTTATTTTTATGCTGAGAACGTTCGTCTGCACAATACACGGTAACTCCTGTTGGCTTATGAACAAGTTGTACCGCAGAATCTGTAGTATTCACATGTTGCCCACCTGCCCCAGAGGCTCGCATTGTAGAAATTTCCAAATCTTGTGGGTTTATTTCAATGTCCACTTCTTCAGCTTCGGGTAACACCGCAACTGTTGCCGTAGAGGTATGGATTCGCCCTTGGGTCTCTGTTACAGGCACACGTTGTACTCGATGCACTCCACTCTCAAATTTTAAATGTTTATAAACATTCTCTCCAGTTATCTTGAAAATAATTTCACGAAACCCTCCTGTTTCAGCGGCACTAGAACTCATTAATTCAACACGCCAATTCATTTTCTCAGCATAACGACTGTACATTCTAAATAAATCTCCGGCAAAAATATTAGCTTCATCGCCTCCAGCACCACCGCGTATTTCCATCACTGAATTTCGACTGTCGCTAGAATCCGGTGGCACCATCGCCTTCAATACCAAAAGTACTAAGGACTCTTTTTCCTCTTTCAAACTCAACTGCTCTTCTTCAATCAATGGTACCAACTCTTGATCTGTACTCGAATCTGTTAATAACCCCTCGTTGTCGATTAATTGTTGTTCAACCTTATGATACTGTTCAAACTTTTCGATTAATGAAGAAAGCCTTTGGTGTTCACGAGACACTTCGGTCGCTTTTTTTGCGTCCGAAAAAAAATCAGCGGCTGCCATTTGTTCGTCTAAGCTACTTAATTTTTGTTTAAATGGCTCAATATCAGGTATTTTGTGCATATTTTATGGAAAATTCGTTGCAGAAAAAAGAGTTCTTAAATAAGAATACACAATCAAGTAATGTCGAAAAAATCTTTATACAAACAAAATATCATCGCTTGCGTTTGGGATTTTGATAAAACCCTAATTCCTGGATACATGCAAACCCCTTTATTCGATGCTTTCGGCATCGATGAAAAACTCTTTTGGAAAGAAGTGAATGCACTACCAGAAATCTACCAAAAAAAAGGCACCCGTGTTTCCTCTGATACCATTTACTTAAATCACTTAATTAGCTATGTGAAAAATGGCATCCTTGAAGGGCTGACCAATGCAAAATTAAGAGAGTTGGGAAAAGCTCTAGAATTCTGTCCAGGGCTTCCTGAATTATTTCCCTTGTTGCAGGCGATCACCAAAGAATCTGAAGCCTATAAAAAGCACAATATAGAGCTAGAGCATTACATTATCAGTACAGGTATTGCGGAAATGATTCGAGGGAGTAAAATTGCTCGCTATGTCACTGATATTTTTGGCTGTGAATTCATTGAAGCTCCTATGCCTCCTCATTTTTCCAAACAAGAAGAGCTACTGATCAAACTCGATTTTGAAATCAGCCAAGTTGGCACCATCGTAGATAACACGATAAAGACTCGTTATATTTTCGAAATTAACAAAGGCGGTAACAAAAATCCTTCTATTGATGTGAATGCCTATATTGAAAAAAGCGATCGCCGCATTCCCATTGATCGAATGATCTACGTGGCTGATGGGCCAAGCGATATTCCTTGTTTTTCTGTAGTCAAAAATAATGGCGGAAAAACCTATGCGGTTTTCCAACCAGAAAATGATGCGGAATTTGCTCAAAATGATGCCTTGCTTCATGCAGGTCGCATCCATTCCTATGGCCCAGCAGACTACACAGCCAATAGCACCACCACTAAGTGGCTCTCCATGCATATTCGAAAAATTTGCGACTCGATTGTTTACGAATGTGAAAATACACTCTCTAAATCTATTCAAGAACCCCCAAAACACATTCACAAAAACGACCCCGAGTCGGAGTCCCCTGATTCCAATCTAGATCTCTTTTCTTAAACGTCTCAGCAAAAAATAAACTTTTTTTTATATCGCTTTACTCAGACACTTTTTTTTTAAACTATATTCAATTCTATCAAATCGTTTAAATTATGCTTAAAGTTCACAGTATTCTATTCGTTTTAGCTGTATTATTATTCTCAACGGGATGTGAAACAACCGCATCCAACCCAATACAAGCCGATTATTCAGCACCGACAGTTCTAGAAACACCTGAGGCTCAGCCGCTGGTAGAATCACTCCCCGAAATATCCGAAACAAACAAT
>NTJV01000006.1 GCA_002457235.1 Puniceicoccaceae bacterium MED-G32
GGTGACGCTCTTCGGCAATTTTCTGAGTCTCTGCATCAAAATTGCTGGAGCCTTTGGATTCTTTAAGCAGAGAGAAAAAGAAATGACTGTTATTCAATGCGGTGACGGCGAGTCCTAAACAGTCATTGATGACCTGACGCACTAATAGGTCTCGAGCATAGGCCTGCATCTGCTCAAAATTTTGATGCCGTTTGCCTGAGGGCATGATTTGAGGTGCAGCCGAACGTTTTTTATAATCTTTCTCTTGGACGGATTCTCTAGAGGCTAAATTGAATGCGAGCATGTCCGCATGGCGTTGTAATCCATCCATAAATTCTTGTGCCATAGCACGTAAATTCAGTTCTTTTGATTGCTTATCTTTGCCAAATCCTTTGTTCATCGCTTTTCTTATTTTCCTCACTTCTTTGGATCAGAGCATTGGATCAGAGCAATCTGCATTGCTTGTATCTAAAATCCATTCCAATAATACAAAATAAAACAAATTGTGTAGCCTTTATCAAGAGGCAACTTTCCCAGTAAGCATTTGCCTTAGCAGTTTTTAAGTACTTTTTTATACGCTTTTAAGGCAAAAGCGCTTGCAGGCTATGAGAAGAATTTATATCAAATCAGCTTGCACCTAAAATCATGAAATTCACTTTTTTCCTCATCATTCCATTGCTTATCAGTCTTTTCATAAGCTTGGCGTGTACTCCGGCTCAAACAAATGTTGAACGAGGAATTTCTGAGCAAGTACTATATATTGGTATTGGCACTGAGCCTGAGGGGCTAGACCCCCACTTGGTATCTGGGGTGACTGAGCATTATGTCCTACTCTCACTCTTTGAAGGCTTGACGACTGTTGATCCGAAGACACTTGAAATCTTACCGGGTGTGGCGAAATCTTGGACAATCTCTGACGATGGCTTAGTCTATACCTTTCACTTAGATTCAGAGGCACTTTGGTCTAATGGTGATTCTGTCTCTGCCCATGATTTCACCTTTTCTTATGAACGTATCCTTTCACCGAAACTGGGAGCTCCTTATGCGTATATGCTTTATCCGATCAAAGGTGCAGAGGACTTTCATAAAGGACAGACCGATTCTTTTTCTGAGGTTGGAGTCAAAGCCATCAATGCAGAGACATTAGAAATACAATTACACTCGGTGACCCCTTATTTCCTTTCTTTGCCCACACATTTTACTTGGTGGCCAGTACACCCGCCGACCATTCTTAAGCATGGTTCAATGGTGGATCGAATATCGAAATGGACACAGCCAAAAAACTTTGTGGGCAATGGACCTTTCGCTTTAAAGACATGGCGTTTAAATAATGGAATCAGCGTGGTGCGAAATCCTTTTTATCGAGAAGCAGACATACTTAAACTGAATGGGATTGAATTTTTGCCGATCAATTTGGAAACGGAGGAGCGTGCTTTTCGTGCAGGGCAAATTCATCTTACTTCGGGCGTACCGACTGCCCGTATTGATTGGTATCGCAAGCATCGTCCAGAAAACATCCGCTTTGATCCCTATCTTGGTGTGTATTATTATTTAGTGAATACGGAAAAACCTCCGCTCTCAGATAAGCGTGTGCGTCAGGCTTTAGCCTATGCCATCAATCGAGAGAGCTTGACTCAATATGTTTTAAAAGGCGGACAAAAGCCTGCCTATCATTTCACCCCTCCAAACACTGGAGGCTTCTCCGCAGAAAAGAACTTCTCCTATGATCCAGAAAAAGCACGGGCTCTACTCGCCGAAGCTGGATTCCCAAAGGGGAAAAATTTTCCCGAAATTGAATTACTTTATAATACATCCGAGTCACATAAAATTGTTGCCGAGGCGATTCAGCAAATGTGGAAACAAGAACTAGGAATCACGATACGTTTACACAATCAAGAATGGAAGGTGTATTTGGACTCTCGGCAAAAAGGGGATTTCGATATCGTACGTGCGGCTTGGATCGGTGATTATTTAGACCCCTATACATTCCTCGGACTCGGCATTTCAGACTCAGGGAATAATCATAGCGGATGGAGAGACATTGCGTTTGATCAACTGCTTACAGAAACCACACAAACCTTGGAGAGCGATAAACGCTTTGAGCTGTTTCAAAAAGCGGAAGATCGTTTAATTGAAGCGATGCCCTTCATCCCAATTTACTTTTATGTTCGTAGTCTACTTATCGATCGTTCCGTGGACGGATGGTACTCAAACATTCTCGACTATCATCCCTATCAATTTATTTCCCTAACAGAGAAGGATTAATTTTTCAGTGTTTCAATTAAGCATCAGACGACTCCTACAAGCAATTCCAACCCTTTGGATTATTGCAACGCTGACCTTTATTCTGATGCAGCTGACTCCAGGCGGGCCCTTCGACCAAGAGAAACCTGTAACTCCTGAAATTAAAAAATTAATTGAAGCACATTACGGCATGGATAAACCGATCCATGAGCAATATATACAATTTATCGTGAAGCGCCTACAAGGTGATTTTGGCCCGTCCTATAAATATGCTGGATGGGATGTGGATGAAATTATCGCACAAGCATTTCCAGTTTCACTGGAGCTTGGTTTGTATGCATTGATCATTGCTATCTGTATCGGTGTGCCTCTTGGCATTCTGTCCGCACTGTTTCATAAAAAGCCGATGGAGATTGTCTTTATGAGTCTTGCTCTGATCGGTATTTGCTTACCCGCATTTGTTTTAGGACCGCTTTTATTATTGGTCTTTTCAACAGAGTTAGGTTGGTTCAATCCCTTTGGTTGGAATTCATTCAGCGACCGTATCTTACCCGCTTTGACCTTGGGCTTATTCTATGCCTCCTTTATTGCCCGGCTCACTCGTAGTGGCACTTTAGATGTTTTAAAACACCCGTATATTCAGACCGCACGAGCAAAGGGGCTGTCCTCGATACGGATTCTCTTTGTCCATACATTGCGTTCTGCACTCAGTCCAGTGGTGGCTTATTTAGGTCCTGCAGTGGCGGGAATGATTTCTGGCTCATTTGTTGTTGAAACTTTATTTTTTATACCCGGCTTAGGGAGCTTCTTTGTTAATTCGGCCTTCAATAGAGATGATACGATGGTCATGGGTACGGTACTTTTTTATGCCGCTCTGATTATCCTCTTCAACCTCGTTGTTGATTTAATCCAAATTTGGATGAACCCAAAATTAAATCGTGATTAATTCAAAAACAGAAAAAATGCATCTTTCAAGGAGCGCAGGTAGCGAACAAACCAAGCTATGGGAAACGCTCTACAGGTCTACGAATGCACTGATTGGATTTGCCCTCTTTTTTACCATCACGCTTGCCTGCTTCATTGGACCATTTTTTGTGCCTCACTCTTACGAGACAACCCAACTTTCCCTCGGTGCGAGTGCCCCTTCCTCTCAACATCTATTTGGCACAGATGTTCTAGGACGTGATTTACTGATACGCACTTTAATCGGGGGACAAATATCGATCTTTGTCGGCTTTTTAGCCACGATTATCGCCTTAATCATAGGGACTGCTTATGGAATGGTTGCTGGTTACGTTGGCAAAAAAACTGATGCACTGATGATGCGATTTGTCGATACACTGTATGCCCTACCGTTCACTATTATGGTGATTCTACTGACAGTATTATTTGGCCGTAGTTTAGTTTTAATTTTTCTCGCCATCGGTGCAGTGGAATGGTTGACCTTAGCTAGAATTGTTCGTGGAGAAACTCGAAATATCAAAACACAAGCTTATGTACAAGCGGCACAATTGAATGGACTGCCCCACCACCAAATTATTTCAAAGCACATCCTTCGAAATTTAATCAGCCCCGTGATTGTCTTTGCTACTTTGACTATTCCATCGGTGATTCTTTTAGAATCAGTGATCAGTTTTTTAGGATTAGGCGTTCAGGCCCCACTGGCTTCTTGGGGTAGCTTAATTAATGAAGGTGCACAAAAATTTGATGTCTATCCGTGGCTTCTGATCTTTCCATCCATTTTCTTCTCTATGACAATTTTATCACTCAATTTTATTGGTGATGCCTTTAGAGATGCCTTTGACCCTATCTTATAAAAGAGCCACTGAGTAGGTATCGATTATTGGTCGAATGTATCGCTAATTGTAGTGAGACGTTCTCTGCTATCGCCCAACTTAGGGATACAAGTAATCAAGGCTTTGGTATAAGGATGTTGAGGGTTCGACAAAACGGTTTCTACGCTTCCTGATTCCACAATATCGCCTCGGTACATAACTAGAACACGATCGGCAAACCCTTTAACAATTCCAAAATTATGGGTGATTAATAAAATACTCATTCCTAATTGATTGCGCAGCTTTCTTAGCAAATCTAGAATCTGTGCTTGGATAGTTACATCCAGCGCAGTTGTCGGTTCATCTGCCACCAATAATTTGGGTTCGCAAGCCAATGCCATAGCTATAACGACACGTTGCTGCATCCCACCACTCAATTCATGCGGATATGATCGATAACGATGCTGTGCCTCTCGAATCCCTACGAGTTCTAAAAGCTCGATTACTCGTCCTTCGACATCACTGATATCAGGACGGTGCAACCGCACCGCTTCCGCAATTTGAAAACCAATCGAGAAAACCGGGTTTAAAGAGGCTGAAGGTTCTTGAAAGATGTAGGCAATGCCTCCACCACGAATTTTTCGCAAAGCAGAATCCTCTAATTTTAAAACATCATCACCATCAAAAATAATTGAACCAGAAACAGAGCAATTCGCATCCGTTGGGAGTAATCGAGTCAGAGCCAAGCAACTGACACTTTTTCCGCTTCCGCTTTCCCCAAGAATCGCAACGGTTTCTCCCCCTGCTTCAATGTCGAAATCAATCCCATGCACCACTTCATTAATCTGATCACCCGAACCAAATCCTATCTTCAATTGCTCAACTGTTAATAATTTCGACATAATTAAAAAAATACCCGTTTAGCTTAAATAATCAAAGCTTCATCTTCGGATCAACAATATCTCGAAGCACATCCCCTAAAACATTGTAAGCCACGACCGTGACAAAGATTGCCACTCCAGGCAATAGCATCCACCAAAAATTCATAAAAAATACAATCATATTGCCCTGTGATTGTTTAAGCATCAATCCCCATGAAGCTGAAGGTTCTGAGATTCCCAATCCGAGAAATGAGAGTGCGGCTTCTGCTAATATATAACCAGGAATCGAAAGAGTTGCCGCGACCAATAAATAACTAGCAATATTCGGCAAAATATGACGCACCAATATCAACCATACCGGGACACCAAAACTTTCTGCCGCTTGTACGAACGGTCTTTTGCGAAGGGATAAAGTCATGCCTCGAATAATCCGAGCGGTGCCCGCCCAGCCAATCACCGATAAAATAACCACAATAATCGTATACACTTGAACCGGCGAAAGCTCAGGTTGCATGAAGGCAGAACGCAACGCTAACAATAAATACAGACCCGGTATCGACATTAATAATTCGACCAGTCGCATCGCCGAGAAGTCCACCCAACCCCCATAATAGCCTGCTATTGCACCTACAATGAAGCCTAGTACCAGCGTAATTGAAATACCAATCAATCCAATCGATAGAGAAATTTGAGAGCCATATAAAAGCCGACTGAATATATCACGTCCCGTAGAATCAGAGCCTAATAAATACAATCGGTCGTTTTCGTTTCCCGATTCTAATTGAAGAAACTTATGGTCCATAGGAATGAAACCAAATAATTGATATGGTTCTGATTTGGTAAAAAATTGAAGCTGTGCGGTTTCACCTGTCGCTTGATATTGAGCCGCCCCTACTTGCACTCTTTCCATCAAACTCACTTCAAAATGCCCATCCACAAATTGAATTTGTGAAGGTGGATGATAAGGAAAACTGAGGTTTTGCTCAGAGACCGAATACGGAGCAAAAAAGGAAGCAAAGCCTGAGAGAAAATAGAGAATTATTAAAATCGAAAAGGCAATTGCTCCAGAGGCCCGTTTAAAAATTGGAATCAATAAACGCTTCGCCATAATAAACATGAGATAGCCCACCATGGCGATACACGCCAAGGCAACCAAAGCAACTATGAGCAGACCGACCCATTTTAAACATTGGGCAATTACAAACAACCCTGATGGGAAATAAGACTCTAATAAAATTTCTCCGCCGATCAGACCAAAGAGAATTAAAAATAACCATCGACTATAATTCGTATTTTTCTTCCTAGAGTTGGATTGTTCCGATTCGACTCGGATACGAGGGTCTACCCAACCGAGTAATAAGTCGGCTAATAGATTACCAAAAACCAGCAAGGTCACACCTACCAATACACCTGCCATAACTACATATTGGTCTTCCCTTATCAACGCATCATAAATCAACTGCCCTAAGCCCGGATAGTTCATTACATTTTCTACCAATAAAGCACCCGATAACAAACTGGCAAAGGCATAGCCCAATGAAGTGATCAAAGGATTGATCGCATTACGAAACACATGCACAAACATTATGATACCTTCTCGTAACCCTTTAGCTCGTGCCGTTGTTACAAACTCTGCTCGCATACTGTCGATGAAATTGGCACGCATAATTCGCATAGTACCGGCAATGCCCCCGATGCCTAATACAATTGTCGGTAAAATCAAATGATGCAAATAATCGAGAAACTGTAAGCCCAGAGGCAAAAATTCACTTTCGATAGAGGATCGACCACCCTCAGGAAATAAACCAGTAACCGCGGCAAAATAAACCGCTAAAATCGCGAGAAAAAATTCAGGGATAGACAGTGCGGCATACGCAAAAAAAGCGGATATTCGATCAAAGATTGAATCTTTATACATGGCAGCTAAAATCCCCAAAGGAATTGCAATAATCCAAGCGAAGAGAATTGAACATAAAGAAAGAATAAATGTAGCAGGCACACGTTGCTTTAATAAATCAAATACCTCGACTTTGTAAGTCCATGATTCTCCGAAATATGGACTGCCAAAGAAGAGTCCTTTGTCAGGTTCACCCACCCATGGCCCGTATTTAAGTGGCGATACATTTGCCAACCAATGTCCATACTGAACAAACCATGGCGTTGGATTTCCTGCTGCATCTACCAAGCCTAATTGATGCTCCATCTGCTCAATAAAGCTAGGGTCTATATCCTTTGCCGCTCGTGCTTGTGTTAAAAAGTCGCCCGGAGATAAATACATTAAAAGTGAAACGAGCAAACTCACTCCAAATAATAATGGAATTATTGTGCATAAACGCCTGAAAATAAATCGCCACATAGTTAATTTTGATTAATCTTAATCCGTGCTTACGGCTGCCCATCTCCTTCCCAAATTTCATCAATATTCCAAAGAATTGTACCTGATTTAGGTATATAAACATTCATCCATTTGTCTTTAATGCCGACATAACTGTAAGGCGAATAGCCAAATAGCAAAGGTAGCTCATCGGATAATATCGCCTGCACCTCGTGCATGTAAGCAATTCGTTGTTTACGATCTAAAGTTTGTTCCTGAAGTTTGATTAAAGTATCGATTCTCGCTTCCCATTCTGTCGCTGGTGATTTTTGATTTGGATACCACATGTGATACTTACCACTACTCAAATAAAGTGCCTTACTCCCAGAAGGATCATATGCAGCACTGGAAGACCCCCAACCCAAGATGGTCATATCATAATCAAAAGTGTTATCCGTACGCTTGAGCAGTGTCGCAAAGTCTGCACGCTCTAAGCGAACCTCAATTCCTAGATCTTTCATGTTTTCAACAAAAGTAATACCGATTTGGTCGTAATTCGCACTTTCAACGAGTAGTAGATTAAAAGAGACACGATTGCCTGACCCATCGAATAATTGCCCTTCGCTATTCCAAGTGAAGCCAATGGATTGCAATAGTTCACGAGCTCTTTCTGGTGAGTACGCATATTTTGTAACATTTGGATTATGCCACTCACCTTGTGCAGGCGGTATGATTGAGTGCAATGGTTCCCCTTTTCCAAACAAAACTGCATCAATAATTCCTTTTCGATTGAAGCCGTGTAAAATGGCTTTCCGAAAATGCTTATCGCTAAACCAAGCAAATTTGTACGGTTCGATATAAGGGACTCCATCCTCTGAAGATTCGGGATTTAGGTTAAACCAAAAAAAGTTTACGCTAGAAGATGGGCCACGATTACTAATAGAAAAATCATAAATATCTGCTGCTTTTTTCACCCACTCATAATCGTCAGCACCAACGCCGGATGCATCGCTCTTACCCGTAGCAAAATGGGCAATGGCTGTATTCGCTTCAGAGACAAATTTTATCACTAAATAATCCAAATAAGGTAATCGTTGCCCTGAACTATCTGCACGCCAGTAATGAGGGTTTGGCTCTAGCACTATTCGCTCTCCTGGCTTGTATGAAAAAATCTTAAAAGGACCTAGTCCGACAATTTCTTCGGGAGTTTCGATTGCTGTTTGCGTTGTCCACTCTTTCATAAACGACCCTGAATTGAACGCATCGCCTAAAATATGTTTGGGTAAAATTGCTAGCCCGATATCATACAAAAAAGGTGCATAAGTCGTGGGTAGATCAAACCGTATCGTATGGGCATCGATTAGTGTATATCGAATCGGCGTACCATCTATGTGCAGTTGTTGATAATAACGAGATGGATAACGAGGCCGTTTGTCTCCGGTTGCTTCATCGATAATTTCCGATAAGATACAATCAAAAGTAAAGATCACATCTTCAGCGGTGAAGGGTTGACCATCACTCCAAAGCAAACCTTTTCGCAGATTAAAAGTATAGGTTAGACCATCCTCACTGACGATCCATGATTCAGCCAATGCCGGTTCAAATAACTCAGTCTTTGGATTAAACTCCACTAAGTTACTGAGAAGGCGCGATAAAACCATACTCGTACTTAGGTTGTTAGGGACGAGCGGATTAAAAGTGGTTGGCTGGGTCGTCTCATTCAAAATAAAAATCCCGCCATAGCGGCCAGATTCACACTCAGAGATATCGACTCCTTCGGGTAAAGGGTGATGCGTTCTCTCATAATTGATCGCCCGTTCACAGCCCAAGTTCAATAGGCTCAAAAGCAGAACTGAAGAAAGTGTTATAGACTGAATATACTGTGAGAAAAACAAAGGCATACCAATAGTTAGATACTTTTATTCCATGCATAGATTTGACAACGTTAAATTGAATATTGACAAATGCACAACTGTTCACCTATTCATATGTACACTATGAAAGAATTGACGACTCGACAGATAGAAATATTGGATTTTATCACCAACTATGAATGGAGACATGGCTTTTGGCCGAGCATTCGTAATATTCAAATGGAGTTTGACTACAAAAGCACCAATGCAGTGATGGGTCACCTGCGGGCTCTTGAAAGAAAAGGAGCGATTGAGCGAATCCCCGGACAAGCTCGAACCTTTAGAATCAACCGCCCTGACAGCCCACAGGCCAACTTTGAATCTGAGATTCCCGACAATGCAAGTGAAGTTGTTGAGATCCCTGTGTACGGAGCAATTGCTGCGGGTTATCCCGATCGCGTTGAGTCTTCAGGTGCTGTCGGCAGATTACAGGTAGACATTCAAAACGCAGGCTTTACCAATGCCAGTCGAAAGCAGTCCTTTGCCTTGGAAGTGAGAGGCGACAGCATGGTCGATGCTCAAATTTATGATGGAGATCGCGTGATCATTGAGCCTAGAGAAGCAAGAGATGGCGATATAGTGGCTGCTTTGATTGATGGTGAAGTGACCTTGAAACGATTAATTCAAAAAGCGGGTGAACCCCCCTATTTGAAAGCAGAAAATAAAAACTATCCTGAGTTGCACCCTTCAGATCAATTAGAGATTCAAGGTGTGGCCAAGGCAGTCGTTAGAGCACTTTAAGTCTTGTACTTATTTATAATACTGTAGGATTAGTCGTATGAAGATTACTTTTGATCATACACGTATTCGTGTTTCAAATTTGGAAGCCTCAATTGATTGGTACAAGAAAACCTGTGGCTTTGAAGTTTTAAGACGTACCGACAAATCTCCTTCAGGTAATGAACTAGCACATTTGAAAATTCCTGATTCAGAACACAAGCTAGAGCTCACTTTCTCTCCTGATTTTAAAGTAGAATTCCCAGAAGATTTGGTGCATACCTGCATCCGAGTTGATGATATTATTGCCTACTGCGACTATCTTGAATCTTTAGATCTTACCATCGATTTATGGCCATCTAATTGGCGTGAAAAATTTGTTGATGGCAAAAAAATGGCTTTTATTACAGACCCTGATGGATATGAGGTCGAAATATTAGAGCACTGATCGACTGTTAAATTGCCACTGCGACTGCTGTGACTATTGCGGTACAATGAATACCGAGGCCACGACCGACATCGGTTAGTCCTTCCCCACTCGTTGCAGTGATACCAACATCAGAAAAAGCAATTCCCAAAAGCTCAGCAATTGAAATTCGCATCGTCTCTACCATGGGATCAATCTTTGGTTGATGGCATTCTAATGCGATGGCTACATGCGAAATGCTGTAGTCTCCAAAATCAGCCAATGCTAATTTAAGATATTCACGACTATCTGTAATGCCTTTCTGGCAAAGCTCATCTGCCTTAGCTCCGATTATTGTATTACCTGTAATACTACTAATAGCATCGGTAATTGCGTGTAAGACAACATCAGCATCGCTATTCCCTTTCAAGGAGAGCTCACTCTCAAAATTGACCCCTCCTAAAATCAAAGGCTTGTTAATTGATGGGTCTTCGTGAAAGCGATGACTATCGAGACCTAAACCTGTTTTAATTTTAACCAAAATGTACCAGAATAAAAAAGACTATAATTCAGGGAAAAAACGTTTTTTCTCAATCAGAGCATTTTCAGGGCTATCCGAAGCATGAACGACATTGCGCATTCTATCCGTACCAAGATCGCCACGGATTGTCCCCTTGGGAGCTTCAAGAGAATTTGTTGGCCCTAATAAATCGCGGACACGAGCAATCACTGATTCACCTTTCAAAAGTAAGACCACGACTGGGACACTACTCATAAAGGCAACAATTTCTGGGAAAAATGGAAGATGTGCAACATGTGAATAATGTTCTTTTAATAATGTATCATCTAATTGCTTAACTTTTGCCGCGGCTATTTCAAAGCCTTCAGCTTCAAATCGACTGATCACCGCACCGCAGATTCCAGCAGTCATGCAATCAGGTTTCAAAATAATTAAGGTTTCTTCGCTCATAACAATATAAAGATTAGCCTATAAAGGAGGCTGAATTTTTCATAAAGTCTAGCAAAAAACATATTTTGTCAAAACTGCTAAAAATAAGGCAATGACTAAGAATTTAAATTATGCTTGATTGCGTGAGATTTACTCGTTGTATATTGATACTTTACGGGGGCTTAGCTCAGTTGGTTAGAGCGCTACCTTGACATGGTAGAGGTCGTGGGTTCGAATCCCGCAGCTCCCACCATTTTCAAACGCTTAATTGCACATTCCTATAACTGTTTAAAACTATGACTGATTCAAACCAAAAACCAGGACTCGGAACACTGTCACTTCATGCCGGTCACGATATTGATGAAACAAACTCTCGTGCTGTTCCTATTTATCAAACAACAAGTTACGTCTTTAGAGACACCGAGCATGCCGCGAAATTATTCGGACTGGAAGAACTTGGTAATATCTACACACGTATTATGAATCCAACGACTGATGTGTTGGAAAAAAGAATTTCAGCCTTGGAAGGTGGAGTTGCCAGTCTTGGACATGCTAGTGGTCAAGCAGCCATCACCAGTGCTATTTTAAATTTGGCCGAAGCAGGCGACAATATCGTTTCTTCATCACAGTTATATGGAGGTACTTATAGTTTATTTAAACATACCTTACCCAAACTTGGTATAGAAGTACGTTTTGCTGATGCAGAAAATCCTGAAACTTTTGCTTCTTTGATTGATGATAAAACCAGAGCGATTTATGGGGATACCGTGGGAAATCCTAAACTAAATATTTTCCCATTTGAAGAGATTTCTGCTTTGTGCAAAAAAGAAAAGTTGCCACTTGTTATTGATAATACGGTCTCCTCTCCTGCAGTCTGCCGACCGATTGAACACGGTGCCAATGTAGTGATAAATAGTTTAACAAAATTCATTGGCGGGCATGGAACTAGTATCGGGGGCATGGTCACAGATGCCGGAAATTTTGATTGGGGAAGCGGTCGCTTCAGCATGTTCACTGAACCCGATGAAAGCTATCATGGTCTAGTGCATTGGGATGTTTTCAAAGCATTCCCTCCCGCAGGCGGAGCCAATATTGCATACATCATGAAAATGCGTCTACAACTTTTGCGAGACATGGGTAATTGTGCAGCTCCTTTCAATTCATTTTTACACTTACAAGGAGTGGAAACCCTTCCTTTAAGAATGGAAAGGCATTGTGAGAATGCAATGAAAGTTGCTGAATTCCTAAATGATCACCCTAAAGTCAGTTGGGTGAATTATCCAGGATTGAAAAATAGCCCACATCATGACGCTGCTAATAAATATTTTGAGAAAGATCATTATGGTGCACTTGTTGGCTTCGGGCTAAAAGATGGCATTGAAGCAGGGAAATCATTCATTGATAATCTAAAGCTATTCAGTCACTTAGCCAATATAGGTGATGCAAAATCCTTGGCGATTCACCCTGCCACAACTACTCACCAACAACTGGATGAGGAGCAACAAAAATCAACTGGCGTTACCGCCGATTTTGTTCGTTTATCTGTAGGCATTGAATCCATTGAAGATTTACTAGAAGATTTGGACCAAGCTTTAAATTCATAAACGAAAACAATCATCCTCCTACAGTCAAATTGGCAAAAGATATACGTACAGTTATTGAATTAGCTTTCTGCACATTAATTTCTTGTGTGTCCTTATTGGGCAATGATTTCACTATAACGATTGAAAGTTCAAATGATTTAAATGAATGGAATAGTATTCATACAGCAACAGTAACCTCTGAAGCAGAAAATACTTTCTATAGAGCGGTGATTGACCCTGTTAATGCGCCAACATTGATCTTGGAAAACACGATCCTTACAGTGACACAAACGTGGTCACAAGAAACTAATTATTCCCGTACTGCCCATGTTCAAGTGCCGGCTACAAATGCTGAGAGCCATCCAGTTATAATCTTTTTTCACGGAGCAAGTGGCAATGGCATCAATATGTTAAATCAATATGGTAATACTTTTACAAATTACATTAAGATTGGAATGGATGGATATGATAACAAATGGAATATTAAAACTGAATCATCTGAGGCTAATGATATTGATTTTCTGAGTTCGGTCATTTCACAATTAAAATCATACGCAAATGTTGACGCAGATAATATATCATTAATTGGCACATCAAATGGTGCTGCCCTAGTTCTTAAAGCACTATTAGAACTCCCCGAAAACTCGTTCAAAAACGGAATCTTTATGGCTGGTCAACTTATATCTGATCAGTACAGAGAAAATAAATTTTGGTATAATGAATTTCCTAGCAGAGTATACACAAATGAAGTTTTACTTCCTGCCAGAAATAAGATAATTAGTTTTCATGGGACTGATGATACTTCAATTCCATATGACGGCGGATACATTAATTGGCTAAATAGAACATTTTATGATGCCCAAGAAAGTAATTATTTTTTAGCAAAAGGAAGGGGATTTACTGGATCCGCAATATCAGGAAATGGAATAGATACTATAAATCCCTCGATTAAAGAATATGGTTATGCAGATTATGGTGTTTACCATTATAAAGTGATCAACGGAAACCATGGATTAACTGGATTCAAGAATGACATAGTCTCTATTATTCTTAGCCATATTGAATAATAAAAGATTTACTCAAACATATATATTTGAATAAGTATTCTATAGAGTATAAATATTCATCTAATATTCTTATAAAAATAATGAAAATCTGTTATTTTATTTTTACGCTATTTGTGAGCAGTTTATTGTTTTCGGAGAGTGTCAATGAACAATTAATTAATGATAATCCCGCTGAGATTTCTTTAATGGATACTCGTGATCTCGATCCTAAATTGAAGCTTTTTTTAGATAAATATTATCAGAAGAACTATTCAGACGATGAATATATTAAAACTGTTAAAAGCATGCAGTTAGTGGGTGCCTATACGGTGAATGGGGGAGGAATAGGTAACATTAAAATTATTAAAAAAAGACCGAATAAATATAAGTCATACATAAAAAAGAACAATGATTCGGAACAAATTATCATTTATGATGGTGCTAGCCTAAAAAGCGGACGAACAACGAATTCAGATCCCACAATACAATGGCAACCCTTAGATATTTATGCTTCTGAAAACTTATGGATTCATTATGAGCAAATATTTGACTCACTTCTGCTTAACCCTAAAGACCCAAAAAAAGAAATTTCTCTGGGCATCCCTTTCATGGAAGACGGCCAAGTAATACAACCCGTTAAAATCATATTAAAAAATGACATCAAAATGACCTACTTCGTTCCCATACGAAATAATTTAACAAAAAAAATCTTAGTAGAATTTAACGAACGAGATCATTCTGCCTACAGAAGCTATACGATTCATTTAGCAAATTATGAATCAATAAACGGTATGATGTTTCCTAAAAAAATCTCAACTCAACTGAGTGGAGACCATATTGTAGACATTGAAATTTCTGATATACAATTTAACTTGGGAATCAGTGACTTTTTCTTTAAGGCAATTCCTTTTTAGGTTTTTATGATCACTCTAATAAGCTGAGCATTGCTGACTGTTTTAAAAGGATCTCCTCTTTTTCTATATCGACTTGGGAACCGGATACAATCCCTGCACCAGCGTATATCTTAATTGTCTTATTATCAAATTGGGCAGATCGTATTCCGACAATCATCTTTCCTTCATTTTGTCCGTTAAACCAGCCAATTAATCCTGAATATAAACCTCTTTCAAAGCCTTCCAATTGATTAATTCTTGGTACTGCTTTTTCTCTTGGTTGCCCACCCACCGCGGGTGTTGGATGCAATTCAGAAGCGACATCAAGAAAATGCACATTTTCATCCATAAAAGCAGAAATTTTCGTCTGTAAATGCTGAACATTCGCCAAAGCCAAAAGCCTAGGGTTTTCGTCTGCGATCCCATTGATGCCTAAAACATTCAATCGTCTCAAAATTGATTCTTTGACTAAATTATGTTCTCGTAAATTTTTATCACTCGCCAACAAACCAGAACCAAGTCGTGCATCCTCAATTGCTTTCCTTCCTCTAGAAGATGAACCTGCAATTGCCTCTGTCATCAAAATACTGTTTTTCACTTGAAGTAACATTTCAGGAGATGCACCGATAAAGGAGCGTTCGCTTCCATCACTAAATGAAAATATATAGCATGCACTGAATCGCTCCCTTAACCGATCTAGGTACTGGATACCTTTAACTGAAGAATCATTTTTTAAAACTAATTTTTGAGCTAATACAATTTTTTGGTAATTCTGATTATTTATTTCAGACAAAGCACCTGTAACTGCTTCTTCAAATGACGATTCGCTACAAACCTCCCCAGAGATTTTAGCTTCTTTTTGTTCGTTGAAATCGGCAATGTTCTGCTTGCCCTCTTCGTAATTAAAAAACAAGAAATTTATGTACTCATTTTCAATTCTATCAAATAAGGTATCTGTATCAGAGTCTTCATCTACTTCAATATTAAGCACTAATCCATATTTTCCCGAATCACTAAACACATGCCACTTAGGTAAGAAAGTCGTTGCCGGTGCAAAGCCCTCGTCTTCACTCAAATTATCCTCAAAAGCAAAGGCATTAAAAAAATGTGGTCCATAAAATTCATACTCCGAATCATTGGGATAGCGACTAATCTTTTTCAAGCACGAGTCAGCAAAACTTTTTACAGACTGAAAACGATCTTGCCCAGAAAAAGTGGCAGAAGCGACACTTCCATAAGCAAGAATGGAAGAATCATCTACAGGGCGTTCTAGATAGAAATGCAACTGATCCTTTAAGTCGATCGAATGAAGCACGCCCAAAGGTGCTAAATAAGACAAAGGTAAAGAAATACTAGCCAATTGAGGGCACATTGAGTTCTTGGCTTTCTCTATGCATTTAGATAAAAAAGCTTTTAAAGCTAGCTCATCAATAAAATGAGCAATATTTACAGATTGATCTTGCACTAAAATAAAACAAATCGACTCTCTAATTATCGCAAGTGACTTTTTCAAAGATATTTATAGCCGATAAGACGAAACATATTGAAATTTACTATGGATCCCGAATTTTTTCCAATCGATTTTAAAGGTGCTTTAAACGAAGAACAATACCAAGCGGTGACTGCTCAAGACGGTCCATCATTGGTGCTAGCCGGTGCGGGATCAGGGAAAACACGTACTTTAACCTATCGAGTTGCATATTTACTTCACTCAGGCGTCCAACCTCATGAAATATTGCTACTGACATTCACGAATAAAGCAGCCAAAGAAATGCTAGAGCGAGTTGAAGATCTTACCAATATACCCAAGCACAAGCTCTGGGGGGGTACTTTTCATAGTATCGGGCAAAGAATCCTTCGTTTACATGGAGAAGCCATTGGTTTAAAAAGACACTACAACATTATTGATGAAAGTGAAGCCGAGGATCTTTTAAAAAATTCAATTCAATCCGTTGATCCAAAATTCATTAAAACTAAAGACAATCCCAAGGCAAAAGTCATTTCTAATATGATTAGTTATGCGAGAAACACTCAAACCGAAGTTGCTTCTGTCGCAGAAGATCGCTACCCTCTCATAACAGGTATTGGGTCAAAAATCGCCGAATTTTACGAAGACTACAAAGAATCCAAGTTGAAACAACAAGTCACTGATTACGATGATTTACTTGAACTTTTATTAAAACTTTTTCGCGAGAATCCAGATATCGCTTCTATTTATCAAAATCGCTTTAAACACATATTAGTGGATGAATTCCAAGATACCAATCGCCTTCAATCCGATATTGTCGATGCTATTGGAATTAATCACCAAGTCATGGCCGTAGGCGATGACGCACAATGTATATACACTTGGCGCGGGGCAAATCACGAAAATATCATGGGCTTTTCCGAAAGACATCCCGACACCGTTGTCCATAAGATTGAGACCAATTACCGAAGCACTCCAGAGATTCTAAATTTTGCAAATTCCATATTGAATGCACAACCAAGTGGAATGCATTTTTCTAAAGAGTTAAAAGCGATTAAACCTTCGGGACAACTACCCTATTTTGTTCCATTAATGGATGGTCCCAATCAAGCACAATTTCTGTTAAAAAGAATTCATGGCTTGCTTGAAGAAGGTTATAACTATTCTGATATGGCCATACTCTATCGAGCACACTACCAATCGATGGATATTCAAATGGAACTCAGTCGGCAAAACATTGATTACCAAATCACCAGTGGAGTTCGCTTTTTTGAGCAAGCTCACATAAAAGATTTGGTTTCACAAATACGATTTGCTTCCAATCCAGCCGATGTGTCAGCCTTTAAGAGGTTTACCTGTTTATTGCCAAAAGTTGGCCCAAAAACCGCTGAAAAACTACATGCTCTTTGCCATGTGCATGCCGAGAAAAACAATCTTGATTTCTGTAATGCTTTAAAATCTGAAGCCATTTTCAAAAAAGTTCCGAAATTCGCACAAGAAGAATGGGAATCGTTGACCGCAACTCTAGTTGAGTTAACCCAAGCTCTAGAAGATCAAACTCCCGAGGCCATTGTAGCATTAGCCGTAGAGGGTTGGTATAGCACTTTTATCCGAGAAATTTATCCCAATTGGCACGAACGAGAAGAAGACCTTGTGAGTTTAATTGGCTTCGCCTCACGCTTCGATACTCTTGAAGAATTACTCGCACAATTAGTCTTATTATCCTCAGAACTTTCAAACCGTTCAGAACAAGATAGTAAGCACTGTTTACGACTTACCACAGTACACCAAGCAAAAGGGCTTGAATTTCCGATTGTCTTTATCATTGGTCTCGCTGACGGGCTCTTCCCCTTAAAACGAACGATTGACGAAGGAGATTTAGAAGAAGCTCGCCGTTTATTCTATGTCGCGGCAACCCGTGCTCAAGAGGAGCTTTACTTATGTTATCCAATGCTTAACAGCCTAGGTAATAATCTTATGCGAATGAACCCAAGTCGTTTTGTTCAAGAAATCGATACTTCTCTTTATCAGACATTGAAAATCGCACCCAATCGCCGTTGGTAATTTTTTTGATAAAAATTTAGTGATTAATCGAAAAAAGATTTCCTTAGAAAAAAATATTCTCTAAAACATACAATATGCATCCAGTCTTAATACAAGGAACATCCGCTCTATCTGAATTTCGCCTCAAACAACTCACAGAATCATTGTCTACAGCACGAAGCGACCTTGAAGACATTCGCATAAAAGCCGAATTTGTTTATATTTTACAAACGAATGAACCTCTAAATGAAGCAAGCTTAAATCAAAGCTATAGACTTTTATCAGCTAAAACACTCTTTAAACAATCGGACGGCTTTTTTGTCACACCGAGAAAAGCAACCTGTTCTCCATGGTCCTCTAAAGCCACCGATATATTTCAAAACTGTGGCATCCAAGGCATTCAACGCATCGAAAAAGGTATTTATTACACCATTCATTATGCTGAGGACACTAGCCTGCTTGTAAGTGAACTCGGAAACGAGGCAAAGCTTCTTCATGACCCTATGACTGAAGGTATCTACACCGATCTCAGTGATTTCTTTGATGCACCTGAACCCACTAGTTTCAAAACCATTAACCTTCTAGAAAACGGCATACAGGCCCTAGAAAAAGCAAATATAGAATGGGGATTAGCGATGAGCCAAGATGAGATTCAATATCTTGCCGACGCTTATTCATCAATTCAACGAAATCCTACAGATGTAGAACTCGTTATGTTTTCTCAGGTAAACTCTGAACACTGTAGGCATAAAATTTTCAATGCGGATTGGATAGTAGATGGCAAGCCAAGCCAGCAATCGCTTTTTCAAATGATTCGCAACACCTATAAACTAAACCCTGACGGGGTTTGCGTTGCCTATTCTGACAACTCGGGTGTTTTACTCGGTAAATCTGGAGACTGGTGGGAAGTCACCCAAGACGATTCAAAACAATACAAAAATACAAATACTCGTTTAGATTTATTATGTAAGGTTGAAACCCATAATCACCCAACAGCAATTTCTCCATTCCCAGGAGCAGCTACGGGAGTCGGCGGAGAAATTCGAGACGAAGGAGCCACTGGTATTGGTGGTCGATCAAAAGCAGGACTTTCTGCATTCATGGTCTCTCATTTAAAAATTGATTCGCTAAAGCAAGGCTGGGAAACGCTTGATGAGCCTCACCCAAAGCGCCTTGCCTCTCCTTTGCAAATTATGCTTGAAGCGCCTATTGGAGGAGCTGCATTCGGTAATGAATTCGGCCGCCCACAACTCACTGGTCTCTTTCGCACATTTGAAATCGAACATTCTGGCAACTATAGAGGTTATCATAAACCCATCATGGCGGCAGGCGGAATGGGCAATCTAAAAGAAGAACACGTCCACAAAAAACCGATTCCTTCCAAAGCAAAGATTATACAAATTGGAGGTCCTGCGATGAAAATTGGACTAGGCGGTGGTGCGGCATCTTCGATCGGAGCTGGTTCGCAGTCTGAAGAATTAGATTTTGATTCTGTTCAACGAGATAACCCTGAAATGGAGCGCCGTTGCCAACAAGTGATTGATCATTGTATCGCATTAGGTACCCAAAACCCAATTTTATCCATTCACGACATTGGAGCGGGTGGCCTATCCAATGGTTTGCCCGAACTCGTTGAAGCCACTGGCGGTCGCTTTCATTTGAGAAATATTCACAATCAAGATTTCTCTATGAGCCCAATGGAGATTTGGTGTAATGAAGCACAAGAACGTTACGTTCTTGCTATTTCGGCAGAGGATGAAGCCATTTTTTCTCAAATTTGCGAAAGAGAACGATGTCCTTTTGCTATCGTTGGAGAAGCGACTGATGACCATAAATTAACTTTAGTCGACTCACACTTCGAGAATAATCCGATCGATATTGATATGAGTATCTTGCTCGGAAAGACGCCAAAGATGACTCGAGACTGCAAACGCAAAACTTCTGATACCTCTGAAATAAATTATTCAACAATCAGCTTACAAGAGACGATCAATCGCCTGCTAAGATTTCCAGCGATTGCCAACAAATCCTTTCTGGTCACCATCGCTGATCGCACCATTACTGGAACCGTGAGCCGTGATCAAATGGTTGGGCCTTGGCAAACTCCTCTTGCTGATGTGGCAGTCACGGCTACTACTATGGCATCCTATACTGGTGAGGCCATGGCTATGGGTGAACGTACTCCCATCGCACTACTAGATGCACCAGCCTCTGGACGTATGGCCATAGGAGAATGCTTAACTAACATGGCAGCTAGCCATATTGGATCATTACAATCCATTAAGCTTTCGGCAAATTGGATGGTAGCTGCTGGTGAAGATGGTGAAGATGCGAATCTTTATGATACAGTCACCGCTGTAGGAATGGAGCTTTGCCCTGCTCTCGGAATTTGTATCCCTGTGGGGAAAGACTCTATGTCTATGCGAACCACTTGGAACAACGCAAAGAACGAAACGATTAAGCAAGTTTCTCCATTGAGTTTACTGATCACTGGCTTTTCAACCGTCGAAGATGTACGAAAGACATTAACTCCAGATTTCAAACAAGCGCATAGTACACTTTTGTTATTTGATCTAGGGGAAGGCAAAAATCGCATGGGAGCGAGTTCTCTAGCACAATGCTTTAATCAAGTAGGCGATACGCCCCCCGATTTAGACAACCCTGAATTATTTAAGCAATTCTTTGCCTGTATCCAATCACTCATTGCTAAGGATTTAATTCTATCATACCATGATCGTTCGGATGGCGGGCTTTATATCACTGTTACAGAAATGGCTATTGCGGGTCGTAAAGGCTACGACTTAAAACTAGATGCTTTACTCGAAGACGATGCCTCTGATTTATCCATTCATGAAACTCTTTTTAATGAAGAGCTAGGTGCAGTCCTTGAGATTGAGTCTGATAGACTTTCTGAAATCAAGTCCATTATTGAATCATTCGGACTAAGTGGCATCTGCCACTCTGTAGGGAAAACCACAACCAATAAAAATGGACGAATCACACATCAATCAGAAATAATCTATGAAAATACAATAACTGAATTAAATCGTGCATGGAGCGAACTTAGCTTCACAATGCAGAGCTTAAGAGATAATTCCGATTGTGCCAAAGAAGCCTATGATTTGCTTTTGGATGAAACGGATACGGGTATAATTATCCAACCGACATTTGATCCGAATCAAATTCCAAATATTTCAAAAAATACCCAACCCAAAATAGCAGTTTTCCGAGAACAAGGAATTAATGGCCAAAATGAAATGGCTTATGCATTTCATAAAGCTGGGTTTAAATCTGTGGATGTACACATGACTGATTTACTCGAAGGCCGTTTTCAGATGAATGACTTTCAAGCTTTAGTTGCTTGCGGTGGCTTCTCTTACGGGGATGTTCTTGGGGCAGGTAGCGGATGGGCAAAATGCATTCTTTATAATGCTTCAATCAAAGAACAATTTGAACGATTCTTTGCTGATTCAAATACTATTGCCTTAGGCGTTTGCAATGGTTGCCAAATGCTTTCTCAGTTAAAATCCATAATACCAGGTGCGGATCCTTGGCCTTACTTTGTTAGTAATAAATCGGAACAATTTGAAGCACGTCTTTCCAATATCTCTGTCCTTAAATCACCTAGTATCTTCTTACAAGGCATGGAGGATAGTTTATTACCCATACCTGTAGCTCATGGTGAAGGTCGGACTGACTTCTCAAAAACTGGAAATTTAGAACAATGCTCAAAAGATAATTTAGTGGGTATGCGTTATATTGACTGTAAGGCACAACCAAGCGAAATCTACCCAATCAATCCGAATGGATCCGAACAGGGTAACACTTGCTTCACAACACCTGATGGACGTGTGACAATTATGATGCCCCATCCAGAACGATGCTTTCGTTCTGTACAATTGAGTTATGGCTACAATTACTTTTGCGGCGAGAATGGCCCTTGGATGCGCCTCTTTGAGAATGCTCGTTCGGTATTTCAGTAATTCGAGAATACTGCTTTATCAATAAACCATATAAGGCTTGAATCCAAGCATTACGATTTGGGTTCCTACTTTGATCCGAGAGCAACTGCTTTAAATAGATACTACTGGAATTAGGCTTATCCCCTTGCCACCAGTCCAACCATATTGATTCAGTTGACATTAATTTTCCTGCCTCGATTAGAGGTAATATCTCATCAATCATAATAGTATGAAAACGAGTCTCCCCGACAAAGTTGTGCAAAATATCTGATTGAAAAACCTGTTTTATTTTTCGCATCATTGGACTGCGCTTACGATTATTAATGCTATTGCCTAATCCTTGATCCTTAAAAAATGCACTATGTTCAAGGATTTGTTTTGGCCAATTGGGTTCTTTTTCCAGCAAGGAAGTATATTGCTTCAATCGTGTCAGTGGTTGATTTGCCGGTCGGAAACAGACAGCTTCCAGTCTGTTTTGTATTTTTCATATAATACTTCAGCTGACTGATGCCAATTAGCTAAAGGTTGATGAAGTCCAATATTCGACATAGCTAAACGGTTACGGCTATATCCTAATACTTCTAAAAGCATAACATGACACGCTTCGTCCAAAGAACTATACTCAAGTCGTTTTTTTGCGAACTTAACTTTTCGTTGAAAGCGAGTTTTTGCTTCAGCATAAAAGAGTGCGATTCTTTCAGCTTCGCTTAGATTTTCTCTTAGATATTTAAAATCAAAAAAATTCTTTTTTTCAAAAGTAAGTAGTGCATGTTCAATGGCGTAATTTTCTAAATCCGTATTCAAATAAGGTAACAAAGTAAGCGTTTCTAAATCTCTTAATGAATTTAAAAAATAGCTTCTATTTAAATCACCACTTGTATGATTTCCTAGTGCCAACACGACATGTAAAATGACTGAATCAAAGGAGGGATTTATGTGATGGTAATGATAGAACCAATCGATTGGCTCGAAGTGAACTTCCACAGAACCTACAATAGCTTTCCCATCTATTTTGAGTACGGCTTCTAAAAAGTCGGGTCCTTCATTATCATTCCAGCGACCTGGGTTCAAAATTGATATAGATTTACCTGATAGAGTCCGTAATCCTTTATGATTAAAATCTCCATTAAACCAAATATTTTGAAGCACTGATTCAGGTACTGAATAGCTACCATACAATCCTTGAATCTCAAAGACTTGCCGATCATTCACGCTTTTAAGTATAGCGAAAATTATGAATCAAGGTCAATATTTATTCGGTTCTCAAGAGGTTTAGAGTCTGTACTAGAATGAATATTCCTGATCTCACCAAGCCGTTTATTAGATGACTTAATCCAATCAAATAAATCCTGCGGTCGCAAGGCAGCTGCCCCGTTAGAGCGTGTTGCCTCTCGAACTAAATTATCATTACTCACTACGCTGACCTGTTCCTTATTTTTAATCCTTACTAAAATTCTTTCAATAACTCCATCAGCTGTCAGCGACTTCGGAGCAAAAACAAATTCAAATGTTTTATCACGAAAAGGATATTCTACCTCTATAACCTTTTTACTACTATCAAATACAATAATAATGTGAACATCTTCCACAGAATGAATAGACTGAACCATCTCAGCCAATGTTTCTCTAGCCCTTGATTTATTGTTTGGCATTAGATGCTTTAAGGCATCCGATGCATAAATAATATTATAACCGTCGAGTAATATATATCGCTTAACAGACACAGAATTAAATAAAAGCTCACAAGCGTTTGAAGCAACGCATTTTAACGGCAAAAAGAACTTTTTTTACCCAATCAGATAGGATCATTCCATTAATTGTTTAAAGATTTCAGGAAGTTCGGATTGCGCCTGAAATTTATGCTGCCTTCCGTTCAGCTGATAAGAGACAGTTGTACTAAGTGAGTGTAAGCATAAGCGATTTACTCCAAAGCTTTGCTTAATCTGTCGATTAAATCTAAAATCACCATAAGTCTGGTCACCGATGATAGGCAGTCGGTTATCACTACAGTGAATTCTTAATTGATGCGTTCTACCCGTTATAGGTTCTAAGCTCAAACAGCTCATTTTCGGATCTTTATTGGATGTTGAAACAACTTTATATAAGGTTTGTGCGAGCTTTGTAGAAGCGTTATACTTTAAAGTATAATTCGATTGCTTAAGCTTTTGATTCCACTCTCCGAGAGCAAGCCGAGGGCATCCTTTGACTATAGCATAATATATTTTTTTAGTAGTTTGATTTTCGAATGCTAGACGCACTGCATCCTTAATCATCTGATTCAATCCAATTAGGATCACTCCTGAAGTCGGTGAGTCTAATCTATTTAAAAGCCACGCCTTCTGTTCATTTCCTTGTGCGTCTTTCCAAAAATAGTACTCTCGATCAAAATCATATTGAGCATTCAATAAAGCTGGCTTTTTCTCATTTCTAGAATTTGGATGAGACAACACACCGTCCGGCTTTTCTAGTGCGACAATACCATGTTTATTATGATTTAAAATCGAGACTGACTGATGGACTGGTAATGCTGAAACATTCATAGTTAACGATAATAAAAACGAACCCTTAATTCTTTCTGATCACCAAAGACTTGTATCATATCCTGAGTCCATGGACGGAAGGGAGAGCGTTTAGCAATAGCACTTTCACAGATAGTAGTCGCAATCAAACCAGCGGAACTAGATAAAACAGTTACGGAATCAATTGAGCCATCAGATTTTAAAATAAAGGATATACTAACCTGTGTTCCGGAATCTAGAGGTTTATAAAAAGCCACTTCATTATACCAACCGACTTGTAAGGCAGAATAAAACTGCTGTTCATACTCCCCAAATTCACTGAAGCTTGCATCTAAAGCAATGACCCCAAACTTATTTGCACTAGCCATAGATTGCATTGTTGGTCCGGTTGTGATTTCTGAAGATAACTTCGGCCTTGCCATTGGAACTGGACGATTCTTTTCAATGTCTTTTATGTTCTTGGCTGCTCCTTCAGAAATTAAGCTCAAAGCATCCTTAGTAATCGGAATAATTACTTTTTGGCCAGTTGCGTCTGGTATTATTTCTTCTTGATTTTTAAAAGTAATCACGTCCGTACCGTCTTTATTCTCTTCTACCTCGAAAGGATTGATTTGGGTTATTGAGCTAAGATCGTCAAAAGTTAAAGGTATTGGATTTGCTTGGCTAGCTTCAGATTTTATTGGTGCATTATCATTGGGTTCTATTTGATAAACACCTGGAGACAATACTGTCTCTTCTGTAACAATTTCAGCTGAAACAATCTTTGCAGAGGATGTTTCACTTCCATCAACCAAAGGGACGGGACTGTTATTTTCCTCCATAGAGGTATCTGCCGCTTGTTGATCTTGGAACGAGTACCATTGACTTTTATCGGGCTGATTTTCTGCTACCTCTGGATTCACTTCTGCATAATCACTAGGCACCACTTCAAGTTCAATTGGTAACACTGCATTCTCTGAGCTTAGGCTAAGAATTTCAGATTTTATAAAATGACGAAAGAGTAAAAGCACCAATATATGGAAGAGCACTACAGACAAAAATGACCACAGTTGCCGTTTAATTACTATGTCACCCTGCTCAGTTAACGGGTAAAATCTAGACTGAATATTGTAAGTCACAATAGTGCTCATTCTGTTGATGATTTGATTTTAATCAGTAAAAAAATTAAAGCCATGCTTCTTTAGTTGATTAGCTAGTAATTCCGTAGGCAAGCCCATGATATTATTAAAAGAACCTTTAATTGAATCAATGATCAAATCAGAAGCTTCTTGAATGCCATAAGCCCCTGCTTTGTCTAATGGATTCACTCGACTATGATATTTTCGGATGATTGATGGAGTTAATGCTCTAAACTTCACTTGGCTGACTTCATAAAAAGACTCTTTGAAATCGCCATTAGTCCATCGAAGTGAAATAGCCGAGTACACCTCATGCCACTGATCAGACAAAGTTTCTAGCATCTGCATTGCCTCATTTAGGTCCTGAGGTTTAGAAAATATTCGCCCCTCGAAAGCAACTGTTGTATCAGAACCCAGCACTAAGGCATCAGGCGCTTCTTTCGCAACTGATTCGGCTTTTAAAATTGCATTATTAAGCACCAAATTATCCGGCTTTAAATGAGGACGATCATCTTCTTCCACATTTGTAACTTGTACGGCAAAAGCTAAGCCCATGTCATCCAATAGAGTTTTTCTCCTTGGAGATGCCGATGCTAAAATAAGTTGATTCGGATGCATATAGAAATTAAACCACCTATTAATAAATGAAAGGCTTGATTTGCAAGCCTAGTATAATGTGTAATACTACGAGAAATGAAATTAGGACTTGCTCAAATAAATACAACTGTTGGTGATCTATCTGGGAATAAAGCCATCATACTGGATGCCTATAATCGCTTAGTTGAGCAAGGTGCTGAATTAATCATTTTCCCAGAACTTGTAGTGTGTGGCTATCCTCCGAGAGATTTATTATTAAAATCAAGATTTGCAAATGATGTAAAGCAAAGCCTAGACAGCATCGCTAGAGAAATTTCTGAAGTGCCCGCCTTGATTGGTTGCATAGAAATTGCTTCTTCCTCCCAAAAAGGTCGCCCACTCTATAATGCAGCTGCTTGGTGCGAATCTGGAACCATTTTATCTTACGGGCGAAAATGCTTATTACCTAATTATGATGTCTTTGATGAAGAACGTTATTTTGAACCTGCAACCAAACCATTGGTATACCAATGGAAAGATAAACGGATTGGAATCACTATATGCGAAGACATCTGGACAGATGAGAAGGTTCAAACAAGTAAGCGCTACTGCCATGACCCTGTTGAACTTTTGTCTAAGGAAGGCTTAGACCTTCTTATAAATCTATCGGCTAGTCCTTGGCACACTCACAAGGAACACTCACGCCAAGATCTCATCGAGCAAGTCAGTCATCGCTTGAATTGCCCAGTTGTCTATTGTAATTCGGTAGGCGGAAATGATGAACTTATTTTTGATGGAGATAGTTTCATCACCCATCCAAGCAAAGGCATTATCGCTCAAATGCCTAAATTTAAACAATCACTCAATACCTTTGATATTGAAACAGCGACTCGCATAGCTACAGAAACAGAATGCCCTGAAAACACATTAAAACATATGCATGATGCTCTAATTTTAGGATTAAGGGATTATGCTCAAAAAAGTAATTTCACCAAAGGCATAATTGGGCTCAGTGGTGGAATCGATTCCGCCGTTGTTGCAGCTATTGCTACTGAAGCTTTAGGTGCGGACAATATCATTGGAGTCGCAATGCCATCTGCAATATCTAGCGATCATAGTATCTCCGATGCTCAAGCCCTAGCCCAAAACTTAAAGATAGAATTTCAAAATATCCCAATCAAAGACCCAGTTGGAAGTATTGAGACCCATTTAGCTCCAAGTTTTAAAGGTCTAGAAAGAGATGTTACCGAAGAAAATATCCAAGCTCGACTTAGGGGAGTTTTGTTAATGGCACTATCAAATAAACACAATGCCCTACTCCTCACAACAGGCAATAAAAGTGAAATAGCGGTGGGCTATTGCACTCTTTACGGGGATATGTGCGGAGGATTAGCTGTGATATCCGATTTACCTAAAATGCAAGTTTACGCTTTAGCTAAATACATAAACCGTGATGGGATTATTATCCCACAAAATACTATCGACAAAGCTCCATCTGCGGAACTCAGCCCCGATCAAAAAGATGAAGATTCTCTTCCGCCCTATCCTATACTTGATGCTATTCTTCATCACTATATCGAGGAAGGGCTTTCTAGAGCAGAAATAAGCGATCAAGGATTCGACTCTGATATCGTAAACTTTATAATAAAAAAAGTAGATCAGAATGAATACAAAAGAAAGCAGGCTGCACCTGGATTAAAAATTTCTCCTCTCGCTTTTGGTATCGGCAGAAGAATGCCTATCGTCCAAAAGTATATTAATTAATTTTTAAAAAACCGAATATGAATCAATCCAACGAGTTATTTGAAACTGCTAAAAAATACATCCCAGGAGGCGTTAACTCACCGGTAAGAGCTTTCCGTTCTGTCGGAGGGACTCCCTTTTTCACAAAACGAGCTGAAGGACCTTTTTTATATACAGCAGATGATGAACGTTTAACAGATTTTGTCTGCACATGGGGTCCTGCTCTTCATGGCCATAATCACCCTGAAATAAAAGAAGCTATACAAGTTGCACTTGATCAAGGAACCAGTTTTGGCACCCCAAATCCTTATGAAGTCGAAATGGCTCAACTCATTGAAAAAATTGTCCCATCTGTTGAGAAAGTTCGCATGTGTAATAGTGGAACAGAAGCAACTATGTCAGCCATTCGATTGGCTAGAGGTTACACCCAAAGAAATAAGATCATTAAATTCTCAGGGTGCTACCACGGCCATGTTGATTCTTTACTCGTGCAGGCTGGCTCTGGAGCTCTTACTCTAGGCAATCCAAACAGCGCAGGAATCCCTGAATCCTTTGCCAATGAAACCATAGTGATTGCCTATAATGATGAGGATGCACTAACAGAAGTCTTTAATCATTATAAAGACGAGATTGCCTGTGTCATTGTTGAACCCTACCCAGCGAACTGCGGACTGATTTTACCCAATGAGAATTTTCTCTCTGCCTTGAGACAGATAACCACCCAACACAAAGCTGTTCTTATTTTTGATGAGGTCATGACTGGCTTTCGGATTGCTCTAGGTGGTGTCCAAGAAAAAGAAAGTATTACTCCAGATCTCACTGCCATGGGCAAAATAATTGGTGGAGGACTACCGGTTGGTGCTATTGGCGGGAAAGCTGAGATCATGGATCACTTTGCACCTGACGGCCCCGTTTATCAAGCAGGTACACTAAGTGGCAATCCACTTGCTTTAGCAGCTGGTATTGCTTCCCTGAAAAAATGTATACGGGATAATCCCTATCCTTTACTAGAAAAACTAGGTAGCATGGTCAAAACTGCACTAGACGAAACGGCTAAAGAAAAAGGCATTCCCCTTCAAGTTCCACAAGTTGGTTCTATGTTTGCCCTATTCTTTTCTGAAAAACCTGTAACTAATTTTACTGAAGCCACACAATCGAATACTGATTTGTTCAAGACTTTATTTAATAAGGCTTTGAGCAATAAGGTTTACCTCCCACCATCCGCTTATGAAACATGTTTCATTTCCACAGCTCACGATTCCGATATCATGGAAATAGCAATCGAAAGCTTATGTGATGCATTGAAGAAAATTTAAGCAGACGCTGGTATTTTCTTTAACTCAAAACGCTGAAAACTTTCAGCAATACCTCTTTTTTCATCAATACCAATCAGGCAACCACTTAAGCGAACATCCTCTTCCGCCACAGGAAAACGTCGTTTCATGCCATCTAAGAATAATTGAATCACAGGCTCAATCTTTCGCCCTAGCACAGAATGATGAGGACCTGACATACCTACATCACTGATATAAGCAGTTCCTTTCGGTAGAATTCGACCATCAGCTGTCGGTACATGCGTATGCGTACCAATAACACCAGCAACTCTTCCGTCCAAATGCCAACCCAATGCCACCTTCTCAGAAGTGGCTTCCATATGTGCTTCGACTAAAAAAGCATCACATTCACCCTTGAGTTCATCCAATAGCTCGTTGGCAATACGAAACGGACAACCATCTGCTTTCATTCCGATATAATTTCGACCTAAGACAGTAAAAATACCTATTTTGAAACCATTGGCTGGAATTACTAAATGAGTGCGTCCTGGATTTTGCTTAGGCAAATTTGCCGGCCGACACACTTTATCTAAATTACCAATTTCTGATTCAAAGCCTTTTTGATCCCAAACATGGTCTCCTAGGGTAATTGCATCGACACCTGAAGATAGTAAATCCTTTGCTATAGACTCGGTTAACCCAGAGCCACCAGCCGCATTTTCTGCATTCACCACTACCGCATGTAACGATAACTCTGATCGTAATTCTGAAATCTTTTCGATTAAAAACTCACGTCCTGGTCTGCCGACTACATCACCTAAAAATAAAACTTTAATCATACAATTGAGAATTGAACAAAGACAATGGGCTAAAGCAACCTAAATGAAAAACTAATCATCGTAAAAATTCTCAATTAAATCCTATTATTTAAGACTTGAGTTCACTTCATTAATGATTTCTAAATATCTTCCTTTTTTATTATCAATTACCATAAAGTATTAATACCTAAAATACAGTTATAGATCATTATGAAACACAAAACAAACAAACACATCTCAAAGAATGACACAAAAAGTCAGACAATGAAGGGTGCCGATGTTTTAGTCGCCGCTCTTGAAAAAGAAGGTGTGGATGTGGTCTTTGCATACCCAGGTGGTGCTTCTATGGAATTACACCAAGCACTGACAAAGAGTCAAAAGATTCGCACTATCCTGCCTCGCTTTGAGCAAGGGGGTGGATTCATGGCACATGGTTATTCACGAGCAACTGGAAAACCAGGCGTTTGCATGGCAACCAGTGGACCTGGTGCTACTAATTTGGTTACCTGTATTGCTGATGCATACATGGACAGTATTCCTTTAATCGCAATTACTGGTCAGGTGTACCAACAATTTATCGGTAAAGCTGCTTTCCAAGAAACCGATTTCTTTGGAATGACTCTACCTATTGTTAAGCATAGTTTTCTTGTTTTAAATAAAGAAGAATTACCTAGAATCGTAAAAGAAGCTTTTCACATCGCTAATACTGGACGACCTGGACCTGTTGTTATCGACATCCCTAAAGACGTTCAGCAAGCACTCTTCGAGCCTGAGTTCCCTGAAACAATTGACATTCCTGGCTATAAATCCGATGTGACGCTTCCAGAGGCATCAGACGAAGACTTACTTAAAGTCATAGACTCTATTCAAAATTCAAAAAAACCCGTCTTCTATACAGGCGGAGGAATTATTTCTGCAGAAGCACATTTGGAACTTCGTGAATTTGCTAAATTAACGGGTATTCCAGTAGCATCGACTCTTATGGGACTTGGTGCTTTTGACTCAGAAGACCCTCAATCGCTTTACTGGTTTGGCATGCATGGAACTGTTGCAGGAAACTGGGCCGTTTGTGATTGTGACTTCTTGCTTTGTTTAGGAGCCCGCTTCGACGACCGAATCACTGGTAAAATAGAAAAATTTGCGACTGAGGCAAAAATCGCTCATATCGATATCGATATCTCAGAACATAATAAAAATAAGATTGTTGATTTGCCGATCCACTCAGACATCAAATATGCGCTTCGCCGTCTTATTGAATTATGGAAGAAAAATAAATGCAAACAACCTGACATTTCTGAATGGAATAGTCTGATTCAAGAATGGAAAGCAGAACACCCATTCTCCTACGAGGCTTCCGAACATATTACTCAACAAGAAGCGATTGAAGCTTTATATCAAGAAACAAAGGGTGATGCGATTATTTCAACAGGTGTAGGGCAGCACCAAATGTGGGCTGCTCAATATTTCCAATTCAGAGAACCAAGAACTTATATAAGCTCATTAGGTCTTGGAACTATGGGCTTTGGTCTACCTGCCGCCCTTGGTGCAAAAATTGCTCATCCCGAAAAACTCGTTGTCAACATTGATGGCGATGGTTGCTTCTTAATGAATGTTCAAGAGCTAGCCACGGCTAAAATTGAAAAGATCAATGCGAAAACCATAATCATGAACAATCAACACTTAGGCATGGTGGTTCAATGGGAAGACTTACTTTATGAAAGTGTACGAGGGCAAACTATCCTATGCGATAAAGATAATATCGGTGGGCCAGATAACCTTGAGGCGCTCTACCCAGACTTTGTAAAAATCAGTGAAGGCTTTGGAGTTAAAGCAAGACGTGTTTCGAAAAAAGAAGAACTCAGAGAAGCTATCCAAGAAATGATTACTCATGATGGTCCATATGTTCTAGAAGTCATCGTACCTTACACAGAACACGTGTTGCCAATGATCAAACAAGGGCTTTCTGCAAAAGAAATTCTCTTGAAGTCTCCAAATTCAAAGTAGGCTTTTCACCGTTTCTAAAGTATCTGCATCACTCGCGAGCTTATCCTCTCTCCATCGGTGAATCCGTGGAAATCTTACCGCAATGCCTGACTTATGGCGTTTAGACTCTTGTATGCCTTCAAAAGCAATTTCAAAAACAAGCTCAGCCTGTACTACACGAACGGGTCCATGTTTAGCTGTTGTGTTTGCTCGAATCCATTTATCCACCCGCTTCATTTCCATATCGCTTAAACCTGAATATGCTTTGCAAAAAGGGACTAATTCCCCGTCTTTCCAGATTGAAAAAGTGTAATCTGAGAAAACACCTGCTCGTCTCCCATGCCCCTGCTGAGCATAAACCATCACTGCATCTACAGTATATGGCTCAATTTTCCACTTCCACCACAGCCCCTTTTTTCTACCTACACTGTAAATTGCTGTTTTCTGCTTAAGCATTAATCCCTCAATGCTTTCTTCTCGAGAATGCGACCGCACCTCCGCCATTGCCTCCCATCCTCTTGAAGCATCGTAAATAGGCGATAACCGCATCACAGACGTTTCGATGGATGGCAGCCATTTTTCTAAAACATCTCTTCGCTCGGAGGTACTTTTTGCCCGTAAATCAACACTGTCTATCTCCAGTAAATCATAAGCCATAAAAACCACAGGAATCTCCTCAAGAATTGCTTTACTCACTTTTTTTCGTCCTAAACGTTTTTGTAAATCGGCGAAGCTTCGTACCTTGTCGTTTTCAAAATCCCATGCCAATATTTCCCCATCCAAAACAAACGATTGTTCATCAGGGTAAGCCTTTAAAGCGTCTTCAATCTCTGGAAGTTGTTCATTAAGTAATTGCTCGCCCCTAGACCAAATCACTC
>NTJV01000007.1 GCA_002457235.1 Puniceicoccaceae bacterium MED-G32
CTCCAGAGCAATCTCAGATTAGTGTACGCATAGGCTTGGTTGGCAATATGCCAGAATCGCAAGTCATTTTAGCAGAAATCGAAGATATGATCCTTGACCAATAATTGGTTTGAGGCACCACCCTTCTATCTCAAATAAAATGAAAAGAATAATTGGTTTAGGAAGCCCAATTATTGACGAAATTGCTTTCGTAGACGATGCCTTCTTAGAAAACATCTCAGGTTCTAAAGGAGGAATGGAGCTTCTTGCTGAATCTGAACTCGAGTCAATTAAGTCCGAAATCAACCAAGAACTAGTTCAAATTACGGGTGGCTCCGCTGGAAATACAATCTTTGCCTTAGCGCGTTTAGGCATACAGACCAGCTTTATCGGGAAAATTGGTAACTGTGCATCAGGCGACTTTTATAAAGAATCGTTAGCCCAATATGGTGGAAGCACACAATCATTCAAGATAGGCAACATACCAAACGGGAAATGCCTCTCTTTAGTCACCCCCGATGGTCAAAGAACCATGCGAACATCGCTTGGAGCAGCCATGACACTTGCTGAAGATGAACTCAACCCCTCAGACTTTCAAGATTATGACCACCTACACATTGAGGGATTCTTAATCCTAAATAAAGATGTACTCCACAAGTCCTTAGATTTAGCAAAAAGCAATAATTTAACTGTTAGCTTTGACCTAGCTTCCTTTGAAATAGTCAATCAATCAAAAAGTGAGCTTAAGGAAATTCTTAAAAATCATGTTGATATGGTTTTTGCCAATGAAGACGAAGCGGCGGCTTTCACTCAACTTCCCCCTGCTCAATCAGAAGAATCAGTCAAAATCCTGAATGAACTGTGTGAAACTGCAGTAGTTAAGCTAGGTGCCCAAGGTAGCCTTATCGCAAAAGATCAGACAATCATACATTCGGAAGCAATTCCTGTTAAAGAAGTTATAGATACAACGGGTGCAGGTGATTTCTGGGCAGCTGGATTTTTACATGGATGGGCTAACAATCAATCAATTGAAGATTCTGCTCAATTAGGAGCATTGATGGGAGCTTCTGTTATTCAAAACCATGGAGGCGCATTAAGTCATAGACAATGGGATGATATTCTTAAATCAATCCAAACAACCTAATTCTCAAATATGAATGATCAAAATTTACAGCATTTAATCGAATCAATATCACAATCTGCCCGCAAAGCTTCGCTTGAGCTTACCACTCTGACCAGCGAAAAAAAGAATCAATTTTTATACGATTTAGCCGATGCTCTAGAGGCTAACATAGAAGGTATTTTAGAAGCAAATGCTGTCGATATTGATAATGCAAAATCCATGGACTTAAGTCCTCCAATGATCGAACGTTTGCAATTCACTAAAGATAGGATTAATCAAATGGCAGTTGGCGTTCGGCAAGTTGCTGAATTATCAAACCCTGTAGGTGAAACAATCGAACAAATGAATCCACCAAGAGGTTTTGATCTACGAAAAATTCGAGTTCCTATTGGTGTAATTGGAATCATCTATGAATCCCGACCAAATGTAACAGTGGATTGCGCTATTTTATGCTTAAAATCAGGTAATGCTTCTATTTTAAGAGGCGGTAAAGAAGCCTTCAGTAGTAATACTTACTTAATAAAAATCATTCAGTCTTGCTTAACAAAAAACAATATCAACCCAAATGCAGTTCAACTAATTCCAACAACTGATCGTGACGCATTGAAAGAATTACTAAAACAAGATCAGTATGTTCACTGCATCATTCCTCGAGGAGGTGAAGGACTTATTCGCTTCACAGTCGAAAATAGTCGTATCCCAGTAATTAAACATTACACTGGTGTTTGTTCTGTCTATATTGATGGAGTTCATGATTACGAAAAAGCAGAAAGCATTACCCTTAATTCAAAGTGTCAAAGACCGAGTGTGTGTAATGCAGCTGAGAATTTACTCATACACCAAGATGCACTATCTTCACTACCAAGATTAGCACAAGCCCTCCATGAACATGGTGTTGAGCTAAGAGTCGATTCAGCCGCTAAAGCAGCTTTAACCGGAACAGGCATTCCGATGATCGATGCTCAAGACCAAGACTTTGGCGAGGAATATAACGACTTAATTATTTCTATAGCAGTTGTTCCTAATATGAAGGCTGCCATTGAAATCATTAATACACGAGGCTCAGCGCATACCGATACTATTGTCACAGAAGATGCTCAAAATGCCCAAGATTTTTTAAATGAGGTCGATTCCTCAACCGTTTTACACAACGCAAGTACTCGATTTAGTGATGGCTTTGAATTTGGACTTGGAGCAGAGATTGGAATCTCAACGGATCGTCTGCACGCTCGTGGCCCAATGGGCTTAAATGAGTTATGTACTTATAAATACATAGTACATGGCAAAGGCGAAATCAAAGACTGAGCATTAATCTTCAATAATTGGCTTAATGAATGGGCTACTAGGTGAAGGCTCCTGCTCAGCCATTTTTAATTCCTTCTTTAATCTCAATTGTCCACATGCCGCATTTATAGAATGTCCTTTTTCTTGGCGAATCGTAACCGATACATTCGCTTCCTTTAAAATTTGAACAAATTTATTTTGGCGAGAGATACTTGGGCGCTTCCATTCCAATCCTTCTACTTTATTATAGGGAATACAGTTTACATGTGCATGTAAACGTTTGGCAATTTTGACTAAAGCCCGAGCTTGCTCAAGGCTGTCATTAACCCCATCAATTAAGATAAACTCTAATGTTACCATGCGACCATGAATTTCACGAAATTTTTCAATCGCAGGAATTAAAACCTCTAACGGATAACGTTTATTAATGGGCATAATTTGATTACGCACTTCATTGGTCGCACCATGTAATGAAATTGCTAGTCGAATAGACAATGCTTCAGTCGCTAACTTTTCAATTTCAGGTGCAAGACCTGAAGTAGAAACTGTGATTCTTCTAGCACCAATATTTAAGCCCCATGAAGCATTCATAATCTTCAGGACACTGACTAATTCATTATAATTAGCTAAAGGCTCACCCATGCCCATAAATACGATGTTATCAAAAGAAACCGATTCATTAGGGTCATGAGTTTCCTTCGGACTATCGATACGAGACATATGCAGCAATTGAGCAACAACCTCTGATGCAAAAAGATTTCGCTTAAAGCCAGCAAGCCCAGAAGCGCAAAATTTACAGCCATAAGCACAGCCTACCTGAATAGAAACGCATACGGTTTTTCTCGATTTCTTTACTCCTACACCCTCTTGTGGAGCTCGAATCAAAACTGTCTCAATCAATTGTTTATCTTCTAATTGAATCAAAAACTTTTGAGTTATGTCGTTTGACTGCTTATCGAGTAAAATTTTTGTAGGATCGATCACATAATTAGTACGTAACCACTCTACAAATACTTTAGGCAGATTCCTCATAGAATCCCAATCACTTATTCGCTTCTTAAAAATCCAATCAAAAACTTGTTTCGCCCGATACTTAGGAAAATCAGCGGCCAATATCTCGGATTCAAAACTTTCAAGGTTTTCTCCTAATAAACTTTTCTTCTCTGGAACGAAACGCATAGATAATTTTTAAATTGGCCGAAACTGAATATTTTACATACTAGTAATAAAGAGAACGCTACTTACTTAAGCCCTTAAGTCTAGAAAAAGTGACGACCTACCCCACAATTCCACTTAAAGAAATAGAAATCGAGGAACGACCGCAAGAAAGACTCCTTCGATTAGGTGCAAGTGCTTTAAGTGATAGTGAGCGATTAGCCATGATTCTCCGGAGTGGGACAAAAGGTACGAATGTTTTAGTTTTAGCCAAGAAAATCCTCAAAGAAGCAGGTTCTTTACAAAATTTGGCTAAATATAACTTAGAGGATTTTGTCAAAATATCTGGTATAGGTCAGGTAAAAGGACTTCAACTGTTGGCGATTATTGAGCTTTCTTAGCGTATAAACTCTTCAACGGAAAAACAGCCTTTACTGAATTCTCCCGAAAAAATATACCAATTTTTAGAAAATAAATCGAAAAAGCTAGATATCGAAAAAGTATGGGTTCTCTGCCTTAATCGAAAAAATTACTTAATTAATTTCTATGAGATCACATCAGGAATCGCTACTAGTTCATTAATTCATCCAAGAGAAATTTTCAGGGTCGCTATTCGTCTAGGTTGCACTGCTATAGTCGTTGTTCACAACCATCCCAGTGGTGACCCTAGCCCAAGCAAAGCAGATAACGAAGTGGCAAAAACCCTACTTGAAAGCTCAAAGATCATTTGTATCGAGCTACTAGACTTCATGATCCTTGGGAAAAAATCAATCGATCCCATGCAACAAGGATACTATAGTTTCCGAGAAAATAATTTACTCTGACCCTTGAATTAGTTTCTGCAACAAAGCATCTAAGGTAGCTGGATTCGCTTTGCCTTTAGTTGCTTTCATAATTGGGCCTTTAAGTGCATTAATTGCTTTAGCATTTCCCTCTTTATACTGAGCGACTGCTTTTGGATTATTCGCAATTGCCTCCAAGCATAAAGACTCAATTGCTGAGTCATCATTATTTTGACTCAAATCCTTTTTCTCTATTATTGTTTTGGGAGAGTCACCAGAATGGAACATTTCTGAAAAAACGTCTTTAGCAATTTGTTTTGAAATAATTCCTGATTCCACTACCTCAACTAATTCGGCAATAAATTCTGCCTTCATTTTTGTATCACTGATTAATAAAGCTGAGTCACCCACTTCGGAATTTGCGGATAATTCTCTCAAAAGATCATTAACGATATAATTTGCAATCGCTTTGGGCGAATCATAAACACTCAATGCCGATTCGAAAAAATCGCTCAATTCACGATCTGCACAGAGCACAGAAGTAATCGTATAAGGCAAAAAATACTTCTCCTGATAGCGACGTTGTCGATCAAAAGGACGTTCTGGCAAAGCTTCTCTCAAGGACTCGATTCGTTTTCTATCCATGGAAACTGGCATTAAATCGGGATCAGGGAAATAGCGATAATCATGTGCTTCTTCTTTGCTTCTCAACGAAAAACTAACATTCTTTGTAGCATCCCAGCGGCGTGTTTCTTGTATTACAGATTCACCAGCTTCTAATATTTTTGCCTGTCGCTTTATCTCATACTCAATTGATGCTCTAACATTTGAAATTGAATTCAGATTTTTCATCTCCGTTCGTGTACCTAAAACATCTGAACCTTTAATGCGTAATGAAACATTGGCATCACAACGCATTTGCCCTTTTTCCATATCGCAGTCTGAAATGCCAGCAAAGGTAATCAGATTCCTAAGTGCATTTAAAAAAGCAACCGCCTCTTCAGAAGAATAAAGATCGGGCTCAGTTACAATTTCAGCTAAAGGAACGCCAGCACGATTAAAATCAATTAAACTATCAAAAGCAGTATGTGATAACTTTCCAGGATCCTCTTCTAAGTGGATACGATTGAGTTGAACCCAGCGATGCGTACCCTCAATATTTCGCGCCGCACCCGGCAATTCGATTTCAACAGAGCCTCCAATGCACAATGGTTGTTCATTTTGTGTTAGCTGATAATTCTTAGGTGAATCTGGGTAAAAATAATTTTTTCTATCCCATTTGCATACCTCTGCAATCTCACATCCAAGCATCAAGCCAAGCTGAGCACAACGCTCGATAGCCTCATAGTTCAAAACAGGTAAAGTTCCTGGCAAACCTAGTACTACAGCATCTGTCAAGGTATTGGGATCTGCTCCGTACCGATAAGGAGCAGCCGTAAACATTTTTGTTTTCGTCTTAACTTGAACATGGATTTCTAATCCTATAACGACTTCATACTTCATTATTTAATCTATCAAATTTTCGGCCTCATGTTTTTAAATTCATGATTTTTTTCAAAATCATGTGCGATGGATAAAATATCGGATTCTCCAAAAGCTTTTCCAATCACCTGCATACCTATTGGTAAATCATTTTGAGTCATTCCTACAGGCAATGAAAGTGCTGGCAAACCAGCCAAGTTAACAGAAATTGTATAAATATCATTTAAATACATTGCTAAAGGATCATTGTTTTTTTCGCCACGTTGAAAAGCGGGTGTTGGGGAAGTCGGAGTAATAATTGCATCCACTTTAGTAAAAGCTTGTTCAAAATCTTGACGAATGAGCGAACGCACCTTTTGCGCTCTTAAATAATACGCATCATAATAACCAGAACTCAAAACGTATGTCCCCAAGATAATGCGACGTTTTACCTCTTCTCCAAAACCTTCACCTCTACTTTTAGAAAAAAGCTCTAACATATTTTCAGCGTCTTTACTTCTATGCGAATAACGAACGCCATCAAATCGCGCAAGATTTGAAGAAGCTTCAGCTGTAGCAATAATGTAATAAACAGGCACACATAATTCTGAATGCGGTAATGAAATCTCCTCAATGGCGTAGCCCTTCGAACCATACCAAGCAATTGCTTTTTCAACCGCCTCTTTAACTTCTTGATCAATGCCTTGTTGAAAGAATTCTTTAGGAACACCTAAGGTCATTTTTTTTGTTGGTTGATCCAAAGCCGAGGAATAATTGACCTTTGGTTGATTCAAAGATGTTGAGTCGAGAGGATCATGACCAGTAATTGTTTCTAATAATAAAGCTGAATCTTTCACATTGCGTGACAAAGGACCAACTTGATCTAAAGAAGAGGCAAAGGCAACTAAACCATAACGAGAAACAAGTCCATAAGTAGGCTTCATGCCGACTACACCACAAAAAGCTGCGGGTTGACGAATCGAGCCACCCGTATCTGTACCTAAACTAACGATTGCTTCACCTGCAGATACTGCAGCGGCACTTCCACCTGAAGATCCTCCTGGAATACAATCTAGATTCCAAGGGTTAGCCGTAAAACCATAAGCTGAATTTTCGGTTGATGAACCCATAGCAAACTCGTCCATATTAAGCCGACCCCAAATAATTGCACCAGCCTCTTTCAACTTTGTAATACATGTCGCATCATAAGGCGAATGATACCCCTCTAACATCTTTGAGGCACAGCGAAGCGATTGATCCTTCACAGCTAAAATATCTTTTATCCCAACTGGAATTCCATCAAATGGACCTAAGCTTTCACCTCTAGCTCGGCGTTCATCTGATGCCCTTCCCTGCTTAAGTGCGTCCTCAACGTCTCGATCAACAAATGCATTTATCTTTAGTTCAACTGCATCGGTTCGATCTATCACCGATTGCATCAATTCAACTGCACTGAATGCTTTAGACTCTAACCCTTGATTTAAGGAAGCAATATCCGAATAAAATAAATCGCTCATTTTCCTATATTTTATTCTACTACTTTAGGGACAACGACTTGATCTTCCCGGCTTTCTGGTGCCATTTTATTTAAAATATCTTTTGAAAAAACAGCACCTGGTTCATCTCCTTCGCGCCAAACATTATCCACCTTATGGGCATGGGCCATTGGCTCAATTCCTTCCACGTTCACGCTATTTAATTTCTCAAAATAAACTAATATATCATTTAACTGCCCGGAAAGCTTAGACTTATCCTCTTCGGATAATTCCAATCGTGCTAATTGTGCGACATAATCAATATTTATTTTTTTATCTGATTTTGGCATATTAATTATTTTCTGATTTGGTAGTCTGTTTGTTCAAGTACTGCAGATTGAACAGCCTCAAATAAAGCATTCACCTCTTTATCTTTTAGCGTCCGATCTTGCGCTCTGAATTTCATGCTTACCGCAAAGCTTTTCTTACCTTCTTCAAGACCTTCGCCCTCATACACATCAAAAACCTCGACTGATTCGCAAGCAAAACTCTCTATTGATTGTTCAATAAAACCTTTGATTGTTTTGAGGACTTCACTGGCAAGCACTGACTGATTAACGACTAGGGATAAATCTTTCATAGAAGCAGGCTGATTACTTAATGCCTGATAACGAAAGCGTTTCATTTCTTTTTCAAATAATTCAGTTTGAATTAGTAGAGAACCAGCAAAAATCGGATACGATAGACCCCAACACTCTTTAACATTTTTCATATTCAAAAGTCCGACACTTGCTTCAAAGCCTTCCTTTAATAAATCACCAGCTTGTGCTGAATGCATGGGTTGCCAAAACTCACTTGTCTCAATTGGAGACCACTTTCGCTCTTTTACCTTGAATGGTAACAAATGAAATAAATCTTCGGTACAAGCTTTAGCCGAATAAAAATCGAATTTTTCTCGCTCGAGCCACTTTCGATCCAAATTTTTACCAAGCGCAATGAAGCCAACTGAAATTAATTCTACGAGTTGCCCCTCCAATACTCGGAACACACGTCCTCGCTCAAAAAACTGAGTCGTTAAATTCTGACGTGCGAGATTTAAATCTAAGACATCTAGAAGTCCAGGAATTAAAGAATTTCTCAAATGACTTTGATCACTCTGTAGTGGATTCTCTAGTTTTAATTTTAAAGTCTCTTCGTGACCCTTTCCTTGAAAAAATGCTACTTCATCTTGATTTCTTAAGGTGTAAAGAAAGGCTTCATTGAAACTTTTGCCTGTCATGTAAGTTCCAACAGAATCATTAAACTGATAAATAGGATGGTCGCTTGCATTGATCCCGTTGACTGAAATAGATTGAGCAGGAATTTTATCCGTTCCAAAAATACGAATAAACTCTTCGTAAAGATCAACTGGACGAGTGACATCTTTACGATAAGTCGGTGGCGTGATTAACCAATTCGACTCTGAAGATTTATCTACCTTAAAATTCAAAGACTCAAAGACCGATTGTACCTCCGTATCTTGTACTGAAAACCCGATGAAAGAACGCATTGCTTCAGGAGAAAACTCAACACTTTCTGTAGACTTGTCTACCGAACCAATTTGCACTCGTTTGCCTAGGAGCGACCCGCCCGCCACTTCAAGAATCAAATCACAGGCACGCTCAATACCATATTGCACACCTTGAGGATCTACTCCTCGTTCAAATCGATAAGAGCTATCTGTACTTAGGTTTAATTTCCTTGCTGTTTTACGAACTGAAGACGGATTAAAATAGGCTGACTCAAGAATAATTGATTGAGTACTTTCATCGACTTCAGCGTCAGCAGAACCCATAACACCTGCTATTGCGACTGGTTTTGCATCATCCGCAATTACAACCATAGAATCATTTAAACTATGTGTGTTTCCATCTAAAGTTTTGATCTTCTCTTCCTTAAAAGCGTGACGAATTAGCAATGATTGTCCGCTCACTTTTGCTGAATCAAAAGCATGAAGAGGTTGTCCAGTTTCATGGAGAACATAATTTGTAATATCAACAATGTTATTAATCGACCTAAGTCCAACAGACTCCAAAGATTGCTTTAACCATTCAGGACTAGGTCCAACCTGAACACCTTCAATGCATATTGCAGAATATTCGGGACAAATATCCGTGGCCTCGACCATTAATGATTTAAGAGTAGTATTAGGTTCCAAGGTATCAACAGTTGATAAGTTCGATTTAATTTTTGGAACATCAACAGATCCGCCAAAACGTGCCACTAATTCACGGGCTAATCCAATGTGACTGAGTACGTCAACGCGATTTGGAGTTACTTCTAAGTGAAAAATAATGTCTGTATCAGAATAAAGAGTATTTAATTCAGTACCAAGGGCTATTGATGAATCAAGAACCATAATGCCATCATGGTTTTGACCAATATTCAATTCCTTAGCAGAACAAAGCATACCTTCTGATTCAATACCTCGCAGCTTTGACTTTTTTATTTTAAAATTTCCAGGCAGTACTGCACCAGGTAACGCAACCATGACGCGATCACCCGCATTAAAATTCTTGGCGCCACAAATAATGGAATGAGACGCTTCATCCTCTGCTGTCTTAACTTTACAGAGTCTCAAACGATCAGCATTTGGATGTGCTTCAAATTCAATCACCTTACCTACGACAACCTGTTCCATTTGCGGCGGCCCGAGAACCTCTGTTTCCTCGACATCAAAACCAATCAAAGGAAGTGCATCCAATATTGCCTCAGAACTAACCTCTGATTTGAAATACTGTTTAAGCCAATTATAAGAAATCTTCATAGTCTCTAATCACTGAATTGTCGTAAAAAACGGATATCATTTTGATAATAATAACGAATATCGTCCACACCTTGTAAAATCATGGCAATACGCTCGATACCCATACCAAAAGCGTAACCGGAGTATTCATTTGGATCTAAGCCAACGGATTTGAATACTTCAGGGTCTACCATACCACAACCCATAATTTCCAGCCATTGGTTGCTTAACTTCCCTAAGTTTGGAGAATAGAAATCCATCTCAAAACTCGGCTCAGTAAAAGGAAAAAAGCTGGGCCTTAATCGTGTTTTTGCCGAATCACCAAAAACCATTTTTACAAAATAATCTAACGTTGCTTTTAAATCAGTTAAAGAAACATTCTTATCGACATAGAGCCCTTCAATTTGATGGAAGTTAGCACTGTGCGTAGCATCCGGAGTATCTCTTCGAAAACAGCGCCCTGGAGCAACAATACGTATTGGTGGCTTTTCCTTAAGCAAAGTACGAATCTGAACACTCGAAGTATGGGTGCGAAGCAAATATTTTTCATCTGATTCTTTAGAGACATTAGCCATTTGAATTGCATTAGGCAGAAAATAAGAATCTTGCATATCTCTAGCCGGATGATCCTTAGCAATATTTAAGGCATCAAAACAGTAATACTCTGTTTCTAGTTCCGTTCCCTCTACCACAGCGAAACCAATTCTATTAAATAATTCAACAATCTGATCCCGGACTTGAGCAATTGGATGAAGGACCCCCTTTTCTGAATCTGGACTCGGTAGAGTTGGATCTATTGTCGGCCCTAAACTTGAAAGTAATTCTGATTCTTCGATACGCTTATTCGCCTCATCCATGCTCGCCTGAATCACTTGTTTCGCTTCATTAATCTTCTTACCCATTGCTGGCTTTTCTTCCTTGGGAACTTTTCCCATAAGTTTCATTACATCGGTCAACTTGCCTTTAGGGCCAGATATTGTTGACTTAAAGGAATCAAATTCTGCACGACTACCCAACTTAGGGCTCATTTCTTTGACCTCTAGAACTAAGGAATCTAGCGTTTTTTCAATCATAGGTTATTCGTCATTACACAATTAAGATAGAACATAAAGAGTTGTTAGAATGATCAATGAAATAAAGCTAAAATTTAGGAAAAATCGACTTCCACTGCATCTTTCCAAAGCTCTTCCAATTCATAAAATGATCGCATCTCTGTAGTTTGGATATGAACCATGAAGTTAAAAGCATCCAATACCATCCAACCGCTCGATGATTCATTGTCATTCCCAATAACCGGGATCCCTTTTTCTTGAATCATTTTATCTAAATTAATTTTCAAGGCTTTTGCATGCGGTTCAGATATCGCAGAAACAAGAATAACAAAATCAGTAACCGAAGATTGTTCACGAATATCAAAGATACGAATATCATTTCCTTTTTTATCCTCTAATACTTCGATAATTAATTTGAGTTCTTCTTTAACCTCACCCAAATCATTTAATATATTTTTTTCTTCCGACATATAAACTACTCTTATTTAGAACTTTGATACATATGATGCTTTTCAATAAAAACTTCAACACTTCGAGGAACAAGATTCTTAATTGGTTCACCTTGATCACATAAATTTCGAATCTTTGTAGAACTCATATCCCAATAAGGCAAATTTAAAACCTCATACTCTATTACTATTTCTTTACTTGAAATGATCGGAGCCGATTCTACGGAAAAGCCACATCTAGGATACACTAGGAACTTGAGTGCTTTAATCAAAGCCTCTACTCTATGCCAATTTAATAACTGGTGAAATTGATCCGCACCAATAATAAAATAGATATCTGTGTCCATTTTCTTTAAATATTTCTCAACGGTATCGATTGTATAGCTTATGCCTCCACTCTTAAGCTCTAAATCATCTAATGAAAAACCATCTATTCCCTCAATAGCTTTGAGGATCATTTCTTTACGCTGAAGGTTGCTTGCTAATGGATTATGAGATTTTAAGGGCGATATTGCATTAGGAATAAAAACCACTTCATCAATCGTTTCTAATTGGAGCACAGATTGGGCTATAGCCATATGGCCACAATGTATTGGATCAAAGCTTCCACCAAATAAAGCCTGACCTCCTTTTAAATTTTCATTGTGTTTTTTTTGCATAAATAGCTTCCAATAAGAAAAAATCTAAGCTAACTAAAGCAATGCAAAAAAATCCTGTCAAAGATGATAATGAGCAGATCCATGGAGATAGCTTAAAAGAGGTTTTAGAGCAAACTTTGGAAAACACCCAATTTCAAAGCTTAAAGATTTCAGAACTTTTCAATCATTTAGGTTCTAAGGGATTTGGAATTATACTTGTTTTCTTATCCCTTCCGAGCGCATTGCCCGTTCCCGCTCCAGGTTATAGTACTCCATTTGGCATAGCTATTGTATTAATTGCTTTTCAAATACTTATCGGGAAAGATGCACTAAAAACGCCCAAATCTATTCAAAATATTGAATTTCAGCCTAAGCTTGTGCAAAAGATTCTTGGCTTCGCTATTGCATGTTTAAAGAAGATTGAACCCTTTATTAAACCTCGCTTATTGAAATTTCAATCCAAGCAAATGCGACCTCTAATCGCAATCAATCTTATTCTACTCGCTATATTGATGATTTTACCGATACCGTTGACGAATACTTTACCTGCAATGGTTATTTGCCTACTTGGCATCAGTATTTGTGAAAGCGATGGCTTATTAACTCTGATCTCTATTATTTTAAGTCTCTTTGCATTAGCAATTTATGCATTTATAATCTTTGCAATAATTGCATTTGGACCGGAAGCAATTCAAAGCATTTCAAATTGGATATTTAATAATTCCTAAAAAAAATTCTCCCTTTCAGCATTCGCACGAAAGGGAGAATCAGCCTTTACCCTAACACCAATTTAGGTAAAAAAATTAATTCATTAATACCAATTCGAGTCTAAAAAGAGAATTTTATTCCCAATTTTTTAGTAATTCTAGAAATAAAATAAAAAAATTCTAGAGATTAAAATATTTTCACTAAAAATAAGTAAAAGAAATGGCAGGCCGATAGGGATTCGAACCCCAAATGACTGTACCAAAAACAGTAGTGTTACCATTACACCATCGGCCTAGAAAAGTGAAATAGAAACAAACTAAAGGTAATCGTCAAGAAATCTATGTAAGAAACTTTCAATGAGAAGGTTGACGAGTTTAAAAAAGTAAGCTTTAAAGAGTTTTTAATGGAAGATAATAAAATTAAAAAAGAGCCTAAATTTAAACGCATAGTTCTCAAATTAAGCGGAGAAGCTTTAAGGAATACAGTCGATGGTGACCCTATCGATGCCTCTATACTAGAAACAATCTGTAATGAAGTAAAAGAGGTTGCAGCGGCTGGGGTAGAAATTGGACTCGTTATTGGTGGCGGTAATATCTTTCGAGGTCTAAATGGCTCTGAAATGCGAGGCATTGACCGAACCACTGGTGATTACATGGGGATGCTATCAACCGTAATCAACGGATTAGCGATTATGGATTGTCTCGAAAAAATGGGAGTGACTGTTCGCCTACAAAGTGCCATTCCAATGGACAAGCTAGCCGAACCCTTCATATTAAGGCGCGCAACCCGTCACCTAGAGCGTGGACGAGTCGTCATATTTGCTGGAGGCACAGGGAACCCCTATTTCTCAACCGATACTACTGCAGCTTTAAGAGCCAGTGAAATAGGCGCAGATATTTTATTTAAAGCGACAAAGGTTGATGGTATCTACGATAAAGACCCAGTTAAAGAACCCGATGCTGTCAAGTACGACCACATCCCTTACATGTCTGCTCTAAAACAAGGTTTAAAAATCATGGACTCTACAGCTTTTTCATTGTGCATGGAAAACAAAATGCCAATATTAGTACTTAGCATGCGAGAATCAGGGTCTATCCTCAGAGCAGTGATGGGCGAATCAATTGGAACTTTAGTTAACGACGAATAAATAAAGATATTATGGAAACAACGCCTATTTTTGATAAGCTTAAATCAGATATGAACAAAACTATTGAGCACACGCTGAATGAGTTTAATAATCTACATACTGGGAAAGCATCCCCGGCGATGCTAGATGCGGTAAAAGTGAACGCTTATGGAAGTACCATGTCACTCAAAGAATGTGCTGCTGTAACAACCCCTGATGCAAAAACCATTGTAGTTCAGCCTTGGGATAAAAGCATTGCGGGAGATATAGAAAAAGCGATCCAAAATGCCAGTTTAGGGCTTAACCCAATTGCTGATGGCGGAATCCTCCGAGTACCAGTCCCCGAATTAACAGGTGATCGCCGACAAGAACTTGTAAAAACGGCTGGTTCGATTGCTGAGGATGGGAAAATTCGTATCCGACAAATTAGACGCGACACTTTAGATCAATTAAAAAACGCACAAAAAGAAGGGCTCTCTGAAGACGACTATAAGCGTCACGAAAAAGAAGTTCAAAAAGAGCACGATGACTTTATTCAAAAGATAAATGATTATCTAGGTAAAAAAGAAGCGGACTTAAAACAAATTTAAAGCACTTCATTTTATTCAATTATTGTGGTCCCTCTCTCACAGGCTAAAAAAATTGTCATCAAATTAGGCACAGGTATACTGCGTACTGATCAAGGATTAGTTAACAACACCTGTATTGAAACGATTTGTAAAGCAGTGGACCATCTAAAAAGCCAAGGAATTGATGTCATTCTAGTCAGCTCTGGTGCAATAGGCTTAGGCATGGCACGATTAAAAATCAAAAAGCGCCCTACCGCATTAAATGAACTTCAGACCTGTGCAGCTATTGGACAATCTCAATTAATCAATTTATGGCAAAATAAATTTGACTGTTATGACTTAACAGTAGCCCAAATATTGCTCACACAAGATGACCTTTCATCATCTAGTCGTCATTCAGCCGTAGTAAATACGATCAATAATATTTTGTCCACGAATGCCATTCCCGTTGTCAATGAAAACGATACAGTAAGCTCTGAGGAAATTAAGTTTGGCGACAATGATACCTTATCTGCACTTGTTGCAAAAGCGATTGGAGCAGACCTTTTGCTCATTTTATCAAATGTTTCAGGCTTATTGGATCCGAATAATGACAATGCGGTTATTCCAGTTGTTAGCGAAATCAATTCAGAAATCAAAGCATTAGCTAGTGGCACACAAAATGAAATGTCTGTAGGAGGCATGGTGAGCAAACTCACTGCTGCACAAATAGTTACGGAAAACAATTGCGGTATGTTTATAGGTAGAGGAGATGATCCAGAACTTTTTCAAAAAATACTCCAAGGCGAAAATGTAGGAACTTACTTTCCTCCCCATAGCTAGCCATTAACTTAACTAAGCCTTATTAGTATATTTCTGAAGCTCACGGACAAATCCTTATTGAATCAAGGAATCCTCAGACATCGCTTCAGGTTTATTAAGGCCCATCAAATCCAACAAAGTTGGAGCTATGTTTCCTAAACAGCCTTCTGATTTAAGCACCAAATCTTTGCAACCTGTTCCATAAAGCACAACTTCTACAGGGTTAAGAGTGTGGGCAGTATGGGCTGAACCAGTTGTTTCATTCCATAACTTGTCGGAATTACCATGATCCGCTGTGATTAAGGCTTTACCCGAAACTGTATCCAATGATTTCAAAATATCTTTCAGGCACTCATCCACTACTTCACAAGCTTTGATACATGCCTCAACTACACCAGTATGCCCTACCATATCAGGATTAGCAAAATTAACGATGATTAAACCATATTTCTTGGACTCAATCGCTTCAATCGCAGCATCACGAACCGCATAGGCGGACATCTCTGGCTTCTCATCATAAGTGGAACATTCTTTGGGACTAGGAATCAAAGCTCGATCCTCCAAAGGAAATGGCTCTTCGCGATAGTCATTAAAAAAGAAGGTTACATGAGGAAATTTTTCAGTTTCCGCACACCTGAACTGAGGGATATTCTTTTCTGAAACATAGGCACCTAAGATAGAGTCCATTTTTTCCGGTTTCATAAATATCACGTTAGGACACAGGCCTTTTTGATATTCGGTCATTGTTACGTAATAAATGGATTTCTTTTCCCCACGATCAAATTCAGAAAAATCATTTTCAATAAAGGCCCTAGTCAATTCTCGCGGACGATCCCCCCGAAAATTAAAAAAGATAAGCGAATCATCATCATCAATACTAGCTAGAGGATTTCCATCATCTCCTAAAATTATAGAAGGCGGACAAAACTCATCACCTACAGTATTTTCTTTTTCTGGGTGATCGTAATGGTGTTGTATAGCCTCTGTAGCAGAGCTAAAAGTCAAATCCGTAGCTATACCAGTTAAAGCATTGTAAGCCCTTTCCACTCGATCCCATCGATTGTCTCGATCCATTGACCAATAACGCCCCATTATCGAAGCAATTTTTCCGACTGAATGCTCCCTCATAAATGACTCGATAGACTCAATAAAACCTTTGCCCGTAAACGGACCTGTATCGCGACCATCTGTAAATGCGTGTAAATAAATATTTTTTACACCTGATTTCTTTGCCAGTAAAATTATACCAAATAAATGATCTAGCATTGCATGAACGCCAGCATCAGACACTAAGCCCATCAAATGTAAATTCGAACCCTTATCCTTTACTTGAGAAAATGCGCTTTGCAAAACTGCATTATCCTCTACTTGGCCTGTTTCAATTCCTTTATTAATTCGAACGATCTCTTGATCTACAATACGCCCTGCACCAATATTTTGGTGCCCAACTTCAGAATTCCCCATAATCCCCTTAGGAAGACCGACTGCCAACCCTGAAGCTTCAATTTCAGTCCTTGGCCATTCAGCCGTCAAAGTATCTGATGTCGGTGTATTCGATAATTTAACCGCATTATACGCATTTTCACTTTCATTATGATTTTCGCCCCATCCATCTCGGATAACGAGCACTACTGGCTTGTATTCTTTTTCCATATTTTTTTAAAATCAAACATTAGAATTGTGATTATTTTAATCCAATCAAAACAATCACAAGTATATATAAAGTTATTAAAACGACACCTCGCTTCATGCCAATAAGCGAATCTGTTTTTCTCAAAAAGAAAAATAAAAGTATCGTAGAAAATATCAATAGAGGGAACTCAACCCAAAAGAAGCTCGAGCTCACAGGAAATGGATAAAAGCAAGCTGAAGTACCACCAATAAGAGCAAGGTTGAATAAGTTGGAGCCAATCACATTTCCAATACAAAGAGAATTTTTCTTTGCAAAACTCGCAGAAACTGAAGCCGCTAGTTCTGGCAAACTCGTTCCCAATGCCACGACAGAAAATCCAACAAATACTTCACTCACTCCAATTCTCAAAGCCAGTTGCTGAGCACTGCTAACTAGACACTGCGCACCCAAGGATAAAAATATAGTGCCTAAAATAATCCAGATTAAAGCAAACATAAGATTTGAGCGAGAAGCCGACTTGAAGCTCAAATCCTCATCCAAATAGTTATTCGAAGATTCTTTTAATGAATTACGAACTACCCATACAACATAAGCAAAAGCTATACTCACTAAAATAATACCTTCAATCCTTCCGAATCCGCCCAGAGCAAACAGAACAAATAAAAATGTTAAAAAAATCAAAAATGGTAATTCTTTTCTAATCAGCCGAATATCTGAAGCTAAAGGAGCAATCAAAGCGGATATACCTAAAATGAGCCCAATATTCGCAATATTACTCCCAATAATACTTCCTAATGCTAAATCAGCACTTTCTTGTATTGCGGTCAAACAAGTGAACATCTCAGGCATTGATGTAGCAATAGAAACAACTGTTAATCCAACAATCAGTGGGCTGATGTTAAAGAAACTAGAAATCCCGATAGCACCATCAGTCAGCCAGCGACCACCTAAAACCAAGCCTGTAATCCCAATCAATACAAAGAAAAACAGAAGAATTGTTGGCATAAAGCTGAAATCAAAACTGACTAATAAACCGAGCATTATGATCCTATTGAAAAGACAGAACTTAGTCTTTTCGCAAGAATAATAAAAAAATCGATAAAATTAAGGTGTATGCTTGACTTGCTCATGCAAAAAAACAAACTCCGCAAATCTTGCACTTTTTGCATTACAATCATGTCGATTGACCTAAAAAATACACTTAATCTACCTCAGACCGAATTCCCAATGCGGGGTGATTTGGTACGCAGGGAACCCGAAAGAATTTCACATTGGAACAAGCTCGGTCTTTATCAAGCCATTGCCGAAAAAAATAAGGGCAATGAGAGCTTCATTTTGCATGATGGCCCACCTTTCACTAATGGTAATTTACACTTAGGTCATGCACTAAATAAAACTCTAAAAGATACCATTCTTAGATATAAATGGATGCAAGGTTACAATGCTCCATATATACCAGGATGGGACAGCCATGGATTGCCCATTGAATATAAAGTTTCTAAGGAGCTTCAAGAATCGGGTAAAACTGACTATACTGTACTCGAAGTCAGAGAAGAATGTGCCCAATTTGCAAATAATTTTAAGCAAATACAATCAAAGCAATTTTCACGTTTAGGAGTCTTAGCTGATTGGGAAAATGAATATTGGACAATCCATCCAGAATACGAAGCCGAAGAACTTAGAACATTTGCTAAGTTTGTTGAAAAAGAACTCGTATACCGCAGCAAAAAGCCAGTTTATTGGTCTATTCCCTGCAAAACGGCACTTGCTGAAGCCGAAATCGAATACAAAAACCATAAAAGTATCTCAGTTTACATCAGCTTTGCATTAAACGAAAAGGCAAAACAAACCCTTCAGCTGACTGAAGACGCTAGTTTTGTCATTTGGACGACCACCCCTTGGACACTTCCTGCAAACCTAGCAGTAGCAGTTCACCCAGAAATTGAATATGCTTTAATCGAAACTAATAAAGGGAATTTAATTATCGCCAAAGATTTAATCGAAACGACGACTGAAACTTGTTCACTTGAAAACGCAAAGATTCTGAAGACTTTTAAAGGTCAGTCATTAGAAAATTTACAAACCCAACACCCTTTTATAGATCGCTTAAGTCCAGTTGTGTTAGCCGACTATGTAACAACGGAAAGCGGAACTGGTTGCGTTCACACAGCACCAGGACACGGTCTAGATGACTATCTAACAGGACTCAAATACAAGCTTGAAATATATTGTCCACTCGATGATGAAGGCAGCTATATAAATGATGGACAAATACCCGAAACTCTTATTGGACAATCTGTTTTAGAAAAAGAAGGCTCTATCAGTGATGCCAACCGAGCTGTCTTAAAAATATGTGCTGAAAACAATAGCTTACTGTCCAAAAAAACCATTGAACACAGCTACCCGCATTGCTGGCGTTCCAAGACTCCTGTGATTTTTAGAGCCATGGATCAGTGGTTTATTGCTCTCGATAAAGACAAAACTCGTGACAAGGCAATCGAACAACTTTCTAAAGTAAGATTCATCCCAGAATGGGGAGAAAAACGAATGCGAGCAGCTGTAGAAAATCGTCCTGACTGGTGTATAAGCCGACAGCGTTCTTGGGGCGTACCTATACCAGCATTTTATGACGAAGACGGAAATGCTTACATTGATGCAAAAGTTACTGAACAAATCGCAGACAAAGTCGAAACCCAAGGAACTAACTTATGGTTTAAAGAATCAGCAGAGACGATTTTAGAAGGTATTCAATGCCCTGCTGATTGGCCCAGCACTGAAAATCTCAAATGCGGAATGGATACTCTTGATGTATGGATAGATTCTGGATGCAGCCATCGTTCAGTCTTACAAAAAAGAAGTAATTTATATAGCCCTGCTGATCTTTACTTAGAAGGAAGCGATCAACATCGAGGCTGGTTTCAGAGTTCACTTTGGACCGGAATTATTGCTGATGATGCTGCACCTTTTAAAAGTATTTTAACCCATGGCTTTATTGTAAAAGAAGATGGCACTAAATTATCTAAAAGCGATGGCGCTGCACGACCACTTGAAGTATGGATCAAGAAATATGGTGCTGATATTATTCGTCTTTGGATTTGCTCACAAGATTATCGTGGAGATGTACCTGTATCTGATAAAATTGTTAGTAATGTTGCTAATAACTATAGAACGATACGAAATACTTTAAGATTTCTAATTGGAAATCTACATGACTTTAATCATGAAAAGGATGCGGTCGCTTTGGAGGACTTACACCCTCTAGACCAATGGGCACTTCATCAATTATCTCAATTGGTTGAACAAGTTACACAGGCTTATGATGCCTACGAATTCCATCGTGCATTTAAGGAATATATTGATCCCTTCTGTGCGAATACCCTCTCAGCAACCTATCATGCAATCTTGAAGGATAGACTCTATACTATGGCGCCAAATGACCCAAGTAGACGTTCTTCCCAAACTGTATTGCACCACATATTCTCTACCTTTACTAAACTAATTGCTCCCTTGTTACCCTTCACGGCTGATGAAGCATATGCTTTCTTCGATACAAATACAGATTTTGCTGATAGCTCGATAGCATTGAAAGAGTGGCCTAAGAAAAATAAAGACTGGGAATTCAAGCAATCTGCTGATGATATCAACCAACTTCTCAAATTCTTAAATAATCACCTTAACGAAAAATTAGAAGCACTACGTCAAAAGAAAACCATTGGTCAAAGCTTAGATGCTAAGGCAATGATATCAGGCCCAAGTAGCGATCCAATGATTCAGTTACTCAAAAAATACGAAGAAGATTTAGCTGAATTATTTATTTTATCACAAGTCGAAGTATCACTTGATGAAAACAAAAGTGACCTAGAAATATCTGTAGCTCATGCCGATGGAGAAAAATGTCCAAGAAGTTGGCGTTGGGTTCCTGAGCTTGTTGATACTGATCAATGGGGACCTGTATCACCTCGATGCAAAGAGGCCCTTAAAGCCCTCAACCTATAAATTTATTAATTCCAAACTGAATATCTATTTATCATGGCAACTCAAAAAACGAATAAAAATAAAAAAGTAACTACCAAGAAAGCTGTCAAAAAAGTGGCTAAAAAAGCCACCAAGAAAGTGGCAGCTAAAAAAGCTACTATTACAAAGAAGCCCACTAAAAAAGTCGCAGCAAAAAAGGCTTCCACCAAGAAGACCGCTTCAAAAGCTTCCACCAAGAAGACCGCTTCAAAAAAAACTGCTGTAAAGAAGACTCCAGTAAAAAAGACTGTAGCTAAAAAAGTAACTAAAGCTGTCATTAAGAAATCTGCTACTAAGAAAATTGTGAAAGCAAAACCAGTAGCTACAAAAGCGAAGAAAAAAGCTTCATCTAAAGCAACCATTTCCAAGTCGGTACAATTAAACTCAGATCAAGGAGAGAAATCAGATAATACAAGAAATGCACCTATCGTCTTTTCTCTCGAAGATGTTGAAGCCCTTGTTGCCAACAGAAAGGAAGATGCCAGTGAAGCAAAAACTAAGGTAGCCAAAAAGAAAGCTTCAAGCAAAGCCACAAAAGCAGTTAAAGTTAAACCCGCTAAAGTTCAAAAGCACGCCGCTGCTTCAATTGCTGATATCCTTGGATTTAATCCCAACCAGAAAAAATCTTCTGAGAATGTATCAGAAAAGGATATCCCAGCTAAATGGAAAAAATACTATAAACTATTACTCGAATTAAGAGACCATGTTAAGGAAGAGTTAGCCTTACACACTTCAGAAACTTTAAAACAGTCATCCAAGGAAAACTCAGGAGATTTATCTGGCTATGGTAGCCATCAGGCGGATGCAGGTACCGAGACTTTTGACCGAGACTTTGCATTGGGAATTCTATCGAATGAGCAAGACGCTTTAAATGAAATCGAAGAAGCTATTTACCGAATTAAAAATGGCACTTATGGTATTTGCGAAGAGACTGGTAAACCGATTAATAAACAACGTCTGACAGTCGTCCCATTCACACGATTCTCATTAGAAGGACAAGTTGCATTTGAAAAAAATAACCGTAAGCGTCGAAATAAATTAGTGACTGGACTCTTCGAAGATAATTCAGATTCATTAAATCTTGGTTTAGACTCAGACGATGAGTAATTCTCTTCTGATTCTATTTTACCATGTCTAAAATTTTATATTTTCGATTATTTGGAATCGCGGGATTTACCTTAGTTTTCGATCAAATAACTAAAGTTTTAATTCAATATTCGATACCATTCGAAAGTAGCTACTTTCCTCCAGATCGAGTTACCGTTGTTGAGGATTTCTTTTATTTAGTTCATATCGGAAATAAAGGAGCGGCATGGGGTATGTTTTCTGAATACAGTGGAATTTTAACTCTCTTATCATTTGCTGTGCTTCTTTTTATATACTTTTTTAGAAAACATTTAGAATTACATAATGGCTCGGTACAGGTTGCTTTCGGGTTACTTATTGGGGGTATATTGGGTAATTTAATCGATCGAATTCGAGTGGGTCATGTAATTGATTTCATTGATGTTCATTTACCATTCACTCTGCCTTATATTTTGCCTTCTGGGCGTTGGCCTGCATTTAACATCGCAGACAGCGCCATCGTCATTGGAATGTTGTTTTATTTATTCTTAAGTCTATCCTTCACCAATAAGAAAATTCATTAGACATTTTCTAAGGAACTCACTAGATTTTCATCGACTTAAACTAATAGCACCTCTAACTAATTAAATTATGGCGACACATGTATTTAAAGGAACCTATACAGCACTGGCTACCCCATTTAAAAACAATCAAGTTGATTTCGATGACCTTGCCGCATTAATCGAGCATCAAATTCAGGGTGGCATTAGTGGTCTTGTCTCTGTAGGAACAACCGGTGAATCTCCTACTTTATCCCATGATGAACATTTATCGACTATCAAAGCGACTGTGGATCTCGCTGAAGGAAAAGTTCCCGTTTATGCAGGCACAGGTTCAAATTCTACATCAGAAGCGATAGAATTAACCAAAAAAGCAGACAAAGCTGGAGTGGATGGATTTTTACTAGTCGCCCCTTATTATAATAAACCCAGTCAAGATGGGCTTCTCGCTCACTTTAGTGCTATTGCTGAAGTTACAGATAAACCCATTATTTTATACTCCATACCCTCACGTTGTGGCATAGAAATATCGGTAGAGGTAACTGCAAAATTATACGAAAAATACAAGCATGTATGTTGTATGAAAGCAGCTGAAGGATCTTGTGATAAAGTTGCACAATATGTTAAAGCTCTTGGAAATGAATTCAGTGTCCTTAGTGGAGATGATGGATTAACACTGCCTTTTATGACTTGTGGCGCTAAGGGTGTAATTTCCGTAGCTTCAAATCTAATTGTTCGCCCTCTTGTTGAAATGGTCAATGCAGCAAACGAGAACGATTTCGCTAGTGCTCAAACAATTTTCCTTAAATATTATCACTTCTTCAATGCTATATTTCTCGAACCCAATCCAGTACCGATTAAATATTGCTTAAAGCAAGCTGGCATCCTTAATTCGGATGCAGTTCGTTTACCGCTTTCATCTCTTCAAGATAATACAAAAAAGGTACTTGATTCCCTTCTTAAAGAATTTCAAATAGTATAATGGATTCTACTATTAAAATTTTACTTATAGGAGCAAAAGGCAGAATGGGCCAAGCCATAATTGATTCTGCACCATCACAAAATGCTGAAATAGTCGGAGCTTGCGATGTTAATGATGACCCATCTCAATTGATTAATGACTGTGATGTCATTATTGATTTTAGCTTTTATCAAGCCACACTCGAAATCGCTAAACTCGCAGTAAAACACAAGAAAGGTTTAGTCATTGGCACAACTGGACATGATCCTAGCGCTAAGGCAAAAATAGTAGATACTCTTTCTGACAAAATCCCAGTAGTTTGGGCAGGTAACTATTCAATCGGGGTCAATACATTAAATTATTTAACAAAGAAGGCAGCAAAATTACTACACGAACAATTTGAAGCAGAAGTTCTAGAGATGCATCATCATGACAAAAAAGATGCACCTAGTGGTACTGCTGAACGCCTAATTGAAATTTTAAAAGATCAATACAATTTGAATTCAGAACAGTGCATCCATGGTAGAGAAGGACAAGTCGGAGCAAGACCCAAACAGGAAATCGGAGTACATGCCCTAAGAGGTGGCGATATTGTTGGAGAACATACTGTATTTTTTTGTGGACAAGGCGAGCGAGTTGAACTCACCCATAAAGCCACTGATAGAAAAATCTTTGCACAAGGCGCCCTATTCGCCGCACACTGGACTAAGACGGCAACTAATGGACTTTTTAACATGGAAGATGTCTTAGGTATCTCTGAATAATCGACTCGTTTAATGATTGCTTATCTTAAAGGAACCGTTCTTGAAGCAAATCCTCTAGAACTAATACTTGATGTTCAAGGTGTAGGATATGCCATACAAATACCTATCACAACAGCTGAAAAAATTCCGCCCATTGGGCAAAATTGTGAATTATTTATCCACTCGGTTTACAGAGAGGATAGTGCTTCACTTTACGGATTTATCTCAAAAAATGATAGAGATTTCTTTCGCCTGATCATCGAAAAAGTATCAGGGATCGGTCCGAGAATCGCTTTGAGTATACTGAGCAAAATGTCGGTAGAAATTCTACAGAATGCGATCTTTAATCAAGATACGAGTCTTTTGTCCCAATGCCCTGGTATTGGTAAAAAGACTGCAGAACGCTTAGTTATTGAGTTAAAAGATAAAGTAAACGCTAAGAGCCAGCCTTTAGCTACAGGAAATACTACTGGCAATTCAAAGACTCCTTTATCAAATTCGAAATATCAAGATGCCGTATCCAGTTTGATAACCTTAGGCTATAAGTTACCTGAAGCGGATAAACGAGTATCTAAGGCACTGCAAACCCTCGGTGCAGATGTGCCAACAGAAACGATTATAAAAGAAGCCTTAGGGTCTTAGATTAAAACCTTAAAAATTTTGAAGATTACCTGTAATTAAAGTATCTTCTCCAAAGTGTATTCGCTTTAAATTAATAAGGCGAACACTCTCATCCATCAATTCAGAAAAACGCTCAACACCAAGCGAATGCCCCTTTTGATCCATCAAGAATTTAGGCGATTGATAGATGTACATATAGTCCACTAAACCATTAGATATCATATGCGTTGCTAATTTTGCGCCAGGCTCGATAAAAACACCGGGTATTTCTTTTTTCGCACAAAGTTTTAGAAATTCACTTATATCTAACTTGCCTTCAGATTCACTTATTTCCCAAGCTTGAATACCCATTGCTTCTAGTGCTTCTACTTTATCTCTAGATGCTTCCGTGCCATGGACAACTATAGTTTCTAGCTTAAAATCATCGGTAAACAAATGATAATTTTTATAATTTTCTAAATCACGCAATGCACGATTGAAAACAAAACGCCGAGAACAAAATACCTCATCATTTAGACGACTGGTTAACTGAGGATTATCCGCTGAAACCGTATTTTGACTGACCGCTATCGCCGGAAACAACTTTCGCCAATTCATAACATCATTTCTAGCCAACTCTCCTGTAATCCATTTTGAATGGCCGGTAGAAGCAGCCATGCAACCATCTAATGTCATAGCAATTTTTAGAGCACATAAAGGCTTTTGATGTACTATCCAATGATTGAAAATTACATTCATTTCCCTGCAAACCTCTTCTAATACTCCAACTTTGACTGAAATCCCAGCAGATTTCAAAAGTGTAACACCGTAGCCAGAATGATTAGGATTAGGGTCTAACGTTCCGATGACGACATGCTTTATTCCTGAAGTGATAATTGCATTAGTACAAGCACCAGTACGACCTGCTGTAGAACAAGGTTCTAATGTAATAAATAAAGTTGTATCTGCTTTAGGTGTTCCCTTGTAAGACTCTAGGGCAATAATTTCTGCATGCTTTCCGCCAGACCTTTGATGATAACCTTCCGAAACAACCTTTCCTCCTTCAACTATAACCGCACCCACCATAGGATTAGTATGTGTTTGCCCCCATGCCTTTTTCGCTAAGTAAATTGCATGCTCCATATGTGAAATGATTTTTTCAGGTTCTTCTATCATAATCTCACAAATGGATTTTCTTGTTTTTCAGCTAATACTGAGGTTTTGGGTCCGTGCCCTGAATAGAGAGTAGTACTGTTCGGCAAAGAATAAATTTTTTTCAATATTGAATTTTTTAATATTTCAAAATTACCACCTGGTAAATCACAACGACCGATTCCACGATTAAAGATAGCATCACCTACAAAAGCTAAAGACTCCTTCTTTAAATAAAATAAAAGGCTTCCTGGACAATGACCAGGCACTTCAAGAACCTTCATTTCAATTCCAGCAATGTCTAAATGCTGATTTTCTTCGAGCCATTGATCAATTACAAAGCCTTTAAATTCAATTCCGGGAATTGAAAAAGATGCCATTACTTCAGGGTTTTCAAATAATAATTTGTCCGCCTCATGTCCCATTACCTTTACACCTGCTTCAGCAAAGTGATGGGCATCTAAAATATGATCCCAATGCCCATGAGTTAATAATAGCGCGTTTAAATTACATCCCAGTGAATCACTAAGACTTTTTGCCCAAGCAAAAGCACCTAAAGGAGCATCAACAACAAATGCCTGCTTTAAATCTTCATTAGCAACAAAGTAAGCATTTGTTCCAATTGGTTGTAATTCTGCACACTCTAAAAACATTAATTTCTATAATTTAAGAACATAAAAATAGAATTATATTGGCAAATACAATTGAATAAATTATCAATTACCTACAAATGAAGGACCATCTTTCGCCATGTGCTTTGATTTACTGTCTCTTTTTTCTTACTCTGAATGGACAAGTAGAGACGATATTTCCAGATCAGCCTGATATTATTTTAGTCCAAACAGATCGTTTAGATGCATTTCAAAATTTAGAGGCCGGAAATTATGAATTAGCTTTAGAGCAATTCGATCAACTTCTCAAAGAAAAACCCAATTATATTTCTGCCTTAATGGGTAAGGCAAAGAGTCACTTACAATCTGGCCAATATCAAGAAGCCTACGATACCTATTTAAAAGTTTTGGCGAAAGACCCATCAGATCATTATTCATTGAAAGGGATAGGAAATGCTGCGTTGTTTCTTGATCAAGCTGACATTGCCTTATCTTACTATAAACGAGCTCTAGTTTTCAAACCCTCTGATGCACAGCTTTATGAAGCAATAGCCATTTCACAAATGTGTACTAATGATTATCTAAATGCAGCAGAGTCGGCAAAAATGGCATCTTTAATGTATAACAAAAAGGGCATAGAAGCTCCCTATTCTTTAATTCTAGCCTATTTTTCCTACGCTCAGATAAATGACAAAGAGAATATGCAACAAGTATTAAGCTATGGTAAGAAATTTAATTTCAAGCAGAGATGGCCTACTCCAGTAGTTCAATACATAAAAGGCGAAATTAACGCTTCCGAACTCATCAGCCTTGTTCAATCAGAAAAAGAAGAAATAGAAGCTCATACCTACATTGGATTAAAGCTTAGACTAAATGAGCAATTTGATGAATCGGAAATACACCTAAGTTGGGCAAAAGATTCAGGACGAAATGATATTTTAGAAACCTTAATTGCCAAACACATACTAAGGCAATCCTAGGAAAGTGTCAGTCGTGCATTTTATTATCGGTTTTAGAGAATTTTATGAAAGAAAGATCTGAAATTTTAAAAAAATGAAGCACTAGAAAGTAGCCAAATACGCTTAGAGGTATCAACGTAAAAACCGATATAAATGCATCTATTTTATGAGTATAATCAAGGTACGATACTACTCCTTTACCCAGAAGACTGATTATTAGAATGACCAATAACCCTATAAAAATAGGTAAAATAATCTCTTTTAATCCTTTGTTGAATGAAATCCAATAGCTTTTCTTCATCGCTCTTAATATAAAGACAGTATGTAAAATCGCCGACAAAAGATTGGCTAAAGCTAAACCATAAACGCCCCAGATATTCATAAATAAAAGACTGAAAACGGTATTTAAAATCAAAAAATAAATCGATAAACGAACGGGTAATTTCATGTTTTTACCAGCGTAAAAACAACGAACGGCATACGTAGTTATCGAATAAAACGGCAGCGCTATCGAATAAATAATCAAAATTGGAACAGTTGCTCGAACATCGGAGAGCCCGAAAGAACCCCATTCAAATAGTACAATTAGGATTTCTTTAGATAACACCAATAAACCGACAGCAGCTGGTAAAACAATGATTAAAATAAAGCGCAGACCCTTAAGAATAACATTAGCAAACGAGTCCAATGTGCTACTTTCAAATGTTCGAGACAAAACAGGAAAAAATACAGTCACTACAGCGATTGTAAAAACTCCCAAGGGCAATTCCATCATTCGACTTGATACATACAAAAAAGATACCGCGGTATCATCTAAAGTATTAGCTAGTAAACGACTGACTAAAATATTGATCTGCAAAACGGCAGCACCTAGTAGGCTGGGAAAAAATAATGACTGAAAAGATTGAAATGATTCAGAAAATTCAACGGCTTTATTAGTCCTACTAAGAGTCCATCCCTGATTTTTTAAATCAATCAAGGGTAAAAGTAATTGAAGTAAGCCACCCAGCAAAACACCTCCACAAAGCCAAACAATAATTCCTGACTCATCAGTTCCACGGAAGATTCCAATTAAAACAGCCAATATTAATACAAGATTGAACAGTACCGGAGCAAAGGAGGCCGAAAAAAAGCGTCCAAGAGAATTCAAAGCACCACTAAAAATGGCCGCTAAACAAATAAAAATCATATATGGCAAGAGCCATTGAAATATTTTAAAAGAAAGTACCCACCGTTCAGAGAAAGTATCAATGCTTAAAAACAACTGTACTAGAATAAATAAAGCAATGGCCAGACCAGTTAGTAAAAAAGTCCATCGTACAATAAAATGACTAAAAAAAGCCAAGGCTAATTGGACATTCTTTTTTTCAATAACTGTAGAAAAAACGGGGATAAAAGCTGAAGACAGAGCACCTTCACCAAAAAGACGACGAAACAAATTGGGTATAGTAAATCCGACAATAAAGGCTGAACTCCATGCACTAGCACCCAATGCGGCAAAAATTAAAACATCACGAAGTAATCCTGTCACACGAGATAACACGGTAGTCAGACTGACTGAGGCTACATTTTTAAGATCTTTGCTCAAAGGAATGGATAAAGTGTACTACAATAGGATGGATTCTGTAAAATTGAAGCAAATTATTTATAGAAAAAACGATAAAGCTCGATTTATTCGATGAAACAAATAAAACAATAAAATTAACTTATAATTTATCTCAAAAGTTCGTTTAATAAAATGTCATTAATCAATAATCTATGCATGCGACTGGAGCGTCATCCGAAGAGAGTTGTCTTCCCCGAGGGTAATGATGTTCGAATTCTTCAAGCTGCACGAAAGTTTGCTGTTAAAAAATTAGGCATCCCAATTCTCTTAGGAAATCGAATAGAAATAAAAGAGCTTGCGAATAAATTAGATATTAAAATGGAGCATATTCGTATTATTGACCCTCTAAAATCAGAGGAAAGGCCACGTTTCAAACAATTCTTACATTCCATTTACCGTTTTAAAGATAAGGGCGAAATTGATTTAGAAGCACTCCTTAATAAAAATACTTACTTTGCCGCGTTAATGTTAGCCACGAGCCAAACAGATGCGATGGTGGCTGGAGCAAATTCACAAGCTTCAAGTTCATTAAGGCCACTATTACAGGTCATCCCCTTTCAAAATAAAAATAAGTTAATTTCATCGCTTAACATTTTTGATTTAGAAGATCAAACCACAGGAAAAGACAAAGAGCTTTTCCTAGCTGATTGTGCAGTCGTACCCGAACCTAGCATCGAACAACTTGCTCAAATTGCGATTAATACTGCTGCGCTCAGTTATCAATTAACCAACAAAAAACCCAAAGTCGCATTTCTCAGCTACTCAAGTCAATCCATTGGGAAAGACTCACATGCATCTATACAAAAGATGAAAGCGGCGACTCAGCTAGCAAAGCAATTAGCCAAGTCTATCTCTATTGATATGGACATAGATGGGGAACTCCAATTAGATGCGGCTCTAGACCCAAGAGTAGCTGAAAATAAATCACTCAAAGGCTCCGTTGCTGGAAATGCCAATGTGCTTATATTCCCCGATCTGCAATCCGCTAACATCTCTTCCAAGGCGATTAATTATTTTACCCATAGCCGACAATACGGCCCCATTTTGACAGGTTTCTCAAAACCTGCGGCTGAAATCAGTAGAGGCACTTATGCAGGAGATATCTTTGGAACTGCTGTTATGGTTGCTTCACAAGCCATAGACCATGATTTATTATACCCTACTCCAGATAATGCTCTCAATGAAGATATCAAAGACATTTTAAAACAGTAGGATAAAAATTATAATGGACATTCAATCACTATTCGAAGGCCCTGATGACTCAGAAATATTAACAAAGCCTAGAAACAAAATCACAAAAAGAATCTTTATTGCCGCTACCCGAATGAATGACGGCAAAACAACAACAAGTCTTGGGCTTTATTCTGCTCTCAGTGATGGAAAAAAGAAAATTGGGTATATCAAACCAGTTGGACAAAGATTTGTTGATATCAACGGAGAAAAGATTGATGAGGATAGTTTTCTTCTTACCGAAACCTTTGATGTTTCTGTTCCGATTCAAGCAATGAGTCCAATAGTTGTGGATAAGGATTTCACTAAAGATTATTTGGATGATTCGAAATCTATTTATCCAAAAATCGTCAATCGTTTGTGCCGTTCCTTTGACCGAGCTGCCTACGAAAAGGACTATATTATCATTGAAGGAACTGGGCATGCTGGAGTTGGCTCTGTATTCGATTTATCGAATGCCGACGTAGCGAAAATGCTTAATGCCAAAGCAATTATTATTGCTAGTGGTGGTATCGGAAGGCCCATAGATGAAATTGCTTTAAACCAAGCTCTTTTTGAAAAAGCAGGAGTCGATATTATTGGGGTCATTATAAATAAAGTTCAGACGGATAAGCTTGATTTTATTAAACATTATTGCGGACAGGCTCTTGAAAAAATGAACTTGAAGCTCCTTGGAATCATTCCGGAAAACGCTAAACTTTCAGAACCTAGTTTATCCCAAATTTTTCATGAGATAAAAGGAGAATGCCTAAATACAACAGATAATATCCAGTCTAAAAAAATTAAAAAAGTGGTTATTGCCGCAAAAACTGGACTCAGCACTATTGATGATATCGAAGATGGGACATTGATTGTTTCGTCTGGAGATAGAGAAGACATCATACAGCCCTGCATTAAATCAAATAAAGCATCTATGTTGTCTGGCATCATTTTAACTAATGCAATCAAGCCCAATGATGCTACATTAGCTGATATTCAAGCATCCGAAATCCCTTTTATTCTTTCAAAGGATAGCAGTTATTCTGTTATCAGCCGTATGAATAAAATGAATATTAAAACGCAACCACACGACGTTGATAAAATTTCCATCATAAAAGAAATTCTAAAATCGAATATAGACCTAAAAGAAATAGAGGAAGCTTTTAAGTTAAGCCTTTGACTGATCCTCTAAAACAGATTTTACTCTATCCTCTAGAATAGAGTAAATTAAAGGGTGAGAAGCTATTAAATCTGTTTTTATAAAATTTTTGATTTTTGCATCATCTACTAAACCCTGTAAGATTTCGTCAACATCACCTCCCTCTCCAGCATGACGACCGGGCAAAAGGAAAAACATTGCGACTACCAAGGATTCTAAAGATTTCCCTATGGATGTTTTTTCAAAAGAAATCGTTTCAAGTAAAGGATCATTAAATGCGTAAGCAACTCCTTCTCTTCGCTCCATCGAACATGCAGTAGCTGTACTCACTGAATCACCTAATAATTCTTTCAATTGATTCGTTACTGTATTTCTCAAGATAGATAACTTTTCGATAGGCGAACCGTGATCCACAAGAACCAGATTAGTTGTATCACTCAGTTTATTGTATTTGAGTGTAAGCTTTACCTGATCGGCTAAAATTCTTGCTAGTCGATGATCCGGATGATTTACATCCCAACCGGCTAAAGGTGGAGCAACTAAAATCTCAATTTCTGGACATAATAACTTCGCCTCTTCAATTAATTCCATCAAATACTCTGTAATCGCTAAACTCGGCCCTAAAAATAATGGGAGACAGATGAAATGGCGCTCCTCATTCGTGATACCTAGCTTAAAACGCCTTCGAATAATCGTAGCAGGTTCACCATTTAATTTTTCTGCATCAATTTTATGAGAATGGAGCAAACTCACTCCCTCAACTCGCATTCCTAGTTGTTTCCCTAATTTTTTTGCAATCTTCCGAAGAGCAAAAGTTGAATCGGGCCGAAAAGAACCATTATCAAAAAGAAGTACTGTATATTGTTTTTCCAAAATTTATTAGGTAGAATATTAGAAAAGGATTGCGACTCAAATTAAATCCTAATAAATACTAGATATGTTAAGATTCAATAGCACTCTATTACTATTTCTATCTCTGAGCATTTTTTGTGTATCTTGTTCAACGACTAGACAAGATAGGCCAACTCCATCTGGACCTATCGGATTAAGTGAAACGATTTTTGATGATGGTTCTACGTTAAATTTTGGTCCTGATGCAGGAAACTTAGAAACTAGAAATGGTAAATTTAGCAACGAGCTCTATAATGGGAAA
>NTJV01000008.1 GCA_002457235.1 Puniceicoccaceae bacterium MED-G32
CTCGTATGGAACGAGAGGGTCTGAGTTTTGAAGAAACATTGGGTGATGCTAGAAAGTTAGGCTATGTTGAAGCGGATGAATCCTTAGACCTAGATGGGATTGATGCCGCTCACAAGCTTGTGATTTTGAATTATTTGGCTCATGGAATATGGGTCAATTTGAAAGATATTATTTGTGAGGGTATTCGCTCCATATCCAAAGAAGATATAGAGATCGCGCGTCAACTAGGCTATAAAATCAAGCTCTTGGGGGTTATTGCTAGAGATTTTTCCAGCAATTCTGTATCGGTTCGTTTGCACCCAGCTTTGATTACCAAGACTGAGACATTGGCTGAAGTCAATGAAGTCTATAATGGTGTGAGCGTGACTGGTGATGTTGTGGGTACAACGGTTTTGATCGGTCGTGGGGCAGGACAAGATGCGACATCCAGTTCAGTGATTAGCGATATAGCGGATGCGGTATCCTTACTGAAAGGAGAAACTTCTTTAGGACGTCATACGAGCAATGATCCACAGGCTAATCAGGATGAAGTGACTTTGGAATTAAGCCCTACAGATCAACTCGAAGGACGTTATTATTTCCGCTTTCATGTTAAAGATGAAGAGGGTGTTTTAGCAGAAATCTCAAATATTTTTGCCAAGCACCATATTAGTTTTGCAACAGTAAATCAAAAGGAATTATCTGATAATTCGGCTTTGATTATGGTTACCACGCATAAAAGTTCCGAAGTTTCTGTATTAGCGGCTTGTGAGGCGGTTAAGCAATTGGGCTCATTTATGGGGGATCCTGTTTACTTAAGGATTTTTAATCCTGACGATTATTCAGCTTAATTTTACGTATTAATTAATCAATATGGTAAGGACATTTGCCCATTGGGCTTTCTCCTTTGCTTTTTGCTTCTAAGGGGGAATTTTGATAAAAGAAATTCGTATGTTGTACAACAGTAGGGTCAAACTCTTGACTGAATGTGGGTGTCTGTGATGCGGATATTGGAGGGACTAACCATGACCAATCTCCAGTGACTGGACATTTAGATTTGGTTTCGTTTTCACAGAATTTTTCAAATTGGCGTGTCAGGGCATGATGGTCACCTATTTTTACATTATCCCGGTCAAAGCTATAGAGGACAGCACGGTTTAATTCAATTAAGGCACGGTCCCGCCATAGCGTACGATTGTTTTTTGTGTCGAGCTGGAAGATTTCGGCTATTTGAGGCAAGTAATCATAGCGATTTTCATCGGCAAGGTTTCTTGCTCCAATTTCTGTTCCCATATACCAGCCATTAAAAGGGGCACAAGGATAGTGAATACCTCCGATGAGCAGTGCCATGTCTGATAATATAGGCGTACTATACCATTTTAATTCGAGGGACTTAAAGGCTTCGTTTTCTGGGTGTTCAATTTGAACTTCAGTTAATAGGTGAGGGTGTTCTTCAAATACGGTGTAGGGCTCTTGGGTTTCACCATTGATTTGGATTAGCCATGGCATGGGTGTGAATGAAGTTTTTTTCGAGGGCTGCCAGCCATGCTTTTCTAATTCTTGGGTGAAGCTTAAGCTATGGGGATCTCCAAGTATTTTGCCATTATCGTTTTTAAAGCCCGCGTAGCGAATTAGCTGATGATTGAGTATGCGTATGGGATCAGGGGTTCCTGGCGTATTATCTTTTGGGGCAAATATAGTAACGGCACTTTTAATCGCACCTTTATTATAAGAAAGTGCGACATGGTTTTTTAGAGCTTCCAGTATGGATTCTTTTGTATGGAGTGTACGGCAGTCAAAGACATCGAGTTGTCTCCAAAAATGTCGTCCGATACAGCGATTGCTATTTCGCCATGCTAATTTAGCCCCAAAGGAGAGTTCTTCACTGGTGTGAGTGTAAGTTCCAGTCTCCTCAATACTTTGTTTTATGGAATTTAGTCGTTGTTTCCATTTATCTGAATTTGACGGACGTCCTTCAAACTGTTGCATTGACGAAATGAAGGCTTCAGCTTGTATGTAAAGATCTTGCATATAGTATAATTCTTCAAATGGTTACTTAAATTACAAACGCTTTGCTTTTTCTTTTATTTTGACTGATTGTGCAGACATTTTTTTAGATTATTAGACACTTTTAATTATTTTAGTATTTTATAAAGTATATTCGCTATGGCTTTAATAGTTCAGAAATATGGTGGGACTTCTGTTGGTGATGTCGACCGAATAAAGAATGTTGCTCAACGTGTTAAGGAAACTTACGAAGAGGGACATTCTGTAGTGGTGGTGGTATCCGCTCGTTCAGGTGTTACCAATGATTTAATTTCTCGTGCTAGAGCTTTGAACCCAGAACCGAATGATCGTGAGATGGACATGCTCTTGGCAGTTGGCGAACAGGAAACAATTGCTTTGATGGCGATGGCTTTACACCAATTGGGCTTGCCTGCTGTCTCAAGAACTGGAAGGGAAGCAGGAATTTTGACAGATCCCAACCATACTCGGGCAAGAATTAAAGAAATTTCAGGTGGGGATATTCAAGAGCAATTGGATTCGGGTAAAGTGGTAATTTTAGCTGGCTTTCAAGGGCATTCGGATACAGGTGCAATAACAACCTTGGGTCGTGGTGGATCTGATTTAAGTGCTATTGCTATTGCTGCCGCATTGAAGGCAGATATGTGTCAAATTTTCACCGATGTGGACGGAGTTTATACAGCAGACCCTAGAGTGGTGCCAAATGCGAAAAAGCTTAAGTGCATTTCTTATGAAGAGATGTTAGAATTGGCGAGCTCTGGCTCAAAGGTGATGCAAAATCGAGCTGTGGAGTTTGCCCAAAAGTTTAAAGTGAATTTTGAAGTGCGTTCTAGTTTTAATCGTAACCCAGGAACTATTGTGAAAGAAGAAATAAAATCTATGGAAGATGTTGTCGTTAGCGGTTTAGCTTTAGACAACAAACAAGCAAAGGTTGTTGTTAGTGATGTTCCGGATCGACCGGGTGCTGCAGCACAGTTGTTTCAATCATTGGCACAAGCGGATGTTTGTGTGGATATGATTGTGCAAAATATCGGACGAGAAGGAAAGGCGAATATGACCTTTACTGTACCAAGAGATGATGTATCTCGTGCTGAGAAAGCGGTACAATCGGCGTTCCCTCAAGATTCGACAGATACACAATTTGAATCTAGCGAAATAGCAATCGTATCAATCGTAGGCGTAGGGATGCAGTCGCATTCTGGCGTGGCAGCGACCTTGTTTGATACTTTGGCAAAGAACGAAATTAATATTCAACTAGTAAGCACTTCGGAAATTAAAATATCAGTGGCGATCAGTCCTGAATCAGCTCAAAAGGCAACGCGTTTAATTCATACTGCCTATGGTTTGGATGGGGATGTTTAAATAGATTACCTATGGAATATATCAGTACACGCAATTCGGATTCTAAGGTATCATTCAGTCAGGCGGTAGAGCATGGTTTAGCACCGGATGGTGGTTTATACATTCCAAGCCAGCTTCCTAATTTAAAACCGCACCTTGATTCATGGAGTGTGCTTTCTTATCCTGAATTGTGCAAAGCGTTTTTTGCCTTGTTTGCTACGGATATACCGAAAACGGCATTGGATGAAATTATCGATCGCTCGTACCTGAGCTTTGATGACCCAGCCATTGCTCCTATCCGTAAGCTAGAAGACGATTTGTTAGTTTTAGAATTATTTCATGGTCCAACTTTAGCCTTTAAGGATTTTGCTCTTCAGTTTTTAGGAAACCTTTATAAATACCAAATTAAAGTAACTGGTAAAAATATTGCAGTATTAGGAGCTACTTCAGGCGATACAGGTGCGGCAGCAATTCATGGTTTGTTGGGCAAATCGGGCGTGACTTCATTTATTTTGTATCCGAATGGTCGCATCTCTCCTTTGCAGGAGCGACAGATGACTTGTACCGAGGCCTCTAATGTGTTTCCTTTAGCGATTGAAGGTAGTTTTGATGATGCTCAAACTGCTATGAAAACAGTATTCGAAGACAGAGAATTTGCTGATGAAGTAGGTCTTTCTGCGGTTAATTCAATTAATTTAGCACGTATTCTTGCGCAATGTGTTTATTATTTATCGGCATTTTTTCGACTACCCGAGGAAAAGCGTGAAGATTTTACTTTTGTTGTTCCAACAGGTAATTTTGGAAATGTGCTCGCTGGATGGATGGTTCAACAAATGGGAGTTCCTATCAAAGGCTTTCAAGTAGCAACAAATCAAAATGATATTTTGCACCGATTATTTGAAACAGGAGTTTATTCTCAAGAAGTAGTAGCGCCAAGTTTAGCCCCATCTATGGATATACAAGTGGCTTCAAATTTTGAACGTTTTTTATATTATATGGTGAATGGCGATAGTGATGCAGTGTGTAATATTATTAAAACATTCAAAAGTACGGGAACATTTGTTTTTGAAGATTTTAATCGTGATACTTTTTCTAGTAGCCGAACTTCGGATGAAGACATCGCTTCTATTATAGAGAATGTTTATAAAAAATATGATTATGTCGTGGATCCTCATACTGCATGTGGCTTTGCTAAAACAACCAATGGACCTGCAATAATATTAGCAACGGCACATCCGGCAAAATTTCCTGATACTATAGAAAAATCGATAGGCTTGGAGGTATTACATCCTTCCTTGGAAAGGTTTAAAGCAAAGCCTATTGTAAAGTATTCTGTGGAGCCAAATCCAGATGCGATTAAACAATTTATGCGAGAGCATTTACGATAGAACGATTTCAAAAATTGTTTTCTTTGAATCGGTTCATCGTGCGTCTTTGTTTTTTTGAAGGTCGTCCTCTTAGGGTATGATTTTTGTATAGTTTAGCGTTTATTTGTCTTTCTTGCTGAAGAATACGCTCTGCTGGTGAAGTTTGGTCAATACAGTATTCTTTTACTTTTTGTGCACCCACCCGTTTTTCAATGAGTGCTTTTACTTTCAGTGTTAGGGTAATGCCTTTTTTTCTGATTTTAAGTGTGTCACCTATACGAATCCTTGAAGCTGCTTTAGCTGGTTGTTCATTAACTTTTATCGCACTTCCACGGCAAGCTTCTGTTGCATCTGCTCGAGTTTTAAAGACTCTGATGGACCAGAGCCATTTGTCTAAGCGAACGTATTCTGGATCATTGCTCATGTCCGATAATATTTTCTTTGATTAGACCTCTGTGCATTCTTTCTAGTGCTTCTGATAATCGATTTTTTGAGCAACCAAAATTGAGACGTAAATATTTTGAATCACCAAATGGCTTGCCATCTGATAGTCCGATGCCGTGAGCTTCAAAAAATTGAGCGGGCTTCTCTAAATTGAGATTGTCTACATTGAGCCATGCGAGATAAGTGGCTTGCATAGGTCTGAATTCAATTTGCGGTATCTTAGTTTCTAGGAAGTTCTTTAGATAATTATAGTTATCTGAGAGATGAGCGAGTAGGGCTTGTCTCCATGGTTCTCCAAAATTATAGGCGGCTTCGCAAGCTACATAACCAAAGCAGTTAATTTCAGTTATGATACCTCGGATGCTTTTTTCGAATTGGTACTTTAGCTTTGGATTCTCTATTATGCTGTAGGCACAGGCGAGTCCAGGGAGATTATAAGTTTTACTAGGGGCCATCAGAGTGATGGTACGGTCTGCAAGTTCTTGATCAATAGTAGCTGTAACATGATGCTCAACACTTGTGTCAAAAATTAAATCGCAATGAATTTCGTCAGAAATGAGAATTAGGTCATGGCGTGAGCAAAAAGAGGCTAATTGCTGCAATTCATTTTTTGAATAAACCCGACCGACTGGGTTGTGCGGATTACAAAGAATAAATATCTTAGTATTTGGTTGAATCGCTTTTTCCATAGCTGGAAAATCCAGCGTCCATTTTTGTTCGGTGTTTAAGCAGAGCGGTACAGTTATCAGTTCTCTTTCGGCAAATTTAGGAGCAAGAAGAAAAGGAGGGTAGACTGGCGTTGCGGTCATTATAGAGTCTTCACTACCGGAAAATGCATGACAGCACAAATTTATAGCGGGCACTAAGCCAGGCAAAAAGTTAATCGCTTCTTTCTTAACAGAATAATTGTGTTCCCTTTTTAAATACTGAATAACCGAATCGTGTACGGAATCATAAGGAATAGTGTAACCAAATACCTTATGATCTAAGCGCTTTTTTAGGGCCTCAATGATTTCTGGCGCTGTCTCAATGTCCATATCGGCAACCCACAATGGCAGAACCTCGGCAGGATAGCGATCCCACTTTAATGAGCCAGTTTGAGTTCTTGGGGGACAATCTTCGAAGTTGTATAGATTATGCATTAATTATGATAAACGGTGAGGCATTATTTTACGATATGAGTCAGTATTTATTCAGCCTACATTTTTATTTTTTTAGTATTAAATAGTTAATAGCGGTCTTAAAGTAAAGTGAGTTATCTTGCATACTTTAAATATAATAAAATAGTTTAATTTTTTGAGTAATTATTCAAATTTAGTAAAAAAATGATTTTTAAGGTTGTTGAGATGGATAAATCTTATTGCTTTAAGAACTCGGTCAACTATTGCTTATACATTCATTCATGATTGATTCACTTTTTTATATTTTTGCTTCGCTTATGCTTGTTTCGGCATTGGCAATGGTTTTGAATAAAAATGCGGTTAACAGTGCTATGTGCATGATTGTGGCTTTAGTGTCTACTGCAGGCTTGTTTGTTTTATTAGAAGCTTATTTTTTAGCCATTTTGCAAGTCCTCGTCTATGCAGGTGCGGTTATGGTTCTTTTTCTATTTATTATTATGCTTTTGGATGTGGATAAGGAAGAGAATTATGAGTATTTAAAGCACAAGTTTGCCTTTTTAGCACGGTTTCTTGGATTCAGTTTAATGTTCTTCCTTATTTTTAATAGTTTTTCTGAAACACATCTACCTTCGACTGAGTTAGTTCAAATTACAAATGAAGGACAGGCAGGTATTAATGTTTATACAAACACTGCAAAATCATTTGGACAAATTCTTTTTACAAAATACATGTTTCCATTTCAAGTAATTGGCTTTCTTCTACTTGTTGCGATGATCGGGGTAATCGTAATTAGTAAAAAACATTCTATGGGTGCTGAGGAATAAATTTTCTAAGATAATTATGACAATCGGAATCAATGAATTCATTATCGTATCGAGCTTACTATTTTTAGTGGGATTCTTCGGGGTTATTTTTCGTCGTAATACCATCATTATTTATATGTCAATTGAGCTAATGTTAAATGCTATCAATTTAGCTTTAGTCGCATTTTCTCGTTTTAATAACACAATAGATGGTTCGATTTTTGTGTTCTTTATTATGACAGTTGCTGCTGCAGAGGTAGCTGTAGGGTTAGCGATTATTGTTATGTTATATCGTCAAAAGCAGACTGTGCTAGTGAATGAATTAAACCAACTTAAGGGATAAGCATGGATACATTAACCAATCTATTAATTATTTTATTCCTGCCTTTGGTCACTTCGCTTCTGATTATAGCGTTAGGAAAGTATAGGAAACAATATTCACCTATAGTTGCTTTCTTAAGCTCGGTAGCTGTTTTAGGCTTATCTTATATCTTATTAAAGAATATGCCTGAATCCACTCACTTTTCTTGGGAATGGTTGGCATTTGGAGACTCTAAATTTTATATCGGAATTTTATTCGATAATATTGGGGCTACCATGTTAGCGATGGTTTCGATTGTAGCACTTTGTATTGTTACATTCAGTATAGGTTATATGTCAGAGGATGCTGCTAAGGGTCGATTTTTTGCTGGTGTAGCTTTCTTTATGTTTTCAATGACGGGAATCATTCTGTCCGATAACTTAATTATGATTTTCCTCTTTTGGGAATTAGTCGGCTTTAGCTCTTATTTATTGATCGGGCATTATTTCCAAAAGGAAGAGGCTAAATCAGCTTCAAAGAAAGCATTTATCGTCAATCGTGTTGGTGATTTCGGGTTCCTAATAGGAATTATTCTCACTTATTGGCAGTTCGGTACTACTGACTTGGGATTATTATCAATTAAAGCAGGTCTTGATCCCTCGCTTACGACTTCTTTTGTCGGATTTTTATTAATTTGTGGCTTCATCGGTAAATCGGCTCAATTTCCTTTGCATGTCTGGTTGCCTGACGCAATGGCGGGGCCTACACCGGTTTCGGCTTTGATACATGCGGCAACTATGGTAGCAGCAGGTATTTATCTGCTCATTCGTATAGATTTTATTCTCACTAGTGAAGTGCTTACCTTTATTGCTTATTCGGGAACTTTTGTTGCTTTATTTGCTGGGTTTTGTGCTTTTGCCCAAGATGACATCAAACGAATTTTAGCCTATTCAACCTTGTCTCAATTGGGCTATATGGCGGCAATTTTTGGTATGGGCTTTTCTGGAATTGCATTATTCCATCTGATTACTCACGCGTTTTTTAAAGCTCTGCTATTTTTGGGAGCGGGAGCAGTGATTCATGCCTGCCACCATGAACAATCTATTTTTAAAATGGGCGGACTTATTAAGAAAATGCCGATTACGGCAATTACTTTTATAATTGGAACATTAGCACTGTGTGGTGTCTATGGCTTCTCAGGATTTTATTCTAAAGACGCAATTTTGATAGCAGCGAATGATTACAATATCACATTATTTTATTTCTTAGTTTTTGGTGCTTTGATGACAGCTGGTTATATGGGGCGTTTGATCTGGATTGTTTTCTTTGGGAAAGCAAATTCTGAAGTGGCTTCTTCAGCTCATGAAGTTAATGCGGTTATGACGGTGCCTTTAATTGTATTGAGTATTTTTGCTGTTTTTGCAGGGCTCAATGTATACTGGCCATTCGAACTAGGGGCTTCGATTATTTCTGATTTAGATCACCTTCATCACCTTTCCAATTATAAAGAAATCCATAAATTGGTACTTATTCTAGGTTCATTGGCTTGGGTAGCAGGTCTCGGTATCTCCTTGCTATTTTATGGTAGAGGTACAAGTGAGGATCGATTAGAGTTAAAATATCCCAGGGTGTTTGCCTTTCTAAAAGGTCGATTATGGATTGATGAAATTTATCAAATGTATTTGAGCAACATTCAGAGGCCTGTAGCTGAATTCTTATCTTTTGCTGATGAAGTGATTTTGCGAGGTATTATTGTTCGAGGGGGAGCTGGTTTAGTTGGAATCTTAGGAGTTGGCTTTCGTTTATTGCAAGTGGGTAAATTAAATAATTATGTCCTTTGGTTTTTTGTCGGCTTACTGCTCTTTTGGTTATACGGGATCGATTTATTTTAACGAATTTTTTCTATGATGTATTCACATTTGTTATTTAGTACTATTTGGATCCCTTTCATCTGCGGACTTATTTTTCTAGTCTTTGTTAAAGATGCTAAAACATTGGGGGTTCGTTTATTAGGTCTTTCTGGGGCAACTTTGCCCTTTATTTGTGCTTGGATTCTATATTTTAATTACGATTCATCTCTAGTAAATGCCTATAATTTTGAATTAATTTTGCCTACAGGTCTTGAATCTTTAGGTATATTTTTGCATCTCGGGCTCAATGGAATTTCCTTACCTTTATTTATCTTGTCCGCAACGGTGGGCTTATCCGCAATCGCTTATGCTTTATTTTCAAATGCAGAGCGATTGAATCTTTATGTGGGCTTACTCTTTTTAATGTTTAGTGGTTTAATGGGTACTTTCGCTTCTGTTGATTTATTCTTCTTTTACTTTTTTCATGAGTTCGCACTGATACCTACTTTTATAATGATTATGATTTGGGGTGGGGCTACACGTCATGCTGTATCTTTAGAGATGACGATTTATCTTACTTTAGGTGCATTGCTCTCTCTAATTGGACTTATTGCCTTATACCAACAAAGTGGGGCTGAAGCTTTTAATATGATTGCTTTGAAAGAGGCTTTGCTAGAGCAACCTATTTCAGAAGTTTTGCAGAATAATATTTTTGCGCTGTTACTTTTTGGATTTGGTATATTGGTATCCTTATTTCCTTTTCATACATGGGCTCCTAAAGGTTACGGGGCTGCTCCAACCGGGGCCGCTATGCTACATGCTGGAGTCCTTAAAAAATTTGGACTTTATGGGCTATTGCAGATTGCAATTCCTTTTTTGCCATCAGGTTCAGAAACATGGGGCTTTTGGCTGTTACTCTTAGGACTCGGCAATATTTTAGTGATCGGTTTAGTCACGCTTGCCCAAAAAGATCTCAAGCAGATGGTGGGTTATAGTTCAGTCATGCACATGGGCTATGCATTTATTGGATTGGGAACTTTTTCAATATTAGGTGCTGGAGGTGTATTACTTTTATTAGTCGCTCACGGATTATCTGTGGCATTATTATTTCTATTATCAACCTGTATTTATAAACGCTTCTCTACTTTTGATATGAACGAAATGGGTGGGCTTGGGCAGATAGCCCCTAACTTATCTATCTTTTTTGCATTGGCTATTTTGGCAAGTATTGGTCTTCCAGGTTTTGCAAATTTTTGGGGAGAGTTTATCATATTTACCGCACTGGCAGAGTCTGAATCTACAAGATGGGTTTTCTATTTAGCTGTTTTAGGAATTATTATTTCAGCAGTATATGGCTTAAGAGCAGTTGGGAATATTGTATTTGGAGTTGTTAAAGAAAATGCGATTAATACTGAAGCCTCCTCTGGCGGGACAGGTGATATGAATCGAATCGAGAAATTTTCAGCCACAGTTTTATTGGGGAGTTTATTACTGATAGGAGTGTACCCTAAAGTATTCAGCGACTACTCAAATAAAACACTTCAAAGTTTATATTCTGATAATTCGATTTCGATGAATGATGGAAATATCGAAAGTTTAAATTTAGAAGAGCAGACAGATCATGAATGATTCATATACCAATTTTTTAAGAGAGATTAGCCTAACCAATGATTGGGTGTTATTAATGCCAGAAATTATTTTGGCCTTATTTGCATTCGCCATACTGGGAGTTGACCTGTTCCTTAAATCTTCAAAAAAAGCATGGCAAGGGAAGTACTTAATACCAGTTGTTGTTTTTGCTTACGTTTTGGTTCTCGGACTTTTGTTTCTTTTTGAAAACAATTTTTACATTGGAAATGTATCCCATTTTGGTGGATTGATTGAGCAAACAGATTCCAATCAATTCATGCGTAGCTTTTTTGTTCTGGCTTCTCTTATCGTAACCTTAATCAGCGGGCAATTTTTATCCCAGAAACAATTACCGAAGGCAGAGTATTTACATTTAATATTGCTGTCATGTTCAGGGTTTATGCTTTTAGTTCAGTGCTCGCACTTTATTTCTCTCTTTGTATGTCTTGAATTAGTTACTGTAGCTTTTTATGTTCTGGTAGCTTTCCAAAGAACAAAAGTATTATCTTTAGAAGCAGGCTTGAAATATCTCACTTTGGGTGGGTTGAGTTCGGCGTTGTTATTATTTGGTATTGTTCTTCTTTATGGAATTTCTGGAAACCCCGAAATGATTGGCTTTATCAATGATGGATTTCAGTTCCAAGCACTACAGACATTTATAAATTTAAATGCAGATAATTTGATTGTTCGCTTGGGTGCTTTATTTGTATTGGCAGGGATAAGCTTTAAAATTGGTTTAGTTCCTTTCCAGATTTGGGTGCCAGATGTTTATCAAGGTGCGCCTACACCAACAACATCTTTTCTTGCTGTTGCTTCTAAGGCAGCGGGAGTTTTTCTGCTTATCCAATTAATTCAAGGACCGTTTTTTGCACTAGATGCTTTCTTGATCCCAATTTTATCCGTATTATGTGTGCTAACTATTTTATTTGGAAATATTTCAGCAACTGGTCAGACAAATATTAAACGTCTTATCGGATTATCAGGAATTTCTCATGCTGGATATTTATTATTAGGTGTTATCGCTAGTTACACAGTTCCTGGTGCTGTTTATGCTGTTTTATTCTATCTTTCTGTCTATCTATTGAGTTCGTTTTTAGTTTTTGCATCCCTGACCTATATGGAGAATGAGGAGGACGCTTTATTAGAAACAAAAAATTACCAAGGACTTTATAAGCAAAATCCACTTATGGGCATCGCAAGTTTAATCGGAATTGCCTCTTTAGCAGGGGTGCCACCACTAGGTGGATTTGTTGCTAAGGTATTGTTATTTCTTGTGGCTTACCAAGCAGGATTGTATAGCTTGTTAGTTGTAGCAATAATTGGAGTGGTTATCTCAATTTATTATTATTTTTCTTGGATTCGCTCAATCGTATTTATTTCTGATGAGGGCCGACTAGATACAGGTAACTCTATAATTTTATCTACTCCCCAAAAATGCCTACTGATTATATTGATGGTAGCAATTTCGATGGCAGGACTATTCCCTGGTTTGTTGAACTATTTCGTCCAGTAAATCTCTGGTTTTTCTAGCATCCCAGTAGAGACCTTGAAGTTCAAAAAAATCTGCCGCTTCTTCTAAAATTTTTGTATCTCTGATTTGATCATCAAATACAATTCTTTCGTAGAGCTTTTGGGCATTTTCATTTTGTCCATCTTGTATATATAATCGAGCAAGCTGTACTTTTTGATCGTTATTATTAGGAGACTTTCTTATTATAAATTCTAAGAAATAGATATGATCATTGATGGTATATTTATTATAACCATTGCTGAATAAATAGTCGCTCATTGCCTTTTTAGGGGTAATAGAATCACTCCAAGTGGCATTGAAATATTCCCATACATTGAGAGGGTTACTGTAGAGAAAGCTTCTACTTAAACTTATCCCAGTTGATATAACAATCAGTATTCCTGCAATTGCGTACCATAAGATTTTGAATTGTGAGGCCCTGTGCACTACAAATGCATTAATAGAGCTAGTGACTATAGCAATTGCGGGGATTATCGTAATGTAGATCAAGGAATCATCTAAAGCATAGGCTCCATCTAAGAAAAAACCATTTTGGCAACAGGCATAGACTAATAGGGTAAAAAGGAGCGAGGTGCCCATTATTAATAAACGACTCCATATGGTGTTTATTTTAAAAAATAAAAAAAGGTAGATTAAAAATAAGACGAAATAGGAAAGTAGATAGAGTGAAAAAAAATTGGGATGAATGTCTATTGGATTGAAGAAAGCACTGCCGAACGGAAAGTAAATAATCTTAAAATATTCGAATAATTGATAATTAAAGCTCGGTATTTTTTCTGTAGATTCCGTTACAATTAAGTTCAATTGATCTAGTGAGCGGGTCTCTAATATTTCGGAGATAATGCTGAGTATTAGAACAACAACAACGTAAGGGATGACCTTATTGAAATTTTCAAATTTAAATTTTTTGTTTTTAACAAAGCTATTTAGAAAAAGAATTAAAGGAATAATTAAGGCAATTGGGTGAATAATTGCGATAAAGCCAGAAAGGGAAAAAGCCAAATTTGAGTTCTTTTTATTTTTTCTATCCAATGCTAAGTAAAGGCACCATAAGGTAAGGCATAATACAATGATGATTGATCGATAACCTGGCCAAAAGAGAGTTTGTACCACAACTGGGTGAATCGTAAAAATCAAAGAGGTTAAAAATGCTCCAGAGATATGCATCCTATTGAGCAAACGGAACAAAAGAATAGCTGCTGAGCTATGCAGAAGGATATTTATAAACCTATGAGTAAAAGCATCGGGTAAAGGTATAAGACTCTCAATAAAATAGGAGGCTAAGGCGATAGGATTGTCATTCCAAAAAACAGAGCTAGAAAAAATAGAGCTCCAGGATTCAAGAGTGGGATAAAAAGACCGATTCACCTCATCATATTCATTCCAGAAGAGACTGTTTTGTAATAAAGGAAAAAAGGCGCAAAAACTAAGGAGCGTTATATATAAATAATTTAAAGGATTAATTTTATGGGAACGCCGGTGTCGCCAATGATGCCAATTTTTATCTGTTGCTGTATCCATAATTTAATCTTTGAAATTTAGAAAATCTTTTCGCAATTGAATGTGTTTAATTGCCTTTTCTAGATTTAAATAATTACCAGTTCTAATTTTGTTTCGGTGATACCAACCCTGATTCATTTCAAGTGCATATTGGATGTTATTGCTTTTTGAAAAAACGGGTTTTTCATCATAAGGGTAAAGTGAGTGAATTTCAATTAATCGACCATTGGAATCAAAGTAGCCTATATCGAGTGGTATGGAGACATTTTTCATCCAAAAGGACATCTTTTTCGGATTTTCGAAAGCAAATAACATACCGTGATTTTTATCAAGATAATTTCTGAACATAAGACCTTGGCTTTGCTCTTGTTGGCTAATTGCTATTTGTGCGAAGAAATCATTTTGTTCGATCGATAGGGAGAAATACTGTTCAAAGCTGAAATTTTGGCTGACGGACTCTTTTTTGCAATTTACAAAAAAAATCATTACCGCTGCAATTAAGAAACAATTGATCAGTGTTTGGCTTTTAAGCATAGTGATTTGGGCTTTTTTAATCGTAATTTTAATTTTTTAACTGATTGTAATTAAGAAATATGAAATTGAAATGTCTTTATGCATCAAGCAATGATTGTTCAGATGCCTTTTATATATCTGGGGTAAGGGTTCCAGATCCATATTTTTCATTAATAGCAGGCCGGCACAAAGTTGCTATTTTAAATCAGTTAGAGTACTCGAGGGTTAAAAAGGAATCTAAATATACGAAAGTGTATGAATTTGAGGCTTTGAAAGCAGAAGTCATAAACCAATACAATCTCTCTAAAGATCACTTTAGTTTAAAATTTTTCGTAAAATACTTTTTCGATTTATACAAAGCAAATACAATTTTAATTCCAAAATACTTTCCTTCCTTTTTGTTATTAGAATTACAACAATTAGGGCTTCCAATAGAGCTTGTTAAAGATTCATTCTTTCCTGAAAGAGAACAAAAAAGTAATGAAGAAATCAAATCGATCAAACTAGGCAATCAGGCGAGTGCCTATGGTTTGAGTATTGCACAATCGGCATTGAAAGCTTCAAAAGTTAAGAAGGGCATATTGTTTTTAGATGGTGCAGTATTGTCTTCTGAGCGCTTACGATCTATGATAGAGCAATCCTTATTTGAAAGAGGGGCCATTGCAGATTCTACTATTGTTGCAGGAGGGGTACAAGCAAGCGATCCACATCAAGTAGGCTTCGGGCCTCTCAAGGCTAATGAGTTAATTATCGTTGATATCTTTCCACAAATCAAAAGAAGCGGTTATCATGGAGATATGACTCGGACATTTTTAAAGGGACAGGCAAACGATGCACAAAAGAATTTAGTCCACACTGTAAAAGAAGCTCAAAAGCGAGCGATTGCCAAAATTAAAGCAAATATAAGTGCACATACAATTCACGCTGAAGTGACTTCTTGTTTCGATCAAAAGGGTTATATAACAAAACGCCAAAGTGATGGAGATGCATTTATTGGATTCATTCATTCCACTGGTCATGGCATTGGGCTTGATATTCATGAACTCCCTAGGGTTTCAACTACAAAGAATAAATTAAAAGCCAATCATGTCATTACAATTGAACCTGGCCTATATTATCCGAATATTGGTAGTTGTAGGATTGAGGATGTTTTTGCGGTAACAAAAGATGGCTCAGAAAAGCTTTCAAAGTTTAATTACCAATGGCAACTTGCTTAATTTTAAGGTCCTTGCTTCCAGTTTTTTGTCTTATATTTTGACGGCCTTTAAAATTTCCTAATTCAACTACATACGCTCTACAGTCGTGATTCCTAGTAATTTTAGCCCTGTGCTCAAAACAGTATGAGTCCTATGACAAAGTGAGAGTCTTCTTTGTTGAATGGATGGGTTAGAATCAATTACCTTTTCGTTATTATAAAAATTATTGAAGACCCCCGCGAGATCAAAGAGGTAAGTAGAGAGGAAATGGGGACGTAGGTCTGAAAGTGTTTGATTTAAGGTTATTGGAAATTGGATTAATTTTCTTGCTAATTGAATTTCATAGAGGGATTGAACTTCAAAATAATTACTTAAACTTGAATCAGATAGATTTAGCTCAGCCTTTCTGAATATACTATTAATTCGTGCAATGACATAAAGTAGGTAGGGAGCTGTATTCCCATCGAAGCTGAGCATCCGATCCCAATCAAAAACGTAGTCTTGTGTTCTATTGGAAGAGAGGTCTACATATTTTAAAGCCCCGATTCCTACTGCTTTAGCAATTTCGTTTTGCTCATCTAGAGGTAATTCTGGATTTTTTTCTCTAACAACCTTTAAGGCTCGTTCAATTGCTTCGTCTAATAATGATTGTAATTTTATAGATTCACCTGATTTCGTTTTTATCGGTTTATTGTCAATACCAAGAATTGTTCCCCACCAAACGTGTTTGAGTTTAGGTAGAGGATAGTCTTTTTTTTGAAACCATTTTTTTGTCGTTAAGAAAAGTTGTTCAAAGTGGTCTTGCTGTCGTGAATCGGTAAGGTAAATGACAGACTTTGCTTTAAAGTGTTCAATTCGATAGAGTATTGTCGCTAGATCGGTTGATGCATAATTTGAAGCTCCATCTTTTTTTCGTATATTAAAAGGGAAGGGGCGTTTATTATCTTTTGCAAATTTTTTAATTTCATTATGCCAAACTACAAGAGCCCCATCACTCTCTTCAGCAATTTCAAGCGATGAGAGTTCGTCATAAACACGCGAAACTTTATCTTTATAGAAAGATTCACCTAATGTGTAATCGATTTTGACGTCTAGTTGTTCGAAAAGCTTTTCAAATGCTTGATTGGAAACATCAATGATAGATTGCCATATATAGGTATTTTCAGTGTCGCCGTTTTGTAGTTTTAAGAGCTCGTTCCTAGAAACATTTCTTAATTCGGGGTTGTTGTTTTCAAGTTTAGTTCCTTCTTTATAGAGACTATCAATCAGCTCTAGTGCTTCTGCCGGGTTAGTGAAATCAGTTACATGGATTCCTTTTTCTTTGAGAATCATAATCAAAGTTCCAAAATTAGTCCCCCAATCACCTATGTGGTTATCTCGAATAATACTTGCGCCCGAAAATTCTAGTATGCGAGCTATCGACTCACCAATGACCATGGGTCTGAGATGTCCGATATGAGCTTGCTTAGCCGTATTTGCACTGGGGAAATCAATAACTGTGACTTCTTTATTTAACCACTGTGATGTTTCCTGTTGAATGGCTTTTGTTGAGGAGAAATTTTCAAGCCATCTAGATAAATAAGCAGCTTTAAGTTTGAAATTAATGAAGCCTGGCCCCGCGACTGATATTTCAAATAAACTAGAATCTATCGCTTGAGAATCTAGTAGTTTTTTGCAAACATCATTTGCTAATTGAACAGGATTTAAGCGATTCTTTTTTGCTAAAGGGAGTATGCCATTTGCCTGAAAATCGGCAAATTTAGGATCTGCAGCTCGAATAATTGGATCAAACGAATTTGTGAATTGTTGGGATAATTCAGCATCATTTTTGAAAAGCAAACGCATTGCTTTATCAATCGATTGAATTGGGTTAAATGATATGTCCATGAATTTTATTTAAACATTCAGTTCGTTTATAATAAGAGAAAAGTAAAGAAGACATGGTTGATTGGACAAGTAGTAAATTACTTTTTGGGGTGATTAATCTTGACAATTTTTCACAACAAGCTAGCAATAAGAGGTTTATGTCAATAAGGATAAACGAAATTGCTTCATGTTTGATCGCATGTGTTTGATTTCATTTAGTCAGTCCTGTTTTATTCATACAATCCTCCATAAGCACAATGCGCAAAAAAATCATAAGTACACGCAAATTTATAAAGCCATCATTCCGATACTTAATCGAAAAAAAACGTGACGGCGGTGAATTTTCAGACGATGAAATTCGCTATTTAGTCGATTCGATTTTAGACGAAGAAATTCCTGACTACCAGCAGTCAGCTTTAGCTATGGCGATATACTTTCAAAATATGTCAGCTCAAGAAACAGCTGTTTTTGCAGAGGAAATGATGTTGTCTGGAGAAATGATTGATTTGACGCATATTGCACGCCCTAAGATCGACAAATATTCTACAGGAGGTGTTGGCGATAAGTCATCGTTAGTTTTAGCACCGCTAGCTGCTGCCGCAGGAGTAGTTATGCCCACAATGAATGGTCAAGATGAAGAATATGTCATTAGTAACTTAGACAAATTGTCGGCTATTCCAAAATTTAACCCTAAGCTTAGTATTAAGGATTTCAAAGGTCAATTAAAGCAGGTTGGATGTGCGATAATTGAGCAAAATGAAGAAATCGCTCCAGTAGATGCTATGTTATATAAACTAAGACAACAAACTGGATCGATTCCTAGTATTCCTTTAATTACAGGAAGTGCATTGAGTCGCAAACTGGCTGAAGGTGCTGAAAGTTTAGTTGTTGATGTTAAATGGGGTAATGGTTCATTTATTCGTGATATCGAGCAAGCTAGACAATTAGCTCGTTTTATAACTCGTGTTGTTCGCTCTATGAAGAAACGTCGTTGCGTGGCCTTAGTTACCGATATGAATCAACCTTTAGGCGATTCAGTTGGTACTGCTTTAGAAATTCAAGAGGCGATTGAGCTATTGAGTGGTCGTGGACCTGAAGACTTGCAGGAATTGATTTTAAAACTAGGCATGGAAATAGTTCGATTGGCAGGTGTAGCAGGTTCAACTTTATCAGCAAAGCAAACTGTCCTCAGGCATTTAAATGATGGCTCAGCTTTAGAAAAATTTAAAGAAATGATAGCGGCTCAAGGTGGAGATACCTCTGTGATTGATAATCCAGATAAATTCCCCAAAGCAAAATACATTCGTAAGCTACCTGCTCCAAAGCGTGGATATGTACATACAATCAACGCAGGCATGATTGCAGAAGGTGTTCAAAAATTAGCGATGTTACCAAATAAAACCATGGATCCTGCAGTGGGTGTTTCGGAAATTAAGAAAGTTGGAACTCAAGTGAAACAAGGAGAACCCTTGATGATGATTCATTACAATGATGAAACTAAGATGGAGGAAGCCTTGGAATTCCTAAAGTCTGCCTATCGTTTGGCACCTAAAAGACCTAATCCGCCAGATTTAATAGCTGAGCGAGTTGCTTAAGGGTTTAATATTTTTATCAAAGCAAGGCTTTCAATTTATTTTGTAAGCCTTGTTTTTTTGGTTGTTAAGCTCTACTCATATATGAGCGATCTGCCGTTGATACTTTAATGATCTCACCTTCTTTAATAAACAAGGGAACTTGGATAGTCATTCCTGTTTCCAAAGTAGCTGGTTTCTGAACATTACTTGCAGTATCTCCTCGTATGCCTTCAGGTGATTGTATAACTTTCATTTCCACAGATGCTGGTAAATCGATAGAAAGAGGGTCATCACTGACAAAAAGTATATTGTAGGCAGAATTTTCTACAAGAAAATCCATTGCATCACTCACCATAGCTTCATTGAGCAAGGTGTCTTCAAAAGTTTCTGGATCAATAAAGTGATATCCATCCTGATCTTTATAGGAAAATTCAAGTTTACGATTATCTGTGTGAAGGATTTCTACACTGTCAGTGGTTCGAATCTTTGTATTGGTACTCGAACCCGTATTTAGATTTCGCATTGTGACTTGCATAAAGCCGGCTTGTCTTCCTTGAGTTCTGTGTTGTACATCAAGTACAAGGTGAGGTGTTCCTTGGAATTTAAGTACTTTTCCTTTTCTAACATTAGTTGGGGATGCCATAATCTACTTTCTTTAAGGTGAATTTTTATCGTTAAAATTATTTGTCACTGTGCTTTAAGACTGTCAAGTTTGGCTTTTTCTAGAAAATTCTCTTTCTTTTATCAAAAAAAGAGAGTTTTCATTGCAAGTTCCTAAATCTATTTCTATTTCATTAGATTATTATGAAAATATTAGTTGCAGACAGAATTTCTCCAATCGGAGTTGATTTATTCAAAGCAGATTCAGAGTTTGAGGTTATTGAAGCCTATGGATCAACACCAGAGCAGATATTAGAGCTGGTAAAAGATGTTGATGGCATTGCCGTTCGATCTGAAACAAAAGTAACTGCAGAGGTATTTGCTGCCGCTAAAAAATTAAAAGTAGTGGGTCGTGCCGGAGTCGGTGTTGATAATATAGATATTGAAGCAGCTACAGACCATGGAGTTATTGTCATGAACACACCAACGGGTAATACCATAGCGACTGCTGAGCTTACTTTTACTCATATGTTAGCGGGGACTCGCCCTATAGTTCAAGCATGTGCAAGAATGCGAGAAGGTGCCTGGGATCGTAAAAAATTTACTGGTTCAGAATTGAATGGAAAGACATTAGGCGTGCTTGGCATGGGTCGAATCGGTGCGGAGGTTTCAAAGCGAGCCAGAGCTTTTCAAATGAAAGTTTTAGCGTATGACCCATATTTAACAGAAGCACGTGCGAAAGACCTAGGTGTGACTTTAGCTAAATTTGATGAACTTGTTGAGCAATCTGATTATATTACAGTGCATATGCCATTGACTGATGATACTAAGCATATGATTAACTCAAAGACAATTCAGCAAATGAAAAAAGGGGTGCGAATTTTTAATTGTGCAAGAGGTGGCATTATTGATGAGGCAGCCTTGATTGAAGGGCTCAAATCAGGCCATATTGCTGCGGCAGGCTTAGACGTTTATGAAGACGAACCACCGTCCGAAGATAGTGAACTCCGTACGCTTTCTAATTTAGTCATTACACCTCATTTAGGTGCATCTACCCAAGAAGCTCAAGAGAATGTGGGTATTGATGTTGCTCGTCAGATGATTAAAACTTTAAAGGGAGGAATGGTGATGAATGCCTTAAATATGCCATCGGTTGATCCTCAGGTGCTAGAACGTTTAGCTCCTTACATAAGTTTAGGGGAAAAATTAGGAACATTTTCTCAGCAATTGGGACCTCAGGGGATTGAGAAGATGATTATCCGCTATTATGGTAAAATGACAGAATTGGAAACCTTGCCTTTGACGAATGCGATTCAGCGAGGCTTCCTTCGTGAAATTTCTGAAAATATTAATGACGTAAATGCTCCAAAGAAAATTGCTCGATTAGGGATTCAATCAGAGGAAGTAAAGATTCCAGTACATGATGATTTTAATGAATTGATTGAGGTTTCTGTAATCAATAGTGCGGGTAAAACTCGAAGCATCAGTGGCTCTTTATTTGGCAAACAACAAGTGCCAAGAATTGTGTTAATTGATGGGCATAGTGTTGAAGTAAATACCAATGCGACTTTAATTGTCTTAAAAAATAAAGATGTACCAGGAATTGTCGGCTTCATTGGCCAAGTTCTAGGAGAAGATAGCGTTAATATTGCTAATATGTCTTTAAGCCGTGATAAAGGTGAAGGGTTTGCCGTCAGTGTTTTTGAAATTGATAGTGTTCCTTCTGAGAAAGCGACTCAACGAATCGTTGATCATGAGGCGATTGAAAAGTATCGTGTGATTAAGTTGTAGTTTATAAAATTTTTCCATGACTTATTTTTGGGCATTATTGATCGGATATTTTTTAGGATCGATTAATTTTGCAGTTTTGGTGGCTAAATATAAGGGGATCGACCTTTTTTCTTTAGGCAGTGGCAACCCTGGTGCGACTAACGTTAAACGTACGATGGGTGCGTTTTGGGGTAATACAGTTTTCATTTTAGATTTCTTTAAGGGGTATTTGGCAGTCTTTTTATCTCAGTATTTTTTAGGAATAGAGGGGCTTAATTTTGATCTTCTTGGTATCTTAGGTCTTTCAGGTGCTATTTTGGGTCACAGCTTTTCAATTTTTCTTAAATTTAGAGGTGGAAAAGGAGTGGCAACAACTATGGGTGGATTGTTAGCACTGATGCCTTGGGTTTTGCTGGTAGGGCTGGGTATTTGGCTTATAGTCTTTTTTTTAACTCGGGTGGTGGCTTTAGCATCCATTGTTTTTGCTATTAGTTTGCCAATTAGCTTTTATCTAATTCACGATTTACCAGATGTCCGATGGATCCTATGCTTGGTTCTCGTTGTATTGATCGTTGTTCGGCATTACTCTAATATTCAACGACTTTTGGCAGGAAAAGAGCATAAGTTTTCAAAAAAGTGATGCCTAGTGATATCTTGACAATTCTTTTAGGAGTGTTTTGACTCTTTTTAAATCTTCTAAATTTATTGAAGCGGGCTTGCCTCGCTTTTTTTATTTTCACAGTCAAATCTTAATATGAGTCACGAAATCTTATCAGTCCTTGAATACATGGAGAAAGAAAAGGGCATTGCTAGGGATGCTATGATCCAAGCAATTGCTTCTGCGATTGCATCTGCAGCACAAAAAAGCATTAATACTACTAATGAAATCCGTGTAGAAATTAATCCTAAGTCTGGAGCTTTGAAAGCATGGAATCAGCTTGAGGTAGTGGATTCCGTTGGCGATAACCAACGAGAAATTCATATTGATAAAGCAAGACAAATTGATAGCGAAGCGGCTGTGGGCAGTGTCATTGAGACTGAAGTAGATCCTGCTTTCCTTGGGCGTATTGCCGCACAAGCAGCTAGACAAGCCATTCTGCAAAGAATACGACAGTTTGAAAAAGACCGAATTTTTGATGATTTTAAAGATACCGTAGGTGATATAGTTACTGGTACGGTACGCCGAAGAGAACGTGGTGACCTATTAATTGATCTAGGTAAAGCAGAAGCAATTTTACCTGCTCGTGAGCGTATTACGGGAGAAGATTATGCCCCAGGTGAAAGTATCCGCTGTTTATTATTGAAGATCGAACAAAGTAACCGTGGTCCAGAAATTATTTTATCTCGCTCAAATATTAATTTCGTCAGACGTTTGTTTGATGTAGAGGTGACGGAAATTTCTGATGGCACAGTAAAGATTGAAGCAATGGCACGTGAAGCAGGTTACCGTACTAAGATTGCCGTATCTAGTACTGATTCTAAAGTGGATCCAGTAGGTGCATGTGTAGGCTCAAGAGGAACTCGTGTGAAAACGATTGTTAGAGAACTAGGGGGCGAAAAGATTGATATTATTCGTTACGATAGCGATCCAATCCGTTTACTAGAAGAAGCATTAAAGCCTGCAGTTCCAAAAGATATTGAGCTCAATGAAGAAGAACATAGAATACATTTCAATGTGATAGAGGATGATTTATCAATCGCGATTGGTAGAAAAGGATTGAATGCGAAATTAACATCTCGCTTATTAGGATGGAAATTAGATATTGGGAAGAAAGAGATTGAAGCGGTTGGATTTAGTCAAAAAGTCGCTAAGGCGGTAGAGGGAATTAATTTAATTCCTGGAATAGAGCCAGATATTGCCGAACGCTTAGTAGCTATTGGTCTTGTAAGTGCGGACGCTTTTGAAGGTGTATCGAGCACAGATTTATTAGACGCAGGTTTTTCTGAAGAGGAAGCTAGTAATATCCTCTCGAAAGTTCAAAATCATTTAGAAAATAACGCTTAATCAACACATTACCTTTTTGCGATATATAGAGATTTAAAATATTATTTATGAGCGTACGTATTCATCAGCTATCAAAGCAAATTGGAATTGAGAATAAAGAATTGATTGAGTTATTACGCAGTCGTGGCTTTGAGGTGAAGAGTTCATCCAGTACGATAGATAATATTTCAGCGGAATCTTTAGTGGAAGAGTTTGCTAAGAAAAATGTTGCAGAAGAGCCAAAAGAATCAGAGGCAGAATCTACTCCTGAGGTTCAGGAAGCTCCGCAAAAAGTAGGCTTACCAGAGGGTGCGATTATAAAATCAACTGAAGAGATTAATAAAGAGCGTGCCATGAAGGAGAATACAAAAACAGCTGGCAAAGTTACACCTACTTCTCCTCCAAAAATGCCTCCACCGATTAAGCGACCAAGTACACCGAGCTCAATTCCAGTACCACCTAAAGTCCAATCAGAGGCGGTTAAAAAATCTGATTCTAGTGAGCCTGAAAGTCCAGAAAGCGATAATTTAGAAAAGATTATTCACGCTAAACCACCTATAGTTGTAAGAGATTTTGCTCTACAGTTGGAACTTAAGCCATTTAAGTTGATCTCTGAATTAATGGAGTTGGGAATTTTTGCTTCAATGAATCAAACAATTGAAGAATCAGTTGCACTTGAATTAGCAAAGCGTCATGGATTTCAATTAGAAATTCATCACCGAGGAGAGGCAGCGATTGAGCAACCCAAAAAGGTAGAAAAGCCTAAGGAAGACGAAAATGATCCTAAATTACTAGAAGCGCGTTCACCAGTCTGCTGTATCTTAGGGCATGTGGATCATGGAAAAACCACCTTGCTCGATACGCTAAGAAAAACGAACAGTGTTTCTGCAGAAGCAGGCGGTATTACCCAGCATATAGGGGCTTACCAAGTTAGGTTTAACGATAATGATATTACTTTTATTGACACACCAGGACACGCTGCATTTTCAAAAATGCGTTCTAGAGGTACAAATGTAACCGATATCGCTATTTTGGTAATTGCAGCAGATGATGGGTTTAAGCCACAAACAGAGGAAGCTTTAAAGCTAGCGAAAGCAGCGAATAATTCTATCATCGTTGCAATTAATAAAGTTGATGCCAAAGGTGCAAACGTTGATAAGGTAAAACAGGAAATGCAAGAAAAGGGGATTGCTCCAGAGGATTGGGGTGGTGAAACCGTAACGGTCGAAGTTTCTGCTTTGAACGGGACAAATATTGATGAGCTTTTAGAGATGATACTTCTTCAAGCTGAGATTTTAGAATTGAAGGCAAATCCCAAAGCGAACGCTAGTGGTACTGTTATTGAGGCACAAATCGAACAAGGTCGAGGGGCAGTAGCTTCGGTAATTGTAGAAAAGGGAACTCTAAAAAAAGGAGATGCACTGGTTTCTGGTGAAAGCTATTGCCGTGTGAAATCTATGGTTGATGCCCAAGGTACGGTAGTTAATTCTGCTGGACCTTCTTCAGCAGTTAAGATTTTAGGCTGGTCTGAAGTTCCTAGATCGGGCGATCGTTTTATTAGAGAAAAGAATGAAAAAGCAGCGAAGCGTTCTGCTGACGAATCCAAGACAGAACGTAAGCTTTCAGACTCCAAGCAAGTTTTACAAGATAAAGCAGGCAGTGCAGGTTCTTCGGTTGAAGATTTATTTGCCGCTATTGAAAATCAAAAGAAGAAAAATTTACGTCTCATCGTAAAATCAGATGTTCATGGTTCCCTTGAAGCTTTAGTTAGCGGATTAGATGACATTAAAAGCGATAAGGTAGATTTAGAAATTATTGGACAAGGTGTAGGCAATGTTTCAAAGAGTGATGTCACTTTAGCGAGTGCTGGTGACGCAACTATTGTTGGATTCAATGTGAAGTTAGACAATGGAGTCCAAAGTGCTGCCAAACACGAGAATGTGTCTTTAATTCAAAATGCAATTATTTACGAACTATTAGATCAAGTTGAAGAAGCAATGGTTGACTTGTTGGAAGCTGAGGTTGTAGAGAAGAAATCAGGTGCTGCAGAAGTTCGCCAAGTATTCGGAATTTCCAAAGGTCGTGCTGTTGCAGGTAGTATGGTTACTGAAGGAACAATTTATCGATCTGGTAAGGCTCGCTTGATGCGTAAGGGTAAACTAGTATTTGAAGGTGCGGTTGAAACCTTACGTCGTTTTAAAGATGATGTTAAAGAAGTTCGTGCTGGCTATGAATGTGGTATAAATATCAAAGGGTGTAATGAATACGAAGAAGGCGATATTTTGGAATGCTACCAAATCGAAAAGAAGAAGCCGTTACTTCGATAAAATTTTTAGAAAGACTGGATTGTGTTTCACTTTGCCTTGAATTATGTCACAGAGAATCGCTAGAGTTAATCAGCTCTTACAAAGAGAGATCAGCCATCAATTACTGCAAAATTATCAAGGATTGGCGGTAAAGATAACTATAAGCTCTGTTGATACCTCATCAGATTTGAGGAAAGCTCACGTTTATTACAGTGTTCTTGGAGATGATGCGAAAGTAGAAGAAGCGAAGAAACTCTTTCAGAGAGTGGGTAAAGATTTACAAAGACGAGTCAGTCAATTTATCATATTAAAATATTTTCCTAAGTTTGAATTTATTTATGATCCATCACTTAAACGTGGTGCTTCTTTAATCAATTTACTGGATGATTTATCTGAGGAGGATGATACAAAATGAGTTATTTTTTTGAGCAAGAAAGTGTAGCCTTCAAAGCATGTGTTGAATCTTTGAAGAAAGAAAATAAAAAAGTTGCGGTCATTGGTCATGTGCGTCCGGATGGGGACTGTATTGGTTCGACTGTTGCAATGGTGCGAATTTTAAGAAATCAGGGCATTGATGCCGTTGGCGTGAACAATGATGAAGCCCCTGCCAATCTTAAATTTCTTTTAGGTGATACGCCTTTTTATTTAGCCTCAGAATTTACTATAGATGATCATATTTGCGTAACTGTAGATTCCGCTGATTACAAGCGAGTCGGTGCAAGCTTAAATGCTATGTTTCCAGAAGTGTTTCTCAATGTAGACCATCATATATCCAATAAGCAGTATGCAAAAAATGATTTAATTATTGGAAGTGCTTCTGCCACAGCTGAAGTTATAATGGGTATTGTTTTGGATTTAGGATGGAAAATTGATCCAACAACTGCACAGGCTTTGTATGTGGGTATCGCCACGGATACGGGGCAATTTCGTTTTCCTTCAACTACAAAGGATACATTTGAAATGGTAAAAGCCTTATGTGATTTTGGAGCAAAGCCTGCTGAAGCAGCTAATGAACTCTATGAAAACGATAGTTTCGCTCGCATACAGTTGATTCAATTATTTTTAGCATCATTGGAAATGGAATGCGATGGACGTGTTTGCTTCGGTCTTTTAACAGATTCAATGTATCAAGAGTCAGGTGCAGGTATTGATGATGCGGATGGCTTAGTGGATTATGCGCGTTCGATTCAAGGCGTTGAGGTAGGAGTTTTATTAGAAGAAAGAAATGGAGCTTTGAAGGGGAGTTTGAGAGCCAAAGATCCTAAATATCGAGTGGATCAAATCGCCCAAGCATTTGGTGGCGGTGGCCATGCCTGTGCTGCTGGGCTGAATGTTGATTCGAAGGATATTGAAGCTTTTAAGCCTCAAATTTTAGCAAAAATTAAAGAGCAATTTGCTTTGTTAAAAAAATAATAAAGTTTACGATATTTTTATGGCAGACGATTTTGAAGGCATTTTATTGGTGGATAAACCACAGGGTTTTACTTCGCATGATGTGGTAGCTAAGTGCCGTAAAATTTTTCAAATTAAGAAAGTAGGTCATGCAGGTACATTAGACCCTATGGCTACAGGCTTATTGGTAATTTTAATTGGGAAAGCAACTAAGGTTTCTCAGTATTTAATGAGTTTGGATAAACAATATACTGGAACGGTTTATTTTGGTAAGGAAACAGATTCTCAGGATGCGGATGGGAAAATGGTCAAGGAATTACCTGTGCCTGAGTTGGATGAAGTTATGTTGAAAGCAAAGATGGCTGAATTCATTGGGGATCAATATCAAATTCCTCCGATGTTTTCAGCAAAGAAAGTCGGAGGTAAAAAATTGTACCAACTAGCCAGAGCAGGAAAACAAGTAGAGCGAGAGCCACGTGTGATTCGCATAGGTCGTTTTGATTTACTTAACTTAAAAAGTCCTAAAATGGAGTTTATTGTTGATTCGAGTAAGGGTGCTTACATACGAACTATTGCTCATGATCTTGGGCAAAAATTAGGATGTGGAGGACATTTGTGTGTGCTGAGACGGACAAAGGTAGGTTCTTTCCTTCTTGAGAATTCAGAAACTTTGGAAGAGTTAGAAAAGTATACGAAATCAAAGTTAAAATCTAAGCTCTTGCCGATTAAGGAATATATCCCCAGCCATGCATTTTAATTTATGGATTGTCTCAGGATTTCTTACTAATAATTTTATTCTATGAATCTTCCACTGCAGGTATCTGATTTTAATGCCTTAAAAGAGTGCGATAAGCCCATACATTTGGCGATCGGAGTTTTTGATGGAGTGCATTTAGGGCATTTGGCAGTCATCGAACCAGCAGTTTCTTCAGCAAAGGATAATTCAGGTGTGAGTGCTGTGTTGACATTTGATCCTCATCCGAGCCGTTTATTTAGAGGTGATGCTGGTACGGATTTAATTATGTCCCTAAAAACTAAGGTAGCTCGCTTACATGGAATTGGAGTGGATGTTGTTATTGCTAAGACTTTTGATGAAGAATTTGCTTCGATTTCTGCGGATACATTTCTCTCTTACTTATTGGAACAACTACCCATGCTCAAGGCTGTCTATGTCGGTGAAAATTTTCGTTTTGGCCAAGGGCGTATCGGTGATATTCAAACATTAATTAAATCAGGCTCAGCTTTGGGAATAGATGTTTGGAGTATTGATCGTATTAAACAAAATGGATTACCAATCAGTAGTACTCGTATCAGAGAGGCTTTGAGAGAAGGGCAAGTGAACCTTGTAAATGGGTTGCTAGGCTATCGTTATATTTCGGAGGGGACTTTGATTCAAGGAGCGCAACTTGGAACAAAGATTGGATTTCCTACAATGAATTTGTTGTGGTCGCCAGAATGTAAACCACGTTATGGAGTATATGCAGTTCGTTTTTTAATTGAGGGTTCAGAACAATGGAAAAAAGGAATCGCCAATTTTGGAGTAAGGCCCACGGTCACAGATGGTGATGCGGTTGAACCTTTACTCGAGGTTCATTCTTTGGAGGACTGTAAATGCAGTTTAAATGAGAGTATACGCGTTGAATGGGTGGCATTTGTACGTGATGAAAAACAGTTCGACTCAGTGAATGCTTTAAAGGATCAAATTAGCCAAGATTGTCAGGTAGTTAAAAGTTTAATGTCGAATGGATGAGCGAATTATTGAGTATTTTGTCCCTGAAGACGTTGGGAAAATGCGAGCGGATAAATTATTTGCTTCTGTGATTGAAGGTGTCAGCCGTGTTCGATTGCAGAAGGCTTTTGATTCGGGTTGCGTGACCTTTGAGGGAGAGGTTATCGATAAGCGTTTTAAGATTCCTCATAGTGGTTGGTTGCGAGCGAGCTTAGAGGAAGTATTCGTTGAAGAAGCCCCAAAAGGAAATGATATTCCGTTAAAAGTGGTTTATGAAGATGAGTCGATTATTGTCATAAACAAATCTTCAGGAATGGTGACCCATCCGGGAAATGGAACGGGAGAAGATACTTTGGTTCATGCATTACTGCATCATTGTAAAGGGGCATTGAGTTCAGTCGGCTTGCCGGATCGACCAGGAATTGTTCATCGTTTGGATAAAGAAACGAGTGGTTTGATTGTTGTGGCAAAAACGGATTTAGCGCATCACACCTTAGCCAAAGCTTTCAGTGAACGTACTGTAAAAAAGCGTTATTTGGCCATAGTTTCAGGAGTTCCTAAAGTACTTTCCGGAACTTGTATGGAGCGAATTGGTCGGCATCCTACCTATAGAACTAAAATGTCTGTTCAATCTAAAGGGCGTGAAGCACATACAGATTGGAAGGTATTGAAAGTATTTGGAGAAAAAGCGTCTTTAGTAGAGTGTTCAATTCATACTGGACGAACTCATCAAATTCGTGTGCATATGCAAAATTTAGGATTTCCTTTATTAGGAGATAAGCTTTATGGCTTTCGCCCTAATCGCTTTAGTGAGTTACCTATTGATCGAGTATTTCTTCACGCTACACATTTATCATTTGCACATCCTGAATCAGGGGAGAGCTTAACATTTTCTGAACCTGCACCGAACGATTTCTCAGATCTTATGAACGCTCTCGATGAAAAAATTAGCTAGAGCGAAACTAAGATTTTTAGCTTAAAGTCCAAGCATCTCTTTAAGTACGCCCATTTTTAAGCTACATTTTGAATGCTCAATATATTTGATGTCAAAATGTTTCATAAAACAGGCAATTGTGATCAATGCTGCGGGAATTATATCTGCTCGTTTTGCCGGTATACTTAAATTATTAATACGCCCTTGTATTGACAATTGAGCAGATGATAACGCGAGTTCTTCGATATCTTTTTGGTTAAAGCGTGATTTTGGTTTAAGGAGTTGTGCAAGAATATGGAAGGCTCCTCCGCTTCCTAAAAGAGGACATTTTGAAGAAAGTAGAACGTTGTTTTTTGCGATTATGCTTTTTACATGATCTTCTATTGCATCTAGGCTATCTTTAGAAATAGGTTGAATGGGGTCCTTTATAAACTGTTCAGTGATTCGAACTGCACCAAGCGGTAAAGAAAACGCTTTTTCCAAGCAATTATTCTTGAGATGAATCCATTCTAAACTGCCACCACCTAAATCGATTGAATTAAGGGTTCCAATTTTTTGTAAGTTAGGATCCAGTTGAATAGCTTGACCAATATAGTAAGCTTCAGTTTCTCCGCTGAGGATTTCAAGTTCGATGCCTGTTTCATCTTTGATTGTTTCAAATAAGCAATTTTGATTTGTTGCTTCTCGAACCGCGCTAGTTGCTACAATTCGTATAGGCTCTATTTGATAGCGATTTTTAATTTGAAGAAGGGAAATAATTGCTTCACTGACTTTTTCAATGGCCGTATCTTCAAGGCGTGGTGAGCTATGACTGATGCCTGCCCCAATCCGAACTTCAACTGTTTCTTCGTAAAGAATATTGAGTGCGTTTCCAGATCTTTTTTCAGCAAGAATGAATTTAATAGAGTTAGTTCCTATATCGATTACTGCAGCTGATTGAGATTGGATCATAATTTTTAGTGATATCTTTTCGGATTAAAGGAAAGAATTGAGTGAAAAGCAATTAGGGTTTGATGTTGATTTTAATTTTTTTCAGAGAAATATTATTCTTATGTTTTATGATGAAGTTAAAGTAAGTTTAAAAGCAGGTGATGGTGGTGACGGCTGCTTTAGTTTTCGTCGTGCGAAATATGAACCGAAAGGTGGCCCTGATGGTGGTAATGGCGGGCGTGGAGGATCGGTTATTTTAGTGGGTGATACTAATGTCGCAGATCTAACGGATTATCATTTTAGACCAATTTTAAAAGCTAAGAATGGTGAAACAGGTCGTGGTAGTGATCAGCATGGAGCCAGAGGCAGTAATCTAGTGATTAAAATTCCCGTGGGCACAGTGATCATAGATCGAGAGACCGAAGAA
>NTJV01000009.1 GCA_002457235.1 Puniceicoccaceae bacterium MED-G32
AGACAAGCAATTCTGACATACAAAAATAACATTCCATGCTCACTCCTTTTTCCTCCCAATTTATAACGGATACAGGCATTTCAACAGGTGACGAAGGCAAGGGCCGAGTCATACTTGAAATCATCAACGAACTCAGAGACCAACACAAGGACCCGAAAATTGTAGCCTCTGTCATGAAGGTCAACGGAGGCTCAAACTCTGGGCATACTGTAGCCGGACTGAAACTCAATCTTCTTCCAGGTGGCGTCGCTGATCCGATTGTACCTCATTTGATTATTGGATCAGGTGTTGTTGCTGACCCTAGAAAATTTCTGTGGGAAAGTATTTATGCAGAATCCCATGGGCATGCCGTGTTATCGCGACTAGTGATTGATCATCGATGCTTAGTTTCTGACTTAAATCACCGTTTGCTTGACCTTGCTTGGGAAGATTTCCGAGTCGAACAGATGCAACAAACTCCTAGAGGGTCTACCGGCCGAGGAATCACTCCTGCTTATTTGGATGAAGTTGGGCAGTTCCAAATTTATTATGCTGATTTCTTAGGTCCTAAAGATGAATTTTTTGAGAAGATTGCTTGGCGAACCGAACGTGCCATGCGAACAATCCAACATGTTTGTCGGGTTAAAGAAACCACCTGGTTTGAATTTTTTAAACGCTTAAGTGATGCCGAAACTAAAGCCCACAAAACACTAATAGAATCCGGAAAATTATCTGAATCTGATTTTGATTTCGCTCAATTTATTCCAAAAGACAAAATCCCCTTCACTCTAGATACAAATAAGCTCGCAACCGTTTATTGGGAAGTAGGCCAGCAATTACGAGAAACTATATCCGATGTTCGTGAGCTAATTTTAAAAGCAAAAGATGAAGGCAAATTTGTCATTGGAGAATTCGGCCAAGCCTATTGGCTAGATAAAAGACATGGCTTTGCTCCAAATGTTACTGCCTCTCATACCTTTACCCCGGAATTTTTCCAATCTGCAGGCATTCCTGCACAGCCGATTCATAATATCGGATGCTGTAAAGCTTATGATACCAAAGTAGGCACGCATGTATTTATCACAGAAATTGAAGACGGCCATCCACTAGGCAATAAACTTAAGCAATTAGAATTTGGAGCCACAACTGGAAGGCAAAGAATGGTCGGATGGTACGATGCTGTCGAAAAAGGAGATGCCTTACGTTATGGAGGCTACCAAGACCTTGCTCTAAATAAACTTGATGCCCTTTCTTATTCTGAAGGCTGGAATGGAGATCTCCAAATTTGCATCGCATACCAAGATGCTCAAGGACAGCTTTATCACCATGTGCCAAGAAATGATAGCGTGAGAAAAACCCTAACTCCAGTTTATAAGACACTTCCAGGTTGGTCAGAAGACATTTCTAATGTTCGTCAATTTGCTGACCTACCGAAAAATGCAAAAATCTACCTGGCTTGGATGCTTAAATCACTTACAGATGTAGCTAATTATGGGGATAACAACAAAACACTCTATCCAAATTTACGTTACATTGGAGTTGGTCCAGAGCCTAATCAAATTATTAAAGATGCTCCCGATGTAGAGGAGCTAATAAATCTTGTTAGCTAAGGCGTCATTCCGAACTACAAGGAAAGGAAGTTCTCAATTGGGCCACAAATTATGAATTGGCCGAAGATAGTATTTAATTATTATAATTTTTTTAATAATTAAATCTCTAACCCTTTAAGCTTCGTGCTTTATGCTTTGGTCTCGCATATTTGTACTATTTTCCGAGTCAAAATTGACTTTAATTTTGAGCCTAATCGCAGTGTTACAGCTAACAGAGGCTCAAATCACTCGTGATCAATTCTTGCTCGTTTTAAGTGATGCCCTAGAACATAATTGGGACTTTGAAACAGACCGTATTGATGTTGAGATAAAGAGAGTTGAATTAGAAAGCTCAAAAAGAAAATACTCAGGCTTTAAATTGGATTTAGAAATGAGTCATCAAATTAAGGATTGGGAACGCTGGCGAACAACTACGCCAAGTTCGCCTTATACCCGAAAACAATGGCAGGAAACGAGTGCCTATAAAATAACCACATCCAAACAGTTTTTGAATAACCCAAGCAAGCTCAGTTTCTCTTATAAAAGAAACACTCCTTGGAATCAATATGAACGCTATAAAAAAGCTACTTTTTATGACCATTATCAGACACAGGATTACGAAAGCTATATTGAAATAGAATGGAAACTTCCTATTATTGGTTATCGAAGTAGTAAAACTTCACTAGCCATCGCCAAATTAAATTTACAAAAAATTGAGTATAAATATCAGCGAAAGAAAAAAGATTTATTTGCCGAAATTGAATCGATTGAACAATCCCTATCACAAGCCCAAAAGAATATTACCTCCTACATTCCATTTATCCGAAGCTCAGTTGAAAATCGGGAGCAGGAGGCACAGAACTATCAACTTATAACATCCTCAATCCAAGATTATATCCAAGCCATAGAGAATGAATTTGGTGCGTTTCATAGCCAACTTAAAGCAAAAGTTGAATTTCAAAAAGACCTTTTGAAGTACGACGATTTGCTCGACCGCTTACTTGTGGAAAAGAATCAAACCCCTTGAAGCGATACGATAATATTTCGACTATGAGCAATCGCCCGATGTTCCCAAAGAAAAATTCCTTGCCAAGTGCCCAATGCTAATTGCCCATTTTCAATAGGGATTGATTCACTGGTACGAGTGAGCGCCATTTTTATATGACTAGGCATATCATCAGGCCCTTCGTAAATATGGGTAAAATTTGGATCATTTTCAGGGACGAGGCGACAGATAAAATCTTCTAAATCTCTCGAAGCAGAAGGATCAGCATTTTCCATAATAACTAAGCTACAACTCGTATGTTTACAAAAGACCGTTGCCAATCCGTTTTTAATTCCACTAGATTCCAATATCGTTTTTACCTCATGGGTAATTTCTTTCAACTGATACGCTCTCGACTCAATGGCAATTGTTTCATTTATACACTTCATATTTAAGTTTCTCTTTCATGCATATAATTCAGTTTTTAATAATTTCATCAATCAGTCTATTTTTAGTTGGCTTCCCACTTAAGGCAATACAAACACAAATAATTACTTGGGATGAAACTGAAGTCCGTACTTTACTTCAACCAGGTAAACCATTTGCGAAAGCGACATTCCGAACCCACAATAATGGAGAGTCACCCATGCGAATTAATAATGCCTATTCTGAATCTAATGCAATTAAAACACTGATTAAAAAGCGGATCATTGAGCCTGGAAAATCTACTACTATTGAAGTTACCTTTCTTCCAGAAGGCAAAGAAGCTGGGTTATATCATAATAAAATAACTGTATTTTTTGAAGGACACGAGGAGCCGTTAGCGACTTTACACTATATTGTCACTATACCTAAATTAATTAATTGTTCGCCTAATATAATCACATGGGAAGCAAGTAATCTAAATGAGTCATTTCTAGTTGAATTAGCATTGGATGATCGTTTCGTCACAAGCTTGAGTGAAATTGATTACGACCGAACTCTTTACGAAATATCCATTATTCCAGATAAATTAGATGGCTCGAAATACACTTTAAAAATTATACCGATTACTGAAAAAAGACCCTTTAATTCTTTGGTTAAAATTAAAGCAAGTGGACCCCAATTAACAGAAATTGAAGAGCCCATATTTTTATTCAATAGTTACTCATTGAGTCAATAATTGTCGGAGATCCAATCGACTTATTGTATTTCGTATTCAGAAATACGCTTTTTCAAAGTACTAGCTGTCATACCTAGAACCTTGGCTGCTTTAGCTACAACTCCATTAGTGCCCTCAAGTGCTTGTTTAATAAGCTCTGCTTCAAGTTTTTTAAGGATGTCTTTATTACCGGTTAGCTCACATAATCCATTGTACAAAGCTTCAAAATCAACTTCTGAATCAGTGGATTGGGCTGTTGTTGATATAGGTTCCTCATCAATCTTAGTAGTTTCACTAGAAGACTCTGATGGTACTTTTGGATTGATTTCACTTGGAAGATCTTTGGGTAAAATCGTATTGCCTTGAGCTAAGACAGCGCTTCGATGGATAATATTCTCCAACTCTCTAACATTTCCAGGCCAGTTGTATTCAACCAATAAATCTAGGGCCTCTTTCGCAACTGTATTTGCAACCGATCGGTTCTTTTTAGCTAAATTCTGCAACATGAAATTAATCAACAAAGGGATATCTTGCTTACGCTGCCTCAATGCAGGCATTAAAATGCGAACGACATTTAAGCGATAATACAAATCTTCTCGAAATGTATTTTCTTTTACCATTGTTTCCATTGATTTATTAGTCGCAGCAAGAATTCTAACATCCACTTTAATGACCTCCGTTCCTCCGACCCTCTGGATTTCCCCCTCTTGAAGGGCTCGCAAAATTTTAGTCTGTGCGGCTAATGGCATATCGCCTATTTCATCAAGGAAGATTGTACCACGATCACACTGTTCAAAATAGCCGATTCTCTGCTGACTCGCACCTGTGAATGACCCTTTTTCGTGCCCAAATAATTCACTTTCAATTAAATTTTCAGGAATAGCTGAACAATTAACTGCGACAAAAGGCTGACTTGCTCGCAAGCTATTTTTATGAATGGCTCTTGCAATCAATTCTTTTCCAGTGCCACTCTCGCCAGTAACTAATACGGTTACATCTGTAGGGGCAACCTGCCCAATCATTTTATAAACTTCTTGCATTGCAGCTGCATTGCCGATGATCCCCACTTTAAGATCTTCTTCGATAACCGCATTATCCTGTTTTTCAGATTGTCCATCTTTAGATGTTTCCTTTATCACATTTGCCGCGGCATCAACAAGGCTCAAAATCTTTGATAGATCAAAGGGCTTCATAATATAATCGAAGGCCCCAAATTTCATTGCCTCAATCGTTGTTTGAGTTGTGGTGAAAGCAGTCATGATGATAATTTTGGCTGCTGGACAAATGCCTCTTAAATGCTGTAGTGCTTCGATCCCATTCATGCCTTTCATCCGATTGTCCAACAGAACAATATTAGGCATCTCTTTTTGTGCGACCTCTATCGCGACCTCTCCACTATCTGCTTCGAAGATATTAAACGATCGATTAGACAGAGCCCGTTTAAGAGAATAACGTAACGCATCTTCGTCATCTACAATTAATACCTTTAATGAATTACTAGCTTCTCTACTCACAAAGTTACAAAAAAACAGTGCTTGAGAAATAGCAAGAAACTAAAAATTGAAATAGATTAAAAATGTCTACGGAAACGCTTCCACAAATAGACAAAAGACCATGCAAAATCTCTAGGATTTTCCTCTATCCACAAATCTAATTTTTCTAGATCGATCCACATGCCATCTGAAACCTCACAAATGTCTAGTTTTAACTCTCCGTCGTGATTACAAACGAATAAATGGACATGTTCATAACCAGTTTCTGGCCGTGCTTGTTCGATCATCGCTAAATTTAAATCTTTTGAATAATGCAATCCTATTTCTTCACCCAGTTCCCTAACCGCTGCATCAAAGTAATATTCACCTGAGTCAACATGCCCAGAACAGGAACTTACCCATTTCCCTGGAGCGCTATCCTTATTCATAGATCTTTTTTGAAGAAATATATCCCCTTGATTATTGAAAACGAAGACGTGAACTGCTCTGTGGAATAATTTATTTGCGTGAATGTACTCTCTTGGAGCCAAACCTACAACACGATCGAAAATGTCAACTACATCAAAGTATTCAACTTTCTCATTTTTTAAGACGGCACTTGAATACTTGGATTTATTCATAAAAGACAATAGGCGTGATTTGAGAATAATCGCTAAAATAAATAAACCCTTACAGAAATTAAAGATTTAACGTATTAAAGCGCTAAAGTCATCAACATGTCCATTAAACCCTCCCGGAACCCCTTTATGGATCACCGCAATTGCATCATGAGAGTGGAGTGATTCTAAATGAGCACATGCAACTTGAAAATCTCTTATACGCTTGTCCTCATTTAGTTGAGCAAAGAGCAATCGTGCCGCATCTTCGACAAACTTTGGATAAGCCCCATTGAGTTCGGCAAATGCTTGTTCATCTTCACGCTTTACCATCACTTGGGTTTCAGTTTTCAAAGCAGCTAGAGCGATTGACTGGAGATCCTCTACAAATAGATGAGACTTTGGATCAAGCTCAACACTTATTCTAGCAGTACTCCTTTGAGAATGAGGGATTGAGTATGCTTGTCTAACTTGTCTCGCATGTTCGGCTAAGTCAGAAGAACAAGGACATGCTGAAGAATAAATAAAATCAAAATGCATACGTTTATGAAAGACATCCTGCTCGTCTAAAATACCTTCATAAGACACTTTATAGTATTGCCATCCCGACAAATCACTTCTCAAGCTCGTCTGCATAATTGGGTAATTAAAGTCTAAACGTATCTCTGCTCGATAGGTATTCAGTGTTTTTTTGTAATCTTGCAAAACTTCTTTAAGCAAATCTAAGGTAAAGACTCGCTCTTGAAAATCGTAGAAAACACGCATGATTCTGGACATATTGATGCCTTTTTGTCCCGCTTGAAGTGACACATTACCAGTCACTGAGGTTTCAAGCTCAATCGTATCTGAATTTTGTACAATATATTTTAAAGGGAGTTTAAAATTGGATATTCCGACCTTTAAAATTGGAACATTTGACCCGGTAATATGTCGCGCGTTCGCATTTTGCATATCAGGCAATGATTCACGGTACTCCTTCGATACGATAAATGAATCATCATAATCACGAGACAAATGATCCTTATCCGTACTTTTTGGGAGATTATCCGCACAGTTTTTATTAGTATTAGCCATTAGAGAAAAAACGAATTTAATAAAATTAGCTTACATTATAATAGATAGCAAGAATTCCTGATAATTAAAAATATAAATAAGGTCTGAAAATTGCTTTGATCAAGCAACAAATCTAAGCAAGATAAAAATATTGTGGTAGCAGACTTTAAAATATTAGGATCCAGTAGTAGTGGCAACTCGGCTTTTTTGAACACAGGTCATAGCAAAATTCTGATTGATGCGGGTTTTTCTGGGAAACAAATAAACGAAAGACTTAATGCTATAGGTGAATCTATCGACACATTAGATGGGGTATTCCTAACCCACGAACACAGTGATCATTCCCAAGGAGTTCGAGGAATAAGCAAACGATATGATCTACCTATATTCGCCAATCGAGATACCGCAGACGCAATTCAAGCAAAACTCAAAAAAAATATAAATTGGAAAATTTTTCAAACAGGGACTGATTTTACTTTCCGTGACATAAAAATACGCTCTTATTCTCTCCCACATGATGCTTATGATCCAGTTGGGTTTAATTTTTATTGGGGAGAACCTAATGACTTATTCTCCAAAGAAGGAAGTTTAGCATGGGTAACTGATTTAGGTTACATTCCGGAGCATGTAAAAATGCATATTCAAGACGTACAGACCCTCGTTATTGAGTCTAACTTTGAAGAACGCTTACTCAAAGAAGACACAAAACGACCCTTATCAATAAAACAAAGAATTAGAGGACGGCATGGGCATCTCTCGAATGAGACCACTTTAGAATTTCTGAATGAGGCTATAGCTAATTCAAAAATCGAATGCCTACATATTGCACACCTAAGTAAGGATTGTAATAATGTCGATCTTGTCTTAAAAAACAGCCAAAAACTAAAAGAGAAATACACACATCTAGAAATACATGTTGTTGACCCCAATCTCGAATTCACTCTAACTAGCGGAAATTTTTAAAACTGGGGCATAACTAAATGAATAAAACGACACAAAAAACAAAAATCATCTTCACCATCGGTCCAGCAACCGAATCAGAGGAGACTTTGGAGGCAATGATCAACGAAGGGGTTGATATCTGCAGAATAAATATGGCTCATGCCGACCATGATTGGACAAGAAAAATCGTTAAACGTGTACGCTCTGTTTGCGAAAGGGTTGGCCGTCACATTGCTATCATGATGGATGTCAAAGGTCCTGAAGTGCGAACAGGCGATGTTCCAGAAACATTTCATTTAGAAAAAGATGAAATTTTTTATTTCACTTACGGAGTTGGCAAAGGTGGCACGACTTCTGATGGACATAGGCGTGTAGATGTAAATTACCCTGATTTCTATCGCGATATAGCCATAGGGAATACAGTGCTGGTGGATAGCGGGTTAATAAGACTTGAAGTTCTAAGCATTGATAATACGGATGTTAAATGTAAGGTGATAATACCAGGCCCTTTGGGAAATCGCAGGCACATTAATTTGCCCGGAGTCTATGTAAAACTTCCATCACTGACGAAAAAAGATCAAGGTGATGTTGATGTAGGTGTTGATCTTAACATAGATTTTTATGCACTTTCATTTGTTCGAGAACCAGATGATATCATAAAGCTAAAAGGCTACTTAGAAGCAAAGGGTTCTGAAGGGAAAGTGATCGCTAAGATAGAAGACCAACAGGCGATTACTAATTTAGATGAAATCATCAAAACCTCTGATGGCTTGATGGTGGCTCGTGGAGACCTTGGAGTGGAGTGCTCATTTGAAGAATTGCCTGCAATCCAATCAAAAGCCATTAAAATTTCAATTAATGAAACTAAGCCAGTTATTGTTGCGACTCAAATGCTCGAATCTATGATTGAATCGCCTATGCCAACTCGCGCAGAGATCAGTGATATTGCAAATGCCGTAAGAGAGCAGGCCGATTGCATTATGCTTTCTGGAGAAACAACTATTGGGAAATATCCTGTAGAGTGTGTTAATACAATGAACCGTATCGCATCCTGCATTGAAGCCGAAGAAGACCTAGATCCGACACGATTGCGAACCGATATCATTTTGCGACTACCCAAGTCAAAGATGCTCCGCTCTGCCGCTCAACTAGCGATTGATCTAGATGCAGCCATTGTTGTCTTTACACGAAAAGGATTATTCCCGCTTAAACTTGCTGCATTGAGACCTCAGATCCCAATTTATGCATTTACAGACAAGCCGGCCCTCTTCAAACAACTTTTACTCTTACGAGGTATCGAACCGTTCTTTATGGATTTTGTTAACGACCATGAAGATACGATTCAAAAAGCCTTCAGTACACTGAAGGAGAGAAAATGGTCCTCTAAAGGCGACCCCATAGTCGTAGTTACTAAGATGTATGCGGGTAAAGAATTAATTGATACGACACAAATTCGCACAATTTAAGCTTAAAGCGTAAGTACTTGAATTAGTTGACGATATATTAGCTGTGAAGTTAATATACACATTCCTTTTTTTTACACTTACAATCATGTTTGCATCCACAGAAGACAAAACACTTGCGATAGGGGATTCAGTTCCAAGCGTAATAGCCCCAGATCACAATAACAATGACTTTGATTTCAAAGCGAATTTATCCGATACCATTTCGGTTGTTTTCTTTTATCCCAAAGCGCACACCCCTGGGTGTACAATGCAAGCCTGCAGTATGAGAGATGTATTTACCGTGCTCCATGAAAAAGGCATTATCGTACTAGGTATCTCTTCTGATAGCCCAAGCTCTCAAAAATCATTTAAGGAAAAACATTCCCTCCCCTACACTTTGATCTCAGATAAAAGTGGCGCAGTAGCCGAGGCATTCGGAAAAGGTAAATGGAGCCGACAAGCTTATATTTTTAATGAAAATAAGTTAATTTGGAAAGATATCAAAGGTGCAACTTCCAAACAAGGCAAGGAAGCAGTTGCTGCACTTAGTTCATTCGGCTTAATTTAAAAACTAAAAATAAAAAGCCTCCGAAAGCTCTTGTTCAGGAAGCAAGGGCTTAATTTGAATAGACAATTTTTTTTCTATTCCACCTAGATTTTGGGTTAGATGGCTAATTGAAGAGTCCTCGAACTGAGTCCAATGAATAAATTGCCCATGGCCATATTGTATCTCAAAACAAAGTGATTTATTTGAATTAGGCTTAAGCTCTATTAATTTTGAATCTATGGATGTATCCTCAATGGATTTTAACCCATATTCTAACCATTGCATTAAATGAAATGCATCACCTTTTCGTTTTGGGACAAAGTGAACATTAATTACGCATAATTCTTTTCGGAGTAATTCAAAAGGAATCCCGCTCAAATACTGACCGATTGCTTGACGAATTGGCAATAATCTCGCACGTGCTAAATCAACTACCTTCTGGGAATTAGGCCATGGCAAGTCGCGAATTGGATAAGACTCAATATTACTATCGAACACAATCCTATGCACACGTTTCAATAAGTGATCAAAATATTTAACCACCCTTTCAGCACGAACTTCGGAAAACCAATGGTAAATAGGTAAATCTGATTCAAGCCAAACAGAAACTTGATTGAATAAAAAGCCATTATCTTCAGAAGAAAATCCAAGTATCAATGCTTCACAACAACACATCTCTCGATGAGAATCTCCAATAAAGCATTGGCTAAATAATTTGGCCTGCATTGGCTGATTATCTTTAGAAAATGGGCATAAAACAATGATACGGCTTGGGTATCTTTGAGCAAAGCGAACCGCAACTTCAAAGCGTGCTTTTGCCGACTCTGACGAAACCGTACGCCCAAAATGCAACACTAAGTTCATTTGTGATGCACGAAATTCTGAAAGTGCATTCTCTTTGTTGCCTCCCCACATTTTTGACAGCTCTTCTGACACCGCACCTACGGGTAATTCAATTCCTGGCAAAACATCTATTAACTCAGTCATTTTTTTACTTTTAATTTTATTACCTTTAATTGCCTAAACTTAACCCGAATGTCTCCATTCATGATTCTTTTTTGACAACAATTGGTCACTCAAACTTGGCCCCCAAGATCCAGCCACATAAGACTCCAATCCTTTAGTGCCTTGTGCGTCCCAATGTTCCAGTACTGGCGATAAAAGCTTCCAAGAAGCTTCTGTTTCGTCGCCACGAATAAACAATGTACTGTCCCCAATCATTGCGTCTAAAATCAAGCGCTCATAAGCTTCTGGAGTATTTGATCCGAATGTAGTCGCATAACGAAAGTGCATTTTCACTGGTTGCATACGAGTCTCCAATCCGGGTACTTTAGAATTCATCACAATCGTCACTCCTTCATTAGGCTGAATTTGAATAACCATTGTATTGTCAGATACATTAAAGCGCCCTTCCTCAGAAAATAAAATACCTGGGGGACGTTTAAAGCGAATTGCAATCTCACTGGTTCTCCGTGCCATCCGCTTACCTGAGCGAATATAAAAAGGAACGCCTTTCCAACGCCAGTTATTTATCATTAAGCGAAGCGCGGCATACGTCTCAGTCGAAGACTCTTCTGGAATACCTTGCTCTTCCGAATACCCTTTAACCTCTTCACCGTTGATTAACCCATTTGTATATCGAGCTCGGACAATATCAGCTTCCGCTCCCTCTAAATTCAAAGGCTGTATCGAACGAATTACTTTAACCTTTTCATCACGAATCGATTCAGGGTCTAAAGAAACAGGTGGTTCCATAGCGGTTAAGGCGACTAATTGCATGGTATGGTTTTGAATCATATCTCTCAGAGCACCACTCGTATCATAGTAGCCACCACGACTGCCAACTCCTAGTTTTTCTGCAACGGTGATTTGTACACATTCTACATATTCTCTATTCCATATCGGCTCAAAAATTGCATTAGCGAAGCGTTGTACCAAGAGATCTTGCACTGTTTCTTTCCCTAAGTAATGGTCAATCCGAAATACTTGAGATTCTTCAAACACACTATTGATCAACTGATTTAAGCTTTGGGCGCTTTTTAAATCTTTACCGAAAGGCTTTTCAATAATCACCTTTGAAGCCAATGGAGTATCCATATTCGCTTGTGCGAGGCCGCTTTCACCTAAACATTCAATAATAGGCTCAAACACACTTGGTGGGGTAGAGATGTAAAATATACGTTGCACTTTCCGACCCAGCGAAGCTTCAATTTCGTTGATTTGGTCTGCTAAACGCTTATAGCCCTCAATGTCTCCATAGTCTGCCGAAGCATAAAACATAACATCTCGAACGCGTTGCCATATTTCTGGTTTTATTGGACGGCGTGAATGCTCTTTTATGGATGCTTCCATAGCATCACGAAAATCTTCATCGGAAATCGCTTTTCGACCAAAGCCGATCAAATGAAAATCATTAGGCAATAAATTATCTACGCTAAGATTGTAAATTGCCGGAATCAGCTTGCGAGCGGTTAAATCACCTGAAGCACCAAAAATAACCGTAACCGTTGGGACTACGCCTCGGTGCTTACTCAAACCTTCTAAAAATGGGTGTCTTGATTCTTCCATAATAAATGATGTATGCATCATTAAGTGATATAATCAAAATAAAGCAACATTCCTGTAGTGTGAAATTTCGTAGCCTTTTGATTGCTCATAAGCGATAGAGATAATATCGAAGCGATAAGTTTTAGGGTGTTTCTGTATACGATTCAAATAAGCCAAGGCACTACGTCGCAATAATGATTTTTTACTACGACTGATTGAATGTACCCCTGACACTAAAGATATAGCCTTTCTTAAACGCACTTCAATAAATACTAAACAGTCTTTATCTAAACAAATTAGATCAATTTCACCACGACGATGTCGCCAATTTTTTGTTATAAGACGAAAGCCCAATTCTTTTTTGCAGTAATTTAAGGCCAGTTTTTCTCCCTTTGCTCCCTTTTCTGAAGGACTCAGCGAATCCCAACATTCATTCCTATACACACCCATAGGGCTTTTTTTGAAGAAAGAGAAAACCTTGTCTATCCATCCTATTTGAGCCATTAATGAATATAAATATAATATTATCCATCGATTCGGCAACTATCAAAGCATCACCCATCATTGATTACTTAATTATCGGAGCAGGCTTAGCTGGCTCTTCGCTTGCTTGGCGGCTGGGAATAAATAAATACAATTACAAAATTTTTGATTCCCGAAACTTAGCCAGTGCCTCACAAGTGGCCGCAGGGTTTATTAATCCAGTTACTGGTAAATGGATGACTGAGTCATGGAAAATTGATAGCTTAATGCCCAAAGCCAAAGCCTTTTATCAAGACATTGAGGAAAGATTAGGAATAAATATCGTTCAAGATTTGCCGATACGTCGTTATTTTATTAATCAAGAGGATCCTATCCGTGCCCGGCGCAGAATTAAGAACCCTCGCTATGCTAATTATTTTGACCCAATTCTAGAAAAAGGATCTAACCCCAATGGAATCATCGATGACTTTGGCAGTATTCCTATCCGTCAAGGTAGTTGGGTCAATGTACCGAGCCTTATTCAAAATTTAAAAAGCTACTTTAAATCTCAAGATAGCCTCATAGATGATACATTTGATGCAAACCAGCTTGAACAGAATGGTCAGCACTGGAATTATCGAGGGATAAAGACAAAAAATATAGTTTTTTGCCAAGGAATCCATACACGAGAAAACCCCTTTTTTAAAGACCTACCAATCATACCTATAAAAGGCGACGTCTTAGACATAAGACTGAAAGACATTCAACTTCCGCTCGGACTTTATTATAAAAAACGATGGCTTCATTCTTTAAAAACTAAGAATCAAGACTTTCTATACAGGATCGGTGCCAGTTATGATGTTGGAAATTCCGATACTATACCTTGCTCAAGTGCTAGAGAAGAATTAGTTAGTGTTTTAAAAGATATGCTGGGAACGAATCTGCTCTTCGAGATTGAAGAGCACCGTAGTGGGATTCGACCTACTACCAAGGATGCCAAACCCTTACTAATAAGACACCCTACACACTCATCTCTCTTTGCCATCAATGGACTTGGGTCCAAAGGCTCCGCAATCGCCCCTTATTTATCTGAACTATTTATGGATCTAATGGGAAAAGAGTTTCCTAAATTCTAAAACCTTCTAAGAAAAAATGCGATTAACTGAATATGCACACCTCTGCCTTGAAAAACGTTTGAACAATGGTGACTGCGTTCTCGATGCAACTGCTGGAAATGGCTATGATACCTTGAAGGCAGCTCAATTAGTCCAGCCAAATGGGCGGGTGATTTTAATTGATATTCAAGAAGATGCGATAGAAGCAACTGAAGCAAAGTTAACCCAAGCAAAATTAAATAACTTTTGTGAATGCCATCTCGGAAATCACGGAGAACTTTTAAAGACATTTGATCAGACATTTGATTGTATCATATTTAATTTAGGCTATCTGCCCGGGAGCGACAAAATGATTATCACAACAACTAAAGATACTCTTTCCGCTTTAAATCAAAGCCCAAAACTTCTTAAAGAAAATGGAATGCTAGTTGTCACAGCCTATCGTCAGCATAAAGGCGGAAAGGATGAAGCAGAACAAGTAGCGCAATGGATGTCCGAGCAAAAAATAAATGGTTGGTTTATTGAAAAAATTGAGCCAAGGAATCAATCTGATTACCTCAGCCCTATTCTTTGGATTGCTTCAAAAAGCAATTTGTCCATACCTCATTTTCCCAACAAGCTCATCTAACTAAAACCTAAATCGGCCTTTATCTGAAAGAAATCCTTACCATTTCCGCAAATTACCATTGCACTCAGTATGAATATTCAAACTATGAAATCCATGAGTATGCCAATTGTATGTTTAGATTTAGAGGGAGTATTAATCCCTGAAATATGGATTGCTTTTGCCGAAAAAACTGGCATCGAAGCCTTAAAGCGAACAACCCGTGATGAGCCTAATTATGATACTTTGATGCAGTATCGATTGGATATTTTAAAAGAAAATAATCTCAAGCTTGAAGACATACAAGATGTGATAGGAACGCTCGATCCTTTGCCTGGGGCCAAAGAATTTGTTGAATGGGTCACATCCAAAACCCGATTGGTTATATTATCCGACACTTTCACAGAATTTGCTGGACCATTGATGGCTAAGTTGAATTATCCGACACTTTTTTGTCATAATCTTTCTATCGATAACAATGGATTGATTGATGATTATTGTTTGCGATTAAAGGATCATAAAAGAAAAGCGGTTGAAGCATTTAAAGCACTTAATTTTAAAACATTTGCTGCAGGTGATTCATACAATGATCTTAGCATGATTGAGGTCGCAGAACATAAGGCTTTGTTTTGTCCACCTGAACGGCTAATCAAAGAGCGCCCTGATTTGGACGTAGCCCTAACTCATGAAGCCCTCAAATCGCTTATTCAAAATATTTTATAAACGTACCCGTAATTCCCTTCCACCTAATGTTTGTTCATACTGTATTATTTCACTTAAAAAAAGATCTGCCGAATGACGCGATCTCCGAATTTGAGTCTGCTCTCAATAGCCTTAAGGCAATCACAGTGAGTCGGTCCACTTATATTGGCACAGTTGCAGAAACAAAAGATCGTCCCGTTGTACGCTCAGACTATACTTATAATTTAACGATTCTCTTTGATGATATTGAGGGGCATAATCAATACCAAGTAGATCCATTGCATAAGGCATTTGTTGCACAATGTTCAAAATATTGGACACATATTGAGATCATTGATTCGGACTAACTTTTATCGCACTCAATTATATAAAACTCTCATCTTATGCTTGAATCTATAATTCTTTATTTTAAAGCAAATGGCCTAGAATATATTGGAACCATTGCAGGCATTCTCGGCGTATGGTTTAGCATAAAAGAAAAAATTATCACATGGCCGACCTTTATTATCTGCTATACGATTTATGTTTACCTAGCATTTGAAGCAGGCTTGCTCGCGAATATGTCCCTAAATATCGTCTTTATTATTCTATCAGCCTATGGATGGTGGCAATGGAATCAAGTTGACGAAAGCGCTTCCTCGAAGGAAACCAAAGCGATAGAGCATACCAGTAAAAAGTTGTGGGTCATCAATGTAGTATTTTGGATAATTGGGACAGCTCTTATTGGGTATTTGCTCGAAAATTACACGGAATCATTCCAACCTTACTTTGATGCCTTTGCTACAAGTGTTGCCTTCTCGGCCCAATGGATGCTCAGTAAAAAATACATTGGGACCTGGCTTTGTTGGCTTATATCAGATACGATTTTCATTAACTTATGGGCCTTGCAAGGGTATTGGGTAACTGTATTCCTCTTCTTTACTTTTATGATGTTAGCCATTTATGGTTGGCGGAAATGGCATCATACCCTAACTGAGGCAGAATAAATAAACGCTATGTATCGAGTCGTAATCACAGGCGCTGAATCCACTGGCAAAACAACACTAGTGGAACAATTAGCAGCTCACTTTGAAGCTCCTTTTTCTCAAGAGTTTGTTCGTGATTTTGTTCAATCAATTGATCGTCCAATTCGAGAACAGGATTTGAATGCCATCATGAGCGGACAAATAAAATACGAAAATGAAGCTTATGGAAATTCGCCAAGACTTGTCTTTCACGATACCAACCTTCTGTCCAATGTGATTTACGCAGACTACTATTTTAAGCAACACCCAAAAGAATTAGATCTCGCTTTATCCGCAAACCAATACGACCTTTATTTATTCTGCCAAAATGAAATTCCATGGGAACCTGATGGAGCCCAAAGAGATAGTCCTCAAGCAAGAAATGAACTTCACCAAGCTTTTGAAGAGATGCTAGAAGTTTGCACAGTTCCAGTAGTTAAGATCAAAGGTAACCCAGAAGATCGCTTCCATCAAGCCATCAACGCTATTCGAGAGTGCTTAAGCAAAAGAAAAATCTAACCGTTTAAGGTGTAAGCAGGTAATTGCTTATCCGCATAGATTTTTTTCAACTCAATGTATTGAGGCACACCATTTTCAAATGGGACTTCCACTTCTCCTTGAATCAAAGGTAGTGCGTATTTAATGAAATTATAATTCATGGATACGCCATCTTCATTAATCCAATTTTGCGGTAAAAGCTTAACTCCATTAGCAATTTCAGATAAAGGTGCTAATCCTGTTTCACAAGCATAGCTGTCTCCTTCACTTCTCACTAAGATCACCATTTTATCAGTTTCACCTTCAACAGCTGCTTTAACAGCCGCTTGTCCCGCCATGAAAGCTTCATCGCTATCTGCTTTTGAAGCACAATTCACAGCCGCTCTTTGAGCCATACCCAATTTAATTGAGCGAGCTTTCACGGAAAGATTTTCTTCAGCCAAAGAGCGAAGGTATTCACCAGCACCACCTAACTGAGAGTGCCCAAAAGCATCAGCACTTGCACTGTCTGTAGAAACATAATTTCCATCTGCGTCCACGAGACCCTCGCCTACGACAACCAAGCAAAACTTTTCTTTCTTTAGCACTTTAGTGACATCTTCGATATATTTTTCCTTAGAAAATGGAACTTCAGGAAGATAAATTAAATGAGGAGCGCTGTTAGGATTATCTTTATATTTAGCAAGTGAAGCACCCGCAGCAATCCAACCAGCACTTCGTCCCATCACTTCAACCACTTGAACCAAATCGTGTTGACCCATACCTCCATTATCACAAGCAACTTCTCTAATCGTTGTGGCAATGTGCTTTATAACACTACCGTAACCCGGTGTGTGGTCTGTTGTCACTAAATCATTATCAATTGTTTTGGGTACTCCAATCACACGAAGAGCATAGCCTTTTTTCTGAGCTAGCTTTGAGATTTTATCTGCCGTATCCTGTGAATCATTTCCACCTGCATAAAAGAAATAACGGATATTATGAGCTTCAAAAACTTGTAACACGCGCTCAAAATCTGCATCACTTTTGAGTTTATAGCGACAAGTACCTAAAGCAGCTCCTGGAGTATAGCGTAAGCCACGAATATTTTGCTGTGTCTCAGATGCTAGATCGACAAGTTGCTCCTGCAAAATTCCTTGGACTCCATTTAAGCCTCCATAAATTTCTTCGATGCACTCATGGTTGAGTGCTTCTGTAATAACACCAGCTAAGCTAGAGTTAATAACGGATGTCGGCCCGCCGGATTGAGCCACTAAACAATTACCATTCAATATTTCAGTCATATGTGTATGTGCGTTAATTAAAAAAACATATCAGAACTAGAGGAAACTATAATAGCAATACTTAACTTAAAGAATTGCTCCTGGAGAATAATTTTTCGCTTCAGAGAAGCCGGCCATTTCACTGTTTACCCGATCACAAAATTGCTCCACTTGCTTCTGAGCCAGTCCCGTAAGCCCCTGTGCATCTTTAACCAAACGCTCGATCGTAGCTTCATCGAGCCCTAATCGCTCATCCGCTCCCAGTCGTTTCACTAAATCATTTTGAGAAATCTCGCCCGATCTCAAATCTTTCACTGCAGCGACTGCGTGCGACTTAATCGCATCATAGGCACCTTCACGACCTGCTCCATTTTTGACAGCCTCCATAAGGATGGTCGTTGTTGCTAAAAATGGACCATAACGATTGTTTTCTTGCTCGATCATCCCAGGAAAAACTTCCATTTGATTAAGAATAGTGATGAACGTGTCTAACAACCCATCTATTGCAAAAAAGCTATCAGGTAAAAATACACGGCGAACAACTGAGCATGATACATCGCCTTCATTCCACTGATCCCCCGACAAACCACTAGCCATTGTTAAATAGCCACTTAAGATAACAGCAAAACCATTCAATCGCTCGCAACTTCTGCTGTTCATCTTATGAGGCATCGCAGATGACCCGACTTGCCCTTTGGCAAATCCCTCACTTGCTAATTCATGACCCGCCATGATTCTCAATGTTTTGGCAAAGCTAGATGGACCAGAGGCTAAGCGCACAAAAACAGAAACAACTTCAAAATCCAAACTACGAGGGTACACCTGACCAACTGTTTCTAAAACTGAGCCAACTCCTAAATGCTCTAATATCGCATCTTCCATTTGAGCAACTTTTTCTGAATCACCGCCTAATAGAGTCATTAAATCCATCTGTGTGCCGACCGGCCCTTTTAATCCTCTAACCGGATAATTATCAATAATACGATCTAATTCACGAACAGCACAAAATAGATCTTCGCCAAACATCGCCAAGCGTTTCCCAAAAGTAGTCAATTGAGCAGGAACATTATGCGTACGAGCGGTAAGCACTAGTTCGCTCCATTTTTCAGCTTTCTCTGATAATTTAATCAATGCTGCCATAGCCTTGATGCGGATCAGTTCCAAACCTCTGAGTATTTGTAGCTGCTCAACATTTTCAGTAAGATCACGACTGGTTAATCCTTTATGGATGTGCTCATGTCCAGCCAGTGCACAAAATTCTTCAATTCTTGCTTTAACATCGTGCCGAGTCACTGCCTCTCTTTCTTGAATAGACTGTAGGTTAACCTGATCTTTTACTGATTCATAAGCTTCGATTGCCTCGTCTGGAATATCAATACCTAAAGATTTTTGTGCTTTGACCACTGCAATCCAATAATCTCGTTCCAAAAGAATACGCCCTTCCGCTCCCCAAATTTGGTTCATTTCTTTTGAAGCATAACGTTCCGCAAGTATATTAACTGTATTTTTCGACATAATAAAAGTGTATGATAGAAAGGATTTTTCAAAATGAGACCATAAAAAAGTGATAAAATGGCTAAATTTCAGCCTTAACTAGCTGATTCTATGCAAATTCATTACCTAATCTCCAAGGCAGCGAATTGCCAATTGATTAAAAATTGCGATCGGGTCTTTCGGGGTTTCGACTATTGCTTCAAAGGTTTCAGCAAAAGCAATTTGGAAATCAATCAGATTTTTCAAACTAAAATGATTCACATCTTTAAGCAGTCGTCCCAAGTAATAAGGGTTTTGAGTGAATACATTAAGGTTTGATTTTGATGTATCTTCATCAAAATGCTCACGAAATTTACCAAAGATTCGGGCAAGGTCATTCTGGCTGATCCTCTGAAATCCAGTGCCTAGTTCGCCAGAATCTTTAAGTATACGCAATTGAATCATCAAGCGGTTTCTTGATTGTAAACTCCCTAAAAGCGGTCGAGCTTCCGTCTGTGTAAAAAAATGTCGGTTTAAAGCTTCAAGTGTCCACTCCAATTGCCCAGAAAAAAATGCATCGGTTGCTTCAAAAAAATCTCCTTCTCCAAAGTTTGGCACCATTTCATTGATCAATTCCTCTGTAATGACTCCACCTTTCTCAACATATGTGGTTAATTTTTCAACTTCCATCGCGATGAGTCGATTGTTCCCGTTTACTTTATCATTTAGCAATTGTATCGCACTTTGACTGATTTTTATTCCTAGATCGGAACACGTTTTTTGAATTTTTTCTTCAATTCGAGCGGTGCCGTCTTTCCCGCTATCAATTATCTCCGAATCCCCTTCTTTGATGCACCATTTATAAAAACTTTTTACCTTATAAACTGGCGAAGCCGTGATTAAAACAGATACCGCTTCGGTGTCTATACTTTCAAGAACCGACTTAAGGTGCTCTAATAACTCTAAAGTCCCCTTGGCATTTCCTGTTTGCGAATTAGCCATAAAATTGACCGCCTTAAGCCAAACGATCTTTTTTTCTCCAAACATAGATTGTGTCTGTATCGCTTCTATAAAGCGATCAACTATTTGGGAGACTTCATCTAAATTATTGCCACGAGCATCAATCACCTCTTTGGAGAGCTCATCTGTTATGCCTTTTGTTTCTTCTTCAAACCAGGCTTTTCCTCTATCAGAAACTAGGAATTCATCGTCACCACAAATAAATGCAAATTTGGCACTAATAGACATAGTGCTATTCTCAAATTTAGAGCGACTCTAGCGAGAAAAAAATTCCTATTCTTTAGTCTTCTTTATCCTATTAACTTGATTAGATGGTATACCCATCAATGTCTGTTTGCTCTTGGCGAATCAAAAGCCTACGCATCCAATCCAAAGCAGCATTCACAGCTCGGGCTTTCACATCCATACGTCCACCTAGGTATCGAACTCTTTTTGCCCAAATCCCAAATGACGAGTGAAACCCAATATGTATTGTGCCCACTGGGTTTTCTTTATCTCCACCTTCGGGACCTGCAAAACCAGTGATGCTCAATCCATAATCCGATGATAAATTTTCTGCCACACCTGATGCCATAGCAATTGCACATTCACCACTAACGGCTCCGTGTTGATCAATAATTTCTTCGGGAACACTGACCTGAGAAATTTTCACTTCATTCGCGTAGCAAATCACGCCCCCTTGAAATACTTTTGATGCTCCAGGAATATCAGTAAATGCATTGCCCAATAACCCACCGGTACAAGATTCTGCTACTGCTAGTGTTTTTTGGCGTTCCCTTAATTTTTGAAAAATAACTTGAGAAAGAGTTATATCGCCATATCCAACAAAATGATCTCCTAAGGCGAGACGGCAAGCCTCTGCTACTTGGTTTAATTGATCCACATTCTTTGAGTTATCAGCAAAGCTTAGACGAACATCCACTACGCCTAAATGTACACAAAAAGCAATCTCTACAGATCCGTATTGCTTAACGATAGGCGAAACTACCTCTTCAACTGTAGATTCACCAATGCCGCAAGTTCGCAACTGAATATAAGAGCTATCAGCTTGTGCACAGACTTTATTTTTTACATAGGGCAAGATCTGCTTCTCAAACATGGGAATCAGTTCATGAGTCGGACCAGGAAGTAAAATAATCGTACACGCATTATGCTCAACAAACAATCCTGGGGCGGTTCCTCGGTCATTTTTCAATATTTGACTGCCCTCTATTTGAAAGCATTGCTTTTTATGTATCTCTGAAACATTTCGTCCTAATTTCAGAAAGCGATCTTTGATTGAATCAAAAATAGATTCATTATAAATAAGCTCACGCTCTAGAAGTGTTGCCAAACTTTCTCGCGTAAGATCATCTTCGGTAGGGCCTAACCCTCCTGTAGCAATCACAATATCTGAACGTTCGGAGGCAATTTTAAAAGCCGACTGTATCGCATCCGCTTTATCAGGAACAACTTGGCAATGATCAATCTTAAGCCCTAATAAAGACAGTTGCTTGCCTAAATAAGTTAAATGACTATTGGTACGAATACCTAATAATAACTCATCACCTATATTTAAAATTTCAACTGTAACTTGATTAGACATTATAATAGGGTTTTCGATTATAGATTAAATGCAAGTGTGTGAGAGATATATTTATTAAAAGATTTCCACCCAATGACTCAAGAAACAATCAGCGCCTTAAAAGAAGCGACAAGAAAATTGCCCAATAAGCCTGGGGTCTATGTTATGCACAATCGCTTTAAACAAGCATTGTACGTGGGGAAGGCAAAAAACCTAAAAAAACGAGTCTCCTCTTATTTTCAAGCCTCTAAAAAACTACAAATAGCTCAGCCAAAAATTAGAGCTATGGTGGAACAAATAGAAAGCTTTGAATATCATTGCGTCAATTCTGAGTCTGAGGCTTTGCTTCTCGAAAGCCAATTAATCAAAAAATTTAAACCGAAATATAATACCAGTTTAAAAGATGATAAACGATTTCTGTTAGTTCAATTGAACCCAAAAGAAACCTTGCCAAGATTTCGTCTCACTCGGAATAGGATCTACAAACATTATCGATACTATGGACCTTTTCCACATGCAGGATCATTACGAAAGACACTTGATATCATGAAACGAAAATTTGGCATCTTATTAAATGATGCGAGTCCGAAAAAAATTGGCGATAATACCTGGCGACTCTATGATGATATGCGTGCGGACTTGTCTGACCTGCCTAATGAGATATCAGAGGAGGCCTATCGTGAACGAGTTGAAAAAGCCTGTGAATTTCTTGAAGGGCATACGGCAAGTACTATTGATGGGCTCAAAGAAAGAATGCACGCCTATGCAATAAAACAGAAATATGAGAAAGCAAGTGAGCTAAGAGATCAAATCATTGCCATACAACAAACCTCTAAAAGAACTAGAAAATTTGAGCGAAACTTAATTGGGTTTATTACAGAAAAGGAAAGCTTAATGACCTTAAGGGATGAACTATCATTGAGTAAACTGCCTAAGCATATTGAATGCTTCGATATTTCTCATATTTCTGGGAGTTTTTGCGTAGCTTCCATGGTTTGCTTCAACAACGGAAAACCGAACCGGAAGCAATATCGTCGTTACAAAATAAAATCTTTTATTGGGAATGATGATTTTCGAGCAATCGAAGAAGTCGTGACTCGGCGATACCAACGACTACAAAAAGAAGGCACTCCATTTCCTGATTTAATCGTCATTGATGGAGGAATTGGACAAGTGCATGCTGCGATTAAGGCCTTTCAGACACTAAAGCTGAGCCCACCCTATTTAATTGGCCTAGCTAAGAAAAATGAAACTATTGTTTTTCCAGATAATCGTGCTGATTTAAATTTGCCGTTTCGGAATCCCGCATTAAGACTTCTTCAATATTTAAGAGATGAGGCACACTATTTTGCCAATAATTTCAATGCCGAATTGCGAAGTAAAAAAATAAAAGAATCTATCCTTGATGACTTTAAAGGTATTGGAGAAATTCGAAAAGCTGAATTGCTTAAGCGATTTGGTACGATTAAGAATTTAAAACGTGCTACAATCGATGATTTGGTTCAGCAAGAAGGGATTGGATTAAAAACTGCTAAAAGACTCTCCCAGTTTTTAGAACAAAATTAAGCACTTTGCTTATTCTATTCTAGGAAAGTTTTAGTGCACTGTTACAGGCCCATACTTTTCAGAATAAGCAATGATTTCCTTACCGCGATAAATTATTTCGGGATACTCCTCGTCAGCAATAATTTCTAATTCTGAAATTTCTTTTCTAGGGCCAATGAATTCAAAAAGGCTGACTGAATTTGCCTCATGCTCTTTAAAATACTGATCCGAATAATTACGAATCTGATTCAAATTCTCTTTAATTTTGCTTCTGTGACTCTGCTCAATATATTCTAGCAAAATCGGGTAAGTAATAATGAGCAGTAAAAACAAAGCGATAATCGATAAAAAAAATTCGATTGAAGTTAAACCATGCTGCTTTGCTTTTGTTTGCATTTTTTTATAAGAAAAAAATTAAAGATTTACTCAACAACAAAGCGAAATCCAATTAAACGACTTCGCTCATTTCGTTTTACCATTCTTACTGGAACGGAATAAATGGTATTTAAACGATCATTAAAATGACCGCCAATATGCTTAACTGGCTCATTTTCAAAAACACCATCACTAAATAGCCATTCACTTACATTTCCTAACAAATCATAGAAACCCTCGCCTAAAGGTTCCTTGCTTGCTAAATTAGTTAATTTCGCCTCTTCAGCATTTGAAACAACAAATTTCTCAAGTTTTACGTAACGAAGTGGCCCAATTGCTGAACGGTATTCATGCTCTTTAGGCAAACGCACTCGCAATCCCATAACCCAAGATAAGCGTTTACAGAAATGATTCGCCTCCTTCCAATTAACGGATTCAACAGGCATTAAGTCCCCTACAAAACGACTAGGATTATATCCAATAATTGTAGAATACAAAGCCTGCGACACTTCTGTTTTTAACATTCTAATACCGGGTTCATCTGGAACAGTGATCAAATTAACATAAATCCGATCCTGTATCAGCTCAACATCATTTCGTATAAAATTAAGGAAATTAATTTTCGATTTCAACCCATCGTCATTGTAAGAACTGAAAGGGAACTCTTCGTCCATTCTTTGAAGGGCATCTACTATTCGCAAAATCTTGTCTTTAGCTAATAATAATTTTCTTCGCCTTAAATCATTATCAATCTCAAAATTCAACGTATTGATAAGCTCGCCTAATTCATAACTAGCCGCTGTTTGATTTTTTCTCCTTAGGTCATTTATTCTATCAACTGAGCTATAGGGACTTCCTGAAAAAGATTCATTCAATTCATCTTGTAGTCGCATTGCATCTTCATAGAAAGCGGCTGCTTTGGAATGGTTCCCTTTATCCAGTAGTGCATCTGCTTTATTCTCTAAATCATTTATTTGTAAATACAAAGGCGTACTTCGGTATTTAATTTGTTTAATCTTAAGGGAATTTAACTTGAGGCCATCAGCTAGATCGGAACTACGGTACTCAGAGTTTAAATACAACTGCTTCTCAATAACCTCGGTTAATAAATTTCCTGCTTCAATCCATTTTTCTTCATCTTTCAGTAAATCAACCTTAGATTCGTAATCCAGAATCTCTTTATAAAGAGGATAAGCATTTAAATATCCTAATCGTCGATTCAACTTAGCCAAACGATTGACATCAGAAAAAGAACTTAATGCATATGATTCATTTATTTTTCTTTGTAAAGAAATTGCCTCTTCTATTGCCTTTATTGCAGCTACATAATCTGCTTCATCATACAGTTTTTGACTGATCCTTTCTTTTTCCAAACTCAATTGATAACTTTCTTCAGAAAGCACTTGGTCATACCGTTGCTTGAGATAGTCTAAGCGCTGTTTTGCTGGTTCGCTATAGTAAGGCAGGCTTTTTACGTACAACTCTTGAAACTCAATGGCCTCTAATAACAACATGGCATCCTCTTTTGTCATTCTTCTTAAAGAAATAAGTTCTTCAAATTGCCCCTCTGATTCAAAGCTTTTTAATCGCATAGCCTCAACTTCTTCAGGAATTTCCAATGCTCCACTGTATGACTCTTGAGAACTGTAATCGATTTTCTTCGGCCCAGACATCGTCAAGAAAGCAAAGAAACCTATTAAAGCTGTAGGTATTATAATTAATGCGATGATTTTTTCTAAAGACATGGTAATACTATATCTATTATAATAAGATTGAGAAAGTAAAGATATGTTTATTTCATTCAAGTAAAAGAAATTAGAAAAAAATCACTTATTGCGCTTCTTCAAAAGACAGTTTAGTTGTTTCGATAATGTATAATTCCGTAAGCATAATTGGACCAGGGCTACTCGGCGCTTCTATTGCAATGTCTGTTCATGAGAAGAAATTGGCAAAAGAGATACATCTATGGGCCCGAAATGAAGAGAAACGGGCACGTTGCCTAAAAAACCATTGGTGCGATTATGTTCATGAATCTCTCGAAAATGCGGTTAAAGACAGCGACTTTATCGTATTATGTACGCCGGTTGATAGCATTATCCCTATTCTCAAAACAATCGCCCCTTATTTAACTCCGGGGACTCTTGTGACTGATGTAGGAAGCGTAAAAGAAAGTATTTGTTTTCAGGCTAAAACTATTCCGAATAATAACCATTTTCATTTTATTGGCTCTCATCCAATGGCTGGCTCAGAAAAAAGCGGAATGGAATATGCAAGTGCAAAGCTATTGAAACAAGCCACCTGTATCATCACCCCTACAGAGCATACCGAGCCACTTGCCTTAGAAAAAGTAACACAATTTTGGTCAGCGCTTGAAATGCATCCTGTTCACATGGCTCCCGAAAGCCATGATTCACTGATCGCAAAAATTAGCCATCTACCCCATATCGTTGCTTCTATTCTCGCAGCCTCAATTTCTGATATTCCAGATGCACAATTTCAATATGCAGGTGGTGGTCTGAAAGATACCACAAGAGTCGCAGGAGGCAGCCCAAAATTATGGCAGTCCATTTTATCTCAAAATTCCGATCAAATTCTTAAGGCTATTGATCAATTCGAAAAGACGCTAGAAACTCTCAAAAATAGCTTAGCTTCGCAAGACCTTAATAGCTTACATAAAATTCTAAATGAAGGCCAATTAGTAAGAAAAACCATTGAAAAATTTAAATAGTGGCTAACTATTCTCTATTCAATTAAACTGTGAGTGCACCTTTAGCTATATTACCATTTAAGAGTCCCTTATCGGGAATTTTGTTACTTCCTGGCTCGAAAAGCATTACAAACCGCGCATTAATTATTGCCGCACTTTGCGATGGGACTGTAACGCTAAAGGGAGCCTTATTCAGTCGTGATACCTTAATTATGATCGAGGCACTTCGTAAGCTCGGATTTGAAATTTTCGCAAACCAAGAAGACTCTGTAATTAAAATCAAGGGACAAGCTGGTGCTATCCCCAATAAAACCGCGTCCATTAATGTAGGAAATGCAGGCACAGCGGCACGCTTTATAACTGCCTTTCTCGCTCTGCAAAAAGAGGGCAACTATTCACTGGATGGAGACCCTCAAATGCGAGACAGGCCAATGAAAGGACTGATTGATGCATTGAGTGAACTCGGCTCTGCAACATTCACTTTTTTAGAGAAACCTTTTCACTTTCCTTTTCAAATGCAAACACACGGGCTTCAAAGCAAATACGCTCAAGTAGATGCCTTTGCAAGTAGCCAAATTCTTTCCGCCTTACTTTTAACACTTCCTGCTTGTAAACAAGCCATACAGATCAATTGCCCGAATGTACGAACGGCTTACGTCCAAGTTACAGAACAAATAAAATCATACTTCGGTATTCTTGAATCTGCTATGACAGAAGAAGGATCTTTCAAGATTCACAATAACACATACCAGACCCCTAAAGACTCAATTTTCCTTGTAGAGCCCGACTTATCTGCTGCTAGCTATTTTTTCGCACTCACCGTACTGCATGGGGGATCTCTTTCCATTAAAAATATTCCAGCCAAGCCCATACAAGGTGATGCCGCATTCGCTGAGCTCCTGATATCGCATGCTTTGCAAATAACTCCTCAAAAAGATCAATGGGATGTCCATCGCTCTGTCGACAGTTCTATCAAAAAAGAAGTTGCCGATTTTAATTTTAATTTATTCTCCGATACCTTTTTAACCTATGCCGCTATTGCTCCTTTACTCAACGATGAAACAACTATCAGAGGAATCAAACACACACGACTTCAAGAGACAGATAGAGTATCGGCTATGGCAACAGAACTGAAGAAACTTGGACAAACGGTAATTGAAAGTGACGATTCATTAAAAATCTTAAGTAATAAAAATGCCTTGATTGAAAAAGCTAAAGCCGCCCGAGCGAAAGAAAAGACTTTAGAAATCGAGACCTACGAGGATCATCGCTTTGCTATGAGTTTTGCGATCCTTGGCACCTATGATTTATTAGGTGATGGCCAAGCCTGGTTAAGCATTAAAGATCCTGAATGTTGCGGAAAAACCTTTCCTGATTTTTTTCACACACTAGAAAGCTTTAGACATGACCGCTAATTCAGAGCCTGATTTAAGTATTATCTCTCTAGATGGTGCCGCAGCGACAGGGAAATCCTCGACCGCTCGTGCTGTCGCTGAAGCTCTAGACTATTTGCATGTCGATACGGGGTCACACTATCGCATCATATGCTACCACTTAAATCAAAAAGCCATAGAACCAATCGAAAGCAACAAGCTCCTTGCCGCTCTAGATGAATTTAAGGTTAACACCACTCTAAAAAAAAATTCTGTTCTTTTTGAAATCAATGAAACTCAAGTAGACTCTGATGATTTGCGTTCTTACACAGTTAATACTCAGGTTTCTCAATTTGCTTCACTCAAACCAGTCAGAGACTTTCTACTTTGCTACCAACGCTCATTAATTAATTTTGCCCAAAATAATCATTTCAAAGGTATGATTGTAGAAGGAAGAGACATTGGTAGTGTTGTTTTTCCCAATGCCACTTTAAAAGTATTCTTAGAAGCCGATGCGAGTACGCGCATCGCTCGCAGAGAGAAGGAAGGTCATACAGATGTTATCAATGAAAGAGACACCATCGATGCAACCCGCAAACTCTCTCCCCTCACATGTCCTAATGATGCATTAAACATTGATACCTCTCAGCTCTCTCTTGACGAAGTGGTCTCTCTAATCTTAAAAGAAATATCGTATAAAGATGAGTCTAAGTAAGCTTTTAAAAACAATCCCTGATCCTTACGAAATCGTAAAGTGTAGCCTAAATGCATACTTCACAACATTTCATGATCATACTGCATCTGGGATAAACAACATTCCTAAAACAGGCCCTATTATATTCGCTTCTAATCACTCAAGCTTTTATGACCCACCAGTAATTGGCATTAAAAGCCCACGGCCAATTCATTACTTAGCCAGAGATACATTATTTAAAGGATTCTTTGGGGAATGCTTACATGCTATCGGAACGATTCCCATAGCAAGAGGCACCGCTGATGTGACTTCGATAAAAGCCATTTTTAAAGCACTTAAAAAGGGAGAAGCGACAGCGATTTTCCCCGAAGGAACACGTTCCCTTGATGGTTCTTTGCAAGACCCACAAGCGGGTACTGGAATGATTGCGATAAAATCAAAAGCTACTGTTGTACCAACTCGAATATTTGGAGCTTTTGAAGCCTTTGGGCGGGATGAAAAATTGCCCACCCTCAGTAAAAAGATACACATTACATACGGAGAGCCAATTTCCTATGAAATGTTGGATCTAGGAAAAGAACATCCTGATCGTTATCTTGAAGCATCAAAAAAAATCATGCATGCTATCGACAAAATTAAACCATCCGATATTCCTATAGTATAAATTATGAACCAAGACCGCTATTCCTTAAGGGGTGTCTCCTCTACAAAAGATGAAGTGCATGCTGTTGTTGATAACATGAGCAAAGGGCTTTTTCCTGGAGCTTTTTGTAAAATCAATCCTGATTTTTTGACCAATAACCCAGACAAATGCTGTGTTATTCATTCCGATGGATCAGGCACTAAAAGTACTTTGGCTTATCTACACTACAAAGAGACCGGCGACCCCACTGCTTTCAGAAAAACCGCTCAAGATAGCATGGTCATGAATATTGACGATCTTATCTGCATCGGCGTAACCGATAATATCCTTATCTCCAGCACCATTAATCGCAATGCGCGCAATATTCCCGGTCCTGTATTGGCTGAACTCATTTCTGGCACCGAATCTTTCCTTCAGTCTCTTAGAGAAAATGACATCGTCATTCATAGTGGAGGGGGCGAAACAGCCGATGTTGGAGACTTAACCCCAACTGTAACTGTAGATTCTTGCGCAGTAGCCGTTATGGATCGTGACCAAGTCATCGACAATGCAAATATAACACCTGGGCTTTCTATTGTTGGCTTAGCTTCCTATGGTCAGGCAAGCTACGAAAACTTTTATAATTCAGGCATCGGTAGCAATGGATTAACCAGTGCAAGGCATGACTTACTCTCAAAATATTACTTCGAAAAATACTCAGAGACAACAGACCGTCAAACTGACAGCAAATACCTTTACTGTGGCCCCTATAAAATGGATGATCCGCTTCCCGAATCTGACCTAAGCGTTGGCGAAGCTCTTCTCAGCCCGACTCGCACTTATGCGCCTGTAATCAAAAAGCTCTTGTCCGAATACCGACCTAGCATCAAAGGCATGGTGCATTGTTCAGGAGGCGGACAAACTAAATGTTTACGCTTCGGTACAAATGTTCATTTCGTAAAAGATTCCCTTTTACCAATACCTCCGATTTTTAAAGCAATACAAAAAGCGAGCCAAACCAGTGACGAAGAAATGTATCGTGTTTATAATATGGGTCACCGATTAGAAATTTATTGCGTGCCCGAAATAGCAGATAGAATCATTCAAACTAGCGAATCATTCGGAATAGAAGCTGCGGTCATAGGGAGAACTGAGCCTAAGCTAAGTGATGGTAATTCAAATACGCTCACGATTCATAATCAGGAAAAAACACTTAACTATAAGATCTAAATAATGTCCTAATGAAATAAATATGAATAAAGCTTTTATATATATAATTAGCCTCCTCCTATTTCTTAATTTTTCATTAACACTTCAGGCACAAAACAACGAACTCCTTGGAACTTACAAAATTGTTTTCATAGGGAAAGATAAAGAAAGCTCCAAATATAAAGCCGTCTTTTCAGGGATAAACGATGCCGCCAAAACTCTAGGTAAAGCATTTTCCATTGAAGTTGAGGTGTTTGAACTTAGCCCTATTCAAGGCCCAGAAGAGTCTCAGTCCAAATCCATTATCCAATCCTTTCTTAAAAATGTGGATGGAATTATATTAAGCCCATCAGAAAACGAAAACCT